>DATFLZ010000163.1:0-16862 GCA_035267205.1 Solirubrobacterales bacterium | reverse complement strand
CGCAGCTGACAGCCCAGGAGAACGTGCCCGGGTGACAGAGGCCTGATGCGGTCGGGGCCACTACGATCGCGGACATGCAACCCGAGCTCGGAGCGGACACGAAGGCGGTACTGCTCGCCGCGGGGCTGATCTTCATCTGGGCGCTGCTGCTGGGAATCTGGAAGTGGCGGCAGATGGTCGGCTCGCCGGAGGGTCTCGCCCACCCCTACGTCGACGTCGCTCACCGCGCGGCGCTGCTCTACAGCTTCGCGACCCTGTTGCTGGCCGTGTTCGTGGAGCTCTCGGGCTGGAGCGAGGCCGTCAATGCCACGGCAGCCTTCGCGGCGATCCTCTTCTTCGTTGCGGCGATCGCCACCTACGTATGGCACGGATTGCGCCGCGACACCGAGAACCAGATCCGCGACGGGGGGCCCGCGGACGCGATCTTCATGGTGCTGCTGATCGTCGCCGAGGTCGGCGGCTCAGCGGTGCTGGTCGCCGGCTTCGTCGAAGCGCAGATCCTGTAGCCGGCAAGCCGCACTATCCCGAGCGGGAAAAGATGAGCCCGTTCGGTAGGGCTGGCGATGGAATTGCCCCGATCGGGCTAATTCATACTGAACAGTACGCGGATTGGCCAGTATTATCCTGAGCGGGAAAATGGCTATCCAATCCACACCGCTCACCACGCCGGCCGAGCTCGGCCAAGCAATTAGGGCTCGGCGAAAGGCTGTGGGGCTCACGCAGGGGGAGCTGGCCGATGCCGCGGGAACCTCGCTGCGCCTCGTGTCGGAGGTCGAGCGCGGAAAGGCCAACGCGCGTCTTGAGAGCGTTCTCAAACTGCTTGCCGAGCTTGGACTCAGGCTCGAGCTCGGCTCGCGATGAGCCGCCTGGACGTCCATCTCCACGAGAAGCGAGTCGGGAGACTGGAGCGCACCGATCAAGGCCGGTTGCGCTTCTCCTACCTGCCGCATGTCGAAGCCGGCCAACAGCCACCCCTTTCGCTGTCATTGCCGGTGCGTCCCGAGCCCTTTGACGACGACGAGTGCCGGGGGTACTTCTCCGGGTTGCTGCCGGAAGGCGGCTTTCTTCGCGGTGTCGCCAGGGCCTTTGGAGTGTCGGCTTCAAACGCGTTCTCAGTTCTGAACGCCATCGGGGGAGAGTGCGCCGGTGCGGTCTCCCTTGCGCCGCCTGAGGCAGAGCGACCCACACCCGGCGGTCCGCGGTGGCTCGACAGTCCAAAGCTCTACGAGCTTCTGGCGGAGTCCCCGGAGCACGCTATGGCCGTCGGCTTGGACGGAGAAGGCCTACGCCTCTCCCTCGCCGGGGCGCAAGAGAAGCTGCCGGTGATGTTCGGAGGTGGGCGGATCGGAATAACCGCCGGCGATCCTCCCAGCACACACATCGTCAAGTTGCCGATTGCTGGGTACGCAGACACGGTGGCGAACGAGAGCTACTGCCTCGCACTTGCCAGGGCCGGCGAACTCGATGCAGCCGAGGCTGGGGCTCGCATTGCGAGCCCGACCGCCTACGTCGCCGAGCCGCCGGAAGGGGCGATCCCCTACCTACAGGTGACGAGGTACGACCGGACGCCAGAAGACCCGGTCCGCCGCATCCACCAGGAAGACCTCTGCCAAGCGCTGGGTGTCGCCCCAGAGTTCAAGTACGAGGCAGAGGGTGGGCCAGGCGTCGCCGACTGCATCGGTCTGCTTGAGCGGCACTCGGCGGTTCCGGCGAAGGACAGACTCGCTTTCGCGGATGCCCTTCTCTTCAATCTCATCATCGGGAACCATGACGCGCATTCCAAGAACTACTCGCTGATTCTCGAGGGCGACAGCGCCCCGCGGCTGGCACCGCTATATGACCTGCTGTCCACCTCCATCTATCCGGGCCTGCCCCGCAAGCTGGCCATGGGGCTCGGGGGGGAGAACCGCCCCGACTACTTTCGCCAGCGGCACGTGGAGCGCCTGGCCGCGGACCTCGGGATGCGTCCTACCGCCCTCCGTCGCAGGGCCGGCGATCTGTGCGATCGCGTAGACGCGGCGCTCTCAGCTGCCGACGAGCAAGTCGCCGGTGACTTCCTTGACGGACGGACGCATGAGCGGATCAGGGCCCGAGTGGCAGCGGGCTTGCGCCTGGTCCGAGCCGCGGTTGCTCCCGCCGGGTAGGCGCAGACGCGGGTCGCATGACGAAGCTGATGAGGGGCGAATCGTCGCGATCTGGCGCTCGTGGCAGGACCCAGAACGGAGGGGACGGCGCTACGTGAGCGAGGGCTCGAGGAGCGCCTCGAGCTCCTTCTTGCGCTTGGCGCCGACGATCCGCTCGACCGGCTGACCGCCCTTGAACAGGATCATCGTCGGGATCGAGAGCACCTCGTAGGCGCCGGCGGTGTTCTGGTTGTCGTCGACGTTGAGGCTGAGCACCTTGAAGTCGTCGCGCTCGGCGTCCATCTCCTCGAGGATCGGGTGGACGACGCGGCAGGGCCCGCACCAAGGGGCCCAGAAGTCGACCAGCACGGGCTCGGTCGATTCGAGTACTTCGGCCTGAAAGTTGTCGTCGGTGACCTGGGTCAGGTTCGCCACTGTTATCTCCTCGTTCGGTTTCGCCTTTTTATATCCGACTGCTCAGACCGGCCGGCTGGGGCGTGGGTTCCGGCTCGGTCGCCATCCACACTATACAAAATGAAGTGAGGGGCGCAAACCCGCGGGGCGCCGGCCTGCCGGAGGCGCGGGATCAGCGGCGCCGACAGCGCATCAGGGGCACCCGCCAGGCGGCCTCCGCGACGATCGCCTTGCTCATCTTCGACTCCCCGACGCGCCGGTCGTGGAAGTAGATCGGGACCTCGATCACGGTGAAGCCCGCGCGCACGGCGCGGTAGGTGGTCTCCACCTGGAAGGCGTAGCCCAGCGCTCCCATGGTCTCGAGCTCGAGCGACTCCAGCAGCTCGCGCCGAAGGCACTTGAAGCCGCCGGTCAGGTCGCGGATTCCGAGCCCGAGCCAGGCGCGGGCGTAGGCGCTCCCCCAGCGCGAGATCCGCAACCGCCCGGCCCCCCACTCGCCGACCCGGCCGCCGGCCACGTACCTGGAGCCGAGCACGAGGTCGGCGCGCCTCGCCGCCGCGACCAGGCGTGGAACATCCGCGGGATCGTGCGAGAAGTCGGCATCCATCTGGACCACGAGCTCCGCATCGCCGGCGAGCACGTGCCGGAAGCCGGCGACGTAGGCCGGCCCGAGACCCTGCTTCCCCGGCCGGTGCAGCACGTCGACTCCCGGGTGCTCGCCGGCGAGCCGGTCGGCGATCTCGCCGGTCCCGTCCGGGGATGAGTCGTCGACGATCGTGACCCGGGACCCCTCCGGCAGCTCGTCCAGCAGCGCCTCCGTCAACGGCGCGATGTTGTCGGCCTCGTCGTAGGTCGGCACGACGACGTGGATACGGGGCGGAGCGGTCATGGGGAAGCCGCCGATGCTAGATCAGTGATCTGGGCGCCGGGTGCTTAGAGTGATGCGATGCGCAACGCCGAGATCGCAGACGCCCTCGGCGAGCTCGCCGCCCTCTACGAGCTGGACGGGGCCAATCGCTACCGGGTCCTGGCCTACAAGGAGGCGTCCCGGGTGGTCCGCGACTGCCCGCACTCAGTCGAGGAGATGGCGCGGGACGGCCGGGCGACCGAGCTGCCCGGAGTCGGCGACACGCTGCAGACCAAGATCGTGGCGCTCGTCGACGACGGCGAGATCCCGGCCGCCGAGAAGCTGAAGGCGAAGTTCCCCGCGAGGCTCGTCGAGGTCACCCGGATACCCGGGCTCGGCGCCAAGACCGCCCGGAAGTTGTACGACGAGCTCGGGATCGCCTCGCTCGAGGACCTGCGCGAGGCGGCGGAGGGCGAGAAGCTGCGGGGGGTGAAGGGACTCGGGCAGAAGCTGGAGGAGAACGTGCTCGCCTCGCTCGAGCGGCTCGAGGACGAGGGCCCGGAGGAACGGCGCCTGCTCTCCGACGTCCTGGAGGTCGGCGAGGAGCTCGTCGCGGCGCTCGAGGCCGACCCGGCCAGCGACCGCGTCGTGCTCGCCGGATCGGCCCGGCGCTGGGCCGAGACCTGCAAGGACATCGACATCGTCGCGACCGCGGCCGACCCGGAGGCGCTGTCGGAGGTGCTGCTACGCCATGACCTCGCCTACGAGCGGCGCTCCGGTGGCAGCGGCGGGGCGAGCATCCGCACGCACAACGGGATCTCGGTCGATCTGCGGATCGTCCCGCCGGCCGAGTTCGGGAACCTGCTGCAGCACTTCACGGGAAGCAAGGAGCACAACGTGAAGCTGCGCGAGCGCGCCCTCGCGCGCGGACTCTCGGTCTCCGAGCACGGCATCACCGACACCGAAACCGGCGAGGTGGAAACCTGCGAGACCGAGGCCGAGGTCTACGAGCGGCTCGGCCTCGCCTACATCGTGCCGGAGCTGAGACAGGGCGCCGACGAGCTCGCCCTCGCGGAGAGCGACGAGCTCCCCGACCTGGTCGAGCTCGATGGGATCCGCGGCGATCTTCACTGCCACACCACCCTGTCCGACGGCCACAACACGCTCGAGGAGATGGTCGAGGCGGCTCGCGGGCGCGGCTACTCCTACCTCGCGGTGACCGACCACTCCGCGAGCCACGGCTTCGGCAACGACGTCCAGGCCGACGCTCTGCTGGAGCGCGTCGCGGAGGTGCACGAGCTGGACGCGAGCACGAAGCGGATCAAGGTGCTCGCCGGCTCCGAGGTGAACATCGGCACCAAGGGGGAGCTCGACTACGAGGACGAGGTCCTGGCCGAGCTCGACTGGGTGGTCGCCAGCGTCCACACCTCCTTCCGGATGAGCGCCGAGAAGCTGACGCAGCGCATCATCAGCGCGATCGAGCACCCGCTGGTCGACTGCATCGGCCACATGACCGGTCGCCTGCTGCTCAAGCGCGACCCCTACGACCTCGTCATCGAGCCGATCTTCGAAGCGGCGGCGGCGAACGGGACGATGATCGAGATCAACTCCAGCCCCAGGCGCCGCGATCTCAACGAGCGCCACGCGCGGATCGCCGCCGAGGCCGGGGTGCGGATCGTGATCAACACCGACGCCCACAGAGTCGGGACGCTCGAGAACATGCAGTACGGGGTCGCGACCGCGCGGCGGGCCGGCCTCACGGCCGAGCAGGTCGCGAACACGCGCACCTGGCGCTCCTTCGCGCCGCTGCGCAAGCGCACGCGGGCCTGAGGTGCGAGACCGCCCCTTTCCCCGCATCGAGGGCTCCTCGCGCAGAGCACCACTCTGCGCCGAGACGCAACGAAGGGCACGTATGACAAGCCAAACGTGACGCCTCGAGCTCCCCGAAGAGCCAGACGTCCACGAGACCCCCCTATAGCAACACCTGAGGGACGTTCGGCCTCGCGGACGGCCCCAGACGTGGGTGCCACCGCCCTCCCTCTCTGCAACCGCTGCCGGCGCGCGGGCCGAGCCCTTGCCCGCACCCACGCTTCCGCATAGAGACACCGGTTCTGAGACTGCGCCTCCGCGCGGCGACCTCTGGTCGCGGAGCGATCACACCGCAATGCTTGGAAGGCCGAAGCCGCTAGGGAGTCTGGGAGGCGGCGCCGCGCATCAGGCCCGGGGTCCGGACCAGCTTCACCGGCTGGAAGGCCGAGGTCTTCTCGACGTAGAAGCAGACCCCGTCCCGCTCCTCGATCGCGGTGACGGCAGCCTCCCGCTTGCGCCAGGCGAGCGCGAACAGCAGTGCCATCCCGGCCGCGATCGCCGGGACCTGAGGGAGGATCGCGCCGAGCCCGCCGGCGACGATCGCGAAGACGCCGAGCGGCCACAGCCGGGCGAGCCCGATCGAGGCCGGGCTCTCGGAGGGGAGCTGGGTGGCCGTCTTCGCCGAGGCCAGCGTGTCGCGCAGCGCCTCGGCCGTTCGGTCGGCGCGGCCGAGATAGATGCCGACCCCGATCGCGATCACCCACCACGCCAGGGCGAGGGCCGCCAGCAGATCGTCGGCCTCGTTGTTGATCGCGATCCCCGAGATCGCGCCCAGCGCGGTCGCCTCGACGGCGGCGAGCAGGACGGTCCCCCGGAGCAGGTCCTTGTACTGCATCAGGCGAGCGCCTCCAGCACGGCGACGAATCCATCGGGGCCGTTGACGGCGAGGTCGGCCTCCTCGGAGACCTCGGCCGGCGTCTCGTCCGAGATCACGGCGACCGTGACGGCCCGCTCGATCGCGCCCTCGGAGGCCAGCTCGCCGAGGGCCCGGAAGCCGTCGACGTCGGTGCGATCGTCGCCCGCGTAGAAGGCGGCCTCCATCGCCGGGCCGGCCTCCAGCAGCGCCCTGATTCCCAGCCCCTTGTCGATCTCGACGTCCGGGCGGAGCTCGAGCACCATCCGGCCGCGATGGATGCCGAGCCCGGCGCCGGCGGCCTCCGTCTCGATCTCGGCCGCGACGGCCTCCGCCCGATCGGGATCGGCGGCCCCGCGCCAGTGGAGGGCCACGATCGCGGCCTTGTCCTCGGTCCGGAGCCCCGCCTCGCCGAGGCGCGCGGGGTCGAGTCCGGCGAGGAAGTCCGCCGCCTGCTGCTCGCGCCCGGCGAGAGCCGGTGAGGGCTCGGGCTCCTCGGCCCCCACCGCGAGCAGCTCGAAGCCGTGGTTGCCGACGTAGACGAGATCCTCGAGCCCGAGGATCCGGCGCGCCTCCAGCGCCTGCCGGCCGCTGACCACGCCGCACAGCCCATACCGCCCCGCAATCCGCTCGACGAGCTCCCGGGTGCGGAGCGGCACGCTGCTCCGGTCGGGGCGATCGACGATCGGGGCCAGCGTCCCGTCGAGGTCGAAGAGGACCGCGGCGCGCTCCGGCGCCTCGCCGAGCGGTGCGACGGCGGCGAAGAGGTCGGCGGGACTGGCGAAGGTGACACCCACGGCGCGCTCTAGTATCGCGCCGTGGAGCGCGAGCGGCTGATCAAGCTGGCGGTGATCGGCCTTTTGGCCGGCGCTTTCAGCGCCCTGTTCGGGGTCGGGGGAGGAACCGTGATCGTGCCGCTGCTGATCTTCTGGCTCGCCTACGGGGAGCGCCAGGCGACGGCCACCTCGCTGTCCGCGATCGTGATCATCGGCGCGCTCGCCGCCGCCGGCCACGGCCTCTACGGGAACGTCGACGTGGGCAACGCGCTGCTCGTTGCCGTGCCGGCGGTCCTCGGCGTCGCGCTCGGGGTCGCGCTTCAGCAGCGGATCCCCGAGCGCCTCGTCTCGCTGATGTTCGCGGCGCTCCTGGTCGGCGTCGCAGTCGAGCTGATCGTCCCCTGATGGCCGAGCTGCTGACAGCGGTGCTCGCGATGGCCGGTGGCGCGATCGGCGGCCTGCTCGGAGTCGGCGGCGGGGTCGTCTTCGTGCCCGCCCTGGTGATCGTCCTCGGAGAGGGCCAGCTCGAGGCCGAGGCCACCTCCCTGCTCGCGATCGTCCCCGTCGCGCTCGTCGGCACCTGGCGCCAGCACCGCCACGGGAACGTGCGGTTCCGCGACGGCGCCCTGATCGGGCTGCTCTCGATCCCCGGCGTGGTCCTCGGCGTCGTCGTCGCCAACGCCGTCCCCGAGCGCGCGCTCGAGCTCGGGTTCGCGGCGCTCGTCCTGTTCGTCGCCTTTCAGCTCGCGCGCCGGGCCCTGGGCGCGGATCCGGCACCGCCGGGCCCGGCCTCCACCCCGCCCGACCCGGGGGCCCGGAAGTGAGCGGCCGGATCGACCTCGGGCACGGCGCCCGGCTCGATCCCGGCGACGTGGAGGTGCGCGCGACCCGCTCCTCCGGGCCCGGTGGCCAGCACGCCAACGTCACCGCCTCCCGGATCGAGGCGACGCTCGATGTCCCGGCCGCCGCCTCGCTCACCGAGGAGCAGAAGTCGGCGATCTGCGCGCGGCTCGGGCCACGGGTCACCGCCGTCTCCCAGGACAGCCGCAGCCAGGCGCGGAACCGCGAGGTCGCGATCGAGCGGCTGGCCGAGCGGCTCGGCGCCGCGCTCCGGCCGCGCAAGCGGCGCCGGCGCACGCGGCCGACCGCAGCCTCGAGGCGCAGGCGGCAGTCGGAGAAGAAGCGGCGGTCGGAGAAGAAGCGCCTCAGGCGGCGCCCCGACCCCGGCGCTACGGACTAGCTACCAGCTCCGGCGGCTGCTCATGGCGGGAACCCCGGGCCCTGGGCGCACCTGAACGGGGTGCTCGTGGTGGTTGTCCGGACTCCGGTGACGATCCCGGTGCCCGAGTTGAACTGCACCATCTCGGCCTCCGTGGAGCTGAACCGGCCGGAGCTCCACTCGGTCGGGTTGCCCCCCGTGCCCACCTGGCCGAGCACCTTGAGGTGGTAGTGGTAGAGCGCGTCGACCGAGGGCAGCAGCCCGCCGACGGCTCGGCAGGTGGCCATCGCGTCAGCCCACTGCTCCGCGGGGCGCAGCTGGTTCTCGAGGCAGTAGCCGCCCATCAACGTGTGGCCCGCGGGGCACTCCAGGTTCTGATTCAGGTACTGCGCGTTCCCGTTCGCGGTCCCGCCGGCCTGGTCGGCGGCCACCTGGGCCTCACCTGCAGCGGACTTGGCCTCCCGCCCGCGCTTCAGCGCCTTCGACGCGTTCCTCTGCGCCTTCTTCGCCTTCTTCTTGGCCTTCTTCACCTGGCCCTTGATGCCGGCGACGTCCGCGACCGGGTTGGACGGACCACCGAGGGCCGGAACCGCCAGGGACACCGACAGCAGCGCGACCGCCGCCGCGACCACGTAACGCCTCTTCATCCTTCTTCCTCCTCAACCGCCAGGGAGTGGGCACGATCCGATCGAGCCTCCCACGCTGCCCGGCCGCCCGCATCGATGAGGCACCCCAATATTGGATCTGGGCCGACGCCGAGCTCAGGTGCCGTGCTCGAGCGCGCCCTTGACCCCGGCCTCGAGCGAGTTGAGCCGGTAGAGGGCGAGCGCCTCGGGCGGTCCGAAGCCGCGGCCGGAGCCGCCCGGCCGCCCGGCGGCCTCCGGCCCGTGGTGGGAGAGGACGCAGTGCTGGAGCGCGAGGCGGCGCTCGGCGTCCAGGTGGCCGGCCCGGGTCACGATGATCTCGTTGCCGAGCGCGAGATGGCCGAGCATCCTGCCCTCGTCGCTGATCCCGAACTCCGCCCCGTAGGTGAACTCGCGCGTCTTGCCGATGTCGTGGAGCAGCGCGGCGGCCATCAGCAGATCCGAGTCGAGGCGCGGGTGGAGAACGCAGAGCTCTCCGACCAGCGTCGCGACCGCGACCGTGTGCTCGAGCAGGCCGCCGAGGTATGCGTGGTGGCCCGCGCGTGTGCATGGCGCGCGGCGCAGCTCGGTCGCGATCGGCTCCGCCGACGTGACCTCCTCGACCAGCCGCCGCAGGCCATCGTCATGGACCTCTCGGGTCAGGTGCTCGAAGAACCCCTCGAGCTCCTCGACGGACCGGTAGGCGGCGGGCAGGAAGGCGCCGGGATCCAGGTTCCGCGGGTCCAGCCTGCGCAGCGCCGTCACCTCCGCCTGCAGCTCGCCGCGGAAGCGCTCGACCGTGCCGCGGACCTCGATGGCGTCGCCGCGATCGAAGCGCGCGCCGAGCTGATCGGCGTCCCGGAAGATGCGCGCGGGGACCGAACCGGTGCGGTCGCGAAGCTCGAGCGAGATGTACGGCGTCCCCTTGCGGGAGATCTGCCGGTCCTTGCGAACGACCGCGAAGCTGCCGCGCAGGGGCCGGCCGGGCTGCAGCGACGCCACCCCTTCCGAGGGCGGCCCGGCGGCAGGGACCGGGGCGGCTGGTTGCTGTGCCTGCTGAGCTTCCACGGGGCGATGATCGCGAGCGCGGCGGACGGCGCCGGCCCCCGGGGAGACCCGACGCCGATACTCTCGTAGGCGTGGACCCGATCATCTGGGAAGACGAACGGCCGGAGCTGCGCGAACCGCTGCTCGTCGCCTGCTTCTCCGGCTGGAACGACGCCGCGAGCGCCGCGAGCGCCGCGCTCGGCGCCGTGGCCGAGTCGACCGACACCGAGCTGGTGGCCAGGATCGACCCCGAGGAGTTCTACGACTTTCAGGCGACCCGGCCGCAGATCGAGCTGACCGGAGGGCGGGTCCTCGGCGTCGAGTGGCCCGAGAACCTGATCGTCGCCGGGCGCAGCCAGGGCGAGCGCGACCTGCTGCTGATCAACGGCACCGAGCCGAGCACCCGCTGGCGCACGTTCTGCAACGCCGTCCTCGACATCGCCGAGCGCTGCGGCGTCGAGTCGATGGTCACGTTCGGTTCGCTGATCGCCGATGTCGCCCACACGCGCCCCGTCCCGATCACCGGGCTCGCGACGAGCGATGAGTTGATCGAGCGGCTCGGCTTCGAGGACGTCTCCTACGAGGGGCCGACCGGCGTCGTCGGCGTGCTCCACAACGCGGCCGTCGAACGCGGCCTCACCTGCGCGAGCCTCTGGGCCGCCGTGCCCCACTACGCGGCCGCGGTCCCGAACCCGAAGGCGGCGCTGGCGCTCCTACGCCGGCTCGAGGGCCTCTGCGGAATCCCGATGGACGCCGGCGAGCTCGAGGACGCCGCCGGCTCCTTCGAGGCCCAGGTGAGCGAGGCGGTCGAGGCCAACCCGGAGATCAAGGAGCTGGTCGAGCGGCTCGAGTCTCAGCAGGACGACATCTCGGAGCTCAGCGACGAGACCGATGTCCCCTCTGGCGACGCGATCGCCCAGGACTTCCAGGACTTCCTCAGACGCCGGGGGGACTAGCCGCGGGGCTGGCCCTAGGCCTCGCTCGCCGGGCAGATCAGGCGGTAGTCGCACCAGGAGCAGTTCTCGAACGACGGCCGCGGCTCGAAGTCCTGATCGTCGATCCCGGCGGCCACCTCGAGCACGGTGCGCTCGACCCGCTCGAGGTCGTCGGCCTCACCGGCGACCGGGACCTTCTCGTCGTCGAGCACGTACCAGTAGGAGCCGTCCGCCGCGTCGACGCCCCAGGCCTCCCGGACGCCGATCCGGTAGAGCGGGATCTGGACGTCGTCGGTGAGCTCCTCGGGGCGCTTGGGAGCGCCGGTCTTGTAGTCGATCAGCTCGAGCGCGCCGTCCGGATGGCGGTCGACGCGGTCGATCCGGCCGCGGATGGAGTGCTCGCCGATGTTGAAGGAGAAGGCCCGCTCGAGCCAGACGGGCCGCGCCGCGCCGGCGGTGTGTCGCTCGTGGTAGCGGGCGAGGGCGGCGACCGCGCGGTCCCGGTATTGGAGCTCGTCGTCGCTGGAGCCGAATCCCTGCCGGCGCCAGCCCGCCTCGAAGAGCGCCAACAGCCGGCCGATCCCGTCGCTGCCGTCGCTCTCGGCACCGCCGAACCCGCGCAGCTCCTCGGAGTGGTACCGGTCGAGCACCTGGTGGATGAGAATCCCGAACCGCTGATTGATCGTGGGCTCCTGCGGGATGGCGAAGACGCGGGCGAACTTGTACTTGAGCGGGCAGGTCCGGTAGAGGTCGATGTCGGAGGCCGAGAGGCCGAGCCCGTCGCCGCGGCGCGGGAGGAACGCCTCGAGGCCCGGCTCGCTCTGCTTGGCCAGGTGCTCGCGGCGCTCGGCCCGCTCACCGGCCTCCTCGAGGATGTATCGATCGAGGGCGGAGCGCTCGAGCTCGGCGAGCTGCTCCGGCGAGCCCACCCGGCTGAGCAGCTCGTTGAGCGCCGCGAGCGAGTCCTGCTCCGACTCCCCCTCCGGCCGCTGGATCAGCGCGGAGAGCTTGAGCAGCTCGAGGAAGCGCGCGACCGCGCGATTGACGTCGTCGGGAGTGTCGAGCCGCATCTCGCTGAGGGCCGCTCCGGCGCGCCAGGAGTACTCCAGCACCTCGTCCCGGACCATCCGGTAGGTGGAGTGGAGCCCCTCGGCCGGCCCGAACAGCTCCTCCGCGTGAGGCTCCTCCTCGGCCCCGAGATCGGCCGCGGCCCGATACACCGAAGACGGGCCGACCGCGCCGCCGCGAACCTCCTCGGGATAGGAGAGGACCAGCTGCTCACAGGCCCGGCCGGCGGCGACGTAGGCCCGGCGGAGCCCCAGCGTCTCGGCGACGCCGGGGCCCAGGGCCGGCATCCCCCCGTCGAGGAGCCCGTCGTCGATCCAGCCCGCTCGCTCGGATCCGCCGCGGTAGGAGCCGGCTTCGAGGCCGAGCAGGTAGACGCGCTCGAACTCGAGGCCCTTGAGCTGACCCGGCTCGGCGACGAGCACCGCGCCGACCGGCGGCGCGTCGGCGGCGCTGCTGAAGCGCTGCCCGGCCTCGGCGACGGCGCTGAGGTAGCGAACGAACTCCCGCGTCGAGCCGTCGGGCCGGCGCCGGGTCCAGCTACCGGCGAGATCAGCGACGCCCGCGAGGTTGACGAGCCGCTCGGCGGTCTCGGGGCTCGCGGCAAACAGGCCGTGGCGCCGGAAGCCGATCCGCTCGATCAGACGCCGGACGAAGACGTCGGCCCGGAGGCCGTCGAGGGCCCGCGCGGCGGAGCGGTAGAGCTTGAGGAAGGCGCGGATCCGGTCGCGGGACGGCGGCGGGAGCTGCGGCGATTCGAGCGCCGCCTCGACCGCGGAGATCATGTCCAGCTTGCGGCGACGGGCGATCGTCGTGCAGCGCGCGAGATCGACGGACCGCAGCTCGACCGGCGGGCGGGTGAGCGCGCGGACCACCGCGGAGGAGTCGCCCGGATCGGCGAGCGCGCGCAGCCAGGCGATCACATCGCGGACCTCCGGGCGGTGAAAGAACGCCGCGGAACCGCCGCTGCGGAAGGGGACGTTCCGCTCCTCGAGGGCGGCCGCGACGAGCCGCCCCTCGCGCCCGGCGGGACCCGTGATCACACAGAGCTGCTCGGGCGCGCACTGCCCGGAGGCCAGCAGCTGCTCGACCTCCCGGGCCACAGCCTGAGCCTGCGCTCGCTCGTTGGCGCAGCGCCACAGACGCACCGACCCCGCGTCCCGGACCTCGTCCGGGCCCCCGGCCGGAGCGGGCGCGACATCCCGATAGGAGTCCGGAACCAGCCGCGCGATCGCGCCGGCGACGGCGGCGGGACCGCCGCGGCCCCGCACCGGCTCGCCGAAGCGGAACTGCGCCGCGTCGGGGAAGCGCTCGCCGAAGCGGACCGCAGCGGCCTCGCCGCAGACCCGGAACGCGCCAAGGCCCTGATCGGGGTCGCAGACGGCGAGCACGTTGCGGTGGGGCGCCAGGGCCTCCAGCAGGGCCGTGCGGGCGCGCCCCGCGTCCTCGAGCTCATCGACCATCACATGCAGGAACCGCTCCCCGATCGCGGCGGCGACATCCGCGCGGCGCTGCAGCAGCCGGCCCAGCTCGAGCGTCAGCTCGGGCTCGTCGATGGCGCCCCGCTCGCGCATCACGGCGTCGTGGCGCTCGAAGAGATCGGCGAACTCCAGCTCGCGAAGGGCCGCCTCACGCTCCGAGCGACTGGTCGCGCCCCGCTCGGCCGCCCGCGAGTGATCGCGCAGCTCGGCCGGCCCGACCCCTTCGCCCTTGAGCACGTCGATCCGCTCGAGCAGCCTGGCGAGCAGCCCGGCCGGGTTCCCCCGGATCTCATGGCGCCGCAACGGCAGCTCGTCGAGCCGCTCGAGCAGGATCGCGAGGCGGTCGGCCGGTGCGGCGACCTCGAAGAAGGGATCGATGCCGGCCTCCAGCGCGTAGTCGCGCAGGAGTCGCTCGCTGAACTCGGCCCACGTCTGGACCCAGAGCTCCTCGTAGGGATCGCTCAGCAGGGACTCGACGCGCTGCCGGAGATGGCGGCTCGCCGCCGGCCCCCGGGTGAGGACCGCGATCTGCTCGACATCGACCCCCTCGGCGACCAGCGCGGCGAAGCGCCGGGCGAGCAGCTCGCTGCGCCCGGTCCCAGTCCGGCCCACGACCAGGGCGGGCCCATCGCGGTGAGCGCTCGCGTCGCGGAAGCTGGACCCGGGTTCAAACTCGGCTTGCACGCCTGGACGGTACCGCTCCGTCGCGGCCCCGGCGTCCATCTACGATGGCCCGATGGACTCGGTCGACTGGATCGGAATCTGCAGGCGGATCGTCGCCCGCCAGCGCGACCTGTTTGCGGCCACGCGCGGAATCGCCGATCGCACGGTCTACGACGGCCGCGGCGTGGGCGGCGACATGAGCCTCGAGCTCGATCTGCGCTGTGAGGACGTCGTCTTCGAGGAGCTGGAGCGGGCGCTCGCCGGCGGCCCCTCCGTGATCGCGGTCAGCGAGGAGCGAGGCGAGGTCGCGATCGGCGCCGGGGAGGCCGAGTTGCGCGTGGTCATCGATCCCATCGACGGCTCGATGAACGTCCGGCGCAACATCCCTTCCCATTCGCTCTCGATCGCGGTCGCTCGCGGCGATTCGATGGCCGACGTCGAGTTCGGCTTCGTTCACGACTTCGGGGCCGACGAGGAGTTCGCCGCGACCCTCGAGGGCGGAGCGACCCTCGACGGCGAGCCGTTCGAGGCGGACCCGCCCGATCACGGGCTCGAGGCCGTGGGCATCGAGTCCGCTGCGCCCGGATGGATCGGCCCGGCCATCGCGGCCCTCGACGAGGACGTCTACCGCCTGCGAGCGATCGGCTCGATTGCGATCACGATGAGCTACGTCGGCGCCGGCCGGCTCGACGCGATGCTCTCGGCCCGCCCGTGCCGCTCGGTCGATGCCGCGGCATCACAGCTGATCGTGCGCGAGGCCGGCGGCGCCGTCGACTTCGGAGAGGCGCCCGCCGATGCGGCGGGGCTCGACCTGGACGCGCGCTACACCGTGGCCGCCGCCCGACGGCCCGAGCACCTCGGGACGATCCTCGCCGCGCAGCGGACCGGGCCCGAGGTCCGCCGGTGAGCGAGCTCGTCGACTGGTCGATCGCGCGCCGCGTCGCGCGGATCGCCGCCGGCGACGGGGACGACCGGCCACCCGCCTCCGCGCTGCGCCGGGCGGCCGAGGACTCCACACGGGTCGTGTGCTCCTACACGGGGCTGGAGCCGACCGAGCCGGTGCCGGAGGCCGAGTGGGTCTCGCGCCGCGAGTGGGCCGCCATCAACCTCGACTCGCTGCGTGACTCGGTCGAGCCGCTCGCCGGGAACCTCGGCCTCGACGGATCGCTGCCGGGCCCCCTCTCCGGCACCGTCGGCGGGGCGCTGGGGGTCGTCGCCGGTGCGCAGCTGGGCGCGCTCGTCGGGTACGCCTCGAGGCGCGTGCTCGGGCAGTACGAGTTTCCCGTGCTCGGCCCCAGGCGGGCGCCGCGCCTGCTGTTCGTTCACCCGAATGTCGATGAGGCACGCGGGAGCCTCGGGGGCGAGGCCGAGACGGTACTCCGCTGGATCGCGCTGCACGAGGTCACGCACGCGGTCCACCTCGGGTCCGCGCCGTGGCTGCGCGAGCATCTCCGTGAGCTGGCGAGCGCGCTGCTCGAGGGGAGTCGCCTCGGCGTCGGCCCCGGTGAGCTGGCCGACGCCACCAAGCGGGTCTTCACGTCGGACCCGCGCAGGACCGTCGCATCGCTCTGGGAAAGCGACCCGGTCACGCTGCTGACCCCGCCGAGCTCGAGGCCGCTGCTGGAGGACACGCAGGCGACCATGGCGTCGATCGAGGGCTACGCCGAGCACGTGATGGACGCAGCGGCGCCGCGGCTCGGCGAGGAGATCGGCGAGCTGCGCTTTGCGATGGAGCGTCGCCGCGAGGATCGGCCCCCACTGGCCCGCGTGCTCTCCTGGCTGCTCGGCATGGAGCTGAAGCTGCGCCAGTACAGGGATGGAAAGCGCTTCTGCGACGGGGTGGTCGAGCTGGGGGGCATCGAGGCCCTCAACCGCGCCTGGGACGGTCCCGAGGCGCTGCCCGCCCTCCCCGAGCTCGCCGACCCCGGCGCCTGGCTGGAGCGCTGCGCCAGCCGCATCGCCTAGCCGCCCTTCGACCGACTGTTAGCCGACGCTCATATTGAGCGGCTCGCGGGGCTCAGTGTGACGGTGCTCACATTTGGCTCCGTAACTGGGATTGCGGTTCCGTGTAAGAACAGTTGTTCGATGCTATAGTGAACATCATTAGTTCTAAGTAGCTTAGAACGGACAGACTGAACTCACTGAACCCCCAGGGGGAATCAAGGACACAGATGGCTACTTCCAAGAGCACCAAGAGCAAGACCACGAAGAACACGAAGACGGCCAAGCAGTCGACTTCGACCTCCGCCAAGCGCACCGCGACTTCGGCCAAGACCACCAGCAAGCTCGCCGCCGACGACGCCAAGACCGCCGTCGAGCAGGCCCGTGAGCGTGCCCTGCAGACCGCTGAGACCGCCGTCGACCTTCCGGTCGGCGCCGCCCTCACCGTCTACGAGCGCGCGACCGAGGCCGTCGAGCCGCTCGGCACTCCGAGCAAGCGCGAGGCCGAGCTGAAGCGGGTCCGGAATCAGTTCCGCCGTGAGCTCAACAAGGTCGAGCGCCGTGGCGGCACCGCCCGTCGCCGCGCCGTGCAGCGTGCCAAGCGCACCCGCAACAAGGTCGAGCGCGAGGTCAAGCAGCAGCGCCGGACTCTCGAGACCACGGTTCGCCAGAACCGCAAGAGGGCCGAGACCGAGCTGAAGAAGGCCGAGAAGGAGCTGACCAGGACCCGTGCCGACGCTGAACAGCGCGTCAAGGATCTGGTCGACCGCGTCCAGGGGGAGACCAAGGCCGCGGCCTAGCAGCGCTTAGCCCGAGTCGCCGGCGTCGCGGCGGCCTTCCCCGCCGCGACGCGCCTCAGGAGAGGCGGACGACTCGGAGAGATCTACTCGCCCCATATCGCGAGTAGACATGGTCAAGGGCCTCAGGGCCCTTGGACCAACCTCTCCTCCCCGATTCGGCGGGCCCCTGTGGCCCGTCGAATCATTTAACCGATGCGTTCGAGGCG
>DATFLZ010000162.1:0-4982 GCA_035267205.1 Solirubrobacterales bacterium | reverse complement strand
GACCGCGGCAGCCTGCGCTGGAACGGCAGCGAGGCCGGCGTGATCGACGTCTACCGGGTAGGCGACGACCAGGCATTGCGGATCAGCGGCTCAGCTCCCGAGCCCGGGACCCGGGTGGAGGCGGTGGTCGACCACGAGGCGCGACACGCGACGATGAGGAACCACACCGCCACGCATCTGCTGCACGCGGCGCTGCGCCACTTCCTCGGAACCCATGTGCGGCAGGCGGGCTCCGCGGTCCGGCCGGACAAGCTGCGATTCGACTTCAACCACGGCGCGCGGCTGACCCCGGAGGAGATCAGCGCGGTCGAGGACCGGGTCAACGACTGGATCAAGGCCAGCAGGCCGGTGCGGGCGATGGAGATGGAGCGCACCGCGGCCGAGAAGCTCGGCGCGATGGCCCTGTTCGGCGAGAAGTACGGCGACTGGGTGCGCATGGTCGAGGTCGACGAGGTCTCGCGCGAGCTCTGCGGCGGCACGCACGTCGCGAACACGGCCGAGGTCGGGATCTTCGCGATCGTCTCCGAGGGCTCGAGTGCCTCGAACGTGCGACGGATCGAGGCGCTGACGGGGCCGGCGGCGATCGACTGGTTTCGCGAGCGGAGCTCCCGGCTGGACGAGGCTGCGGCCGTGCTCGGTGCCGAGGACGCGGTGGACGGCGCCCGCCGCCTCGCTGAGCGCCTCGGCCAACTCGAGTCGGAGGCGAAGAAGGTAGGTGCCGAGGCGGCGGGAGACCGCGCCACCGAGCTCGCCGGCGCGGCCGAGGAGATTGCCGGAGTCCAGGTGGTCGTCGGCTCGGTCGGCGAGCTCGGCGATCAGCGCGAGATGCTCGATCTGGCCGACCGGATCCGCCAGCAGCTCGGCGACGCGGCCGTGGTGCTCGGCGGTGCCGCGGGCGGCAAGGTGGCCCTCGTCTGCAGCTTCGCCGACGCGGCGACCGGCGCGGGCCTTTCGGCCGCGGACGTCGTGCGCGAGGCCGCGGCCGTCGTGGGTGGGGGCGGCGGCGGCCGCGAGAACGTCGCCCAGGCGGGCGGGCGTGACCCCGAGCGACTCGACGAGGCGCTCGCGACGGCGCGCCGGGCGATCGCGGCCGGACTGGGCTGAGCCGATGCGCGTGCTCGCGATCGATCACGGCCTGGCCCGCTGCGGCTGTGCGATCTCCGATCCCACCGGGACGATCGTGCGGCCACTGGATGTCGTCGAGCCGCCGGACGCTGGGGCCGTCGCGGACGTGGCGAAGGCCGAGCGCGCCGAGCGCGTGGTCGTCGGGCTGCCGCTCTCGCTCGACGGCACGGAAGGTGAGCAGGCGCAGCTCGTGCGCGAGTTCTGCGAGCAACTCGCCGCGGCCGTTCAGGTCCCGGTCGAGACCTGGGACGAGCGGCTGACGACGGCAATGGCCGGTGCCTCCCGCCGCTCCGGCGCTCGCGCGGCGGAGGACTCGCTCGCTGCCGCCCATCTGCTCGACTCCTATCTGGCCGCGGCCGCTCGCCCGGAGGCGGCGGGCGAGCGGGGGGAGGGGACTCGGTGAGCGACGAATCCGATCGCGACCCCTTCCGCGAGGACGATCCCCGCGCCGCGGAGCGCGAGGCGCGCCGCCGTGAGCGCGAGGCGCGCCGGCGGGCGCGCAGCGAGGGGACGCGGCGCTCGCTCGCCGACCGGGTCAAGGGTGGCTCGGAGCCGCCCGGGCCGCCGGCCGAAGCCCCCCCGGCCGCGGATCACCACGACGACGAGTGGAGCGATCCCGCGGTCAAGCCGAACCCGAGGCCCGAGCCCGCGCACGGCGACAGCGGCTGGATCACCCCGGCGGCCGAGCGCGCCTCGGCCTGGGTCTCCGGATTGGGCGGCGGCGAGCCCGATCAGCGCACGATCATGGGTCGCCGACTGCTGGCCGGCGGCGCGCTGTTGGCCGGGCTGCTGCTGGTGTTTTTCGCGGTCAAGGCGATCGGCGGTGGCGAGGAGGCGGAGCCGGTCGCCGCGCCGGAGCCGATCGAGACGGTCGACGTGGTCGTGCCCGAGGGCCTGACGATCGAGCAGATCGCAGACGTCGCGAAGAAGGCCAAGCTGAAGGGGAGCTATGAGAAGGCCGTCAAGAAGGCGATGAAGAGCTTCCCCCTGAAGCGCTACGACGCCAAGGATGCGCCGAACCTCGAGGGCTTTCTGTTTCCGGCGACCTACGAGCTCGAGAAGCGCGCCCCTGCCCGCGATCTCGTCGACAAGCAGCTGGAGGCGTTCCAGCAGAACTTCGGCGGGGTCAACCTCAAGGCCGCGAAGAAGAAGAACCTGAACGCGTACGACGTGCTGATCATCGCCTCGATGGTGGAGGAGGAAGTTCAGGTCGCGGAGGAGCGGCCCAAGGTGGCCGCGGTGATCTACAACCGGCTCGCGGCGGGTGACACGCTCGGGATCGACGCCACGCTGCGCTACGAGCTCGGCAAGTACGACGGCCAGCTCCTGCAGAGCGAGCTCGACTCACCCACCCCGTACAACACGCGGCTCACGCCGGGGCTGCCTCCCACCCCGATCGCGAACCCGGGCCTGGCGGCGATCGAGGCCGCCGCCAATCCGGCCAAGACCGACGCGTACTTCTTCGTGATCAAGCCGGGCACCTGTGGGGAGCACGTCTTCACCGCCGATAGCGCCAAGTTCGAGGCCGCCCAGGCCCGCTACCAGGAGGCGCTCGCCGCCGAGGGCGGCTCGCCTACAGACTGCTCCTGATGAAGCGCCTGGCCGTGCTCGGCCATCCGATCGCCCACTCGCGCTCTCCGGCGATGCACAACGCGGCGTTCGCGGAGCTCGGGCTTGGGTCCGAATGGGGCTATGAGGCGATCGACGTCCCGCCCGAGGCGTTCGCCGAGCAGGTCGATGAGATGATCGCCGAGGGCTTCGTCGGGGCAAACGTGACAATTCCCCACAAGCGGGCCGCGCTGCTGCTCGCCGATGATCCCAGCGATGCGGCCCGGGCGATCGGGGCCGCCAACACCCTCAGCTTCGGCCCGGCGGGGATCCGGGCGGAGAACACCGATGCGCCCGGTCTCCTGGCCGCGATCGAGGACGACCCCTCCGGCCGGCGTGCGCTCGTGCTTGGGGCAGGCGGCGCCGGCAGAGCGGCCGCGTGGGCGCTGAACGACCGCGGGGCGGAGGTGACGATCTGGAATCGGACGGCGTCCCGGGCAGCGGAGCTGGCGGCCGAGCTCGGTTGCGCGGCGCTTCCCGAGGGCGCCGAGCCGGATCCGGAGGAGTGCGATCTGCTGGTCAACTCGACATCGGTGGGCCTGCATGCCGGCGCCCAGGCGTCCAGCCCGCAAATTGCGACATTCAAGGAGTTTGGCTTTGCGGCCGATCAGATTGCTGACCGGCAGGTCGTGGTCGATCTCGCCTACGGATCGACCGAGACCGAGCTCGTCAGGGCCGCGAGGAGTCGCGGCGCTCGAACCATCGACGGACTGGAGATTCTCGTTCGTCAGGGCGCCGCCTCATTCGAGATCTGGACGGGCTTGGAAGCTCCTTTGGCGACCATGCGCCGGGCAGTGCAACCCCAGCACCAATGACCCCAGAACCTACCCGTCCCGGACACCTCAGACCGGTTCCCGCCCATGGCTCGGCGAGCGAAGCGGCTGCGGCCGCGCAGCCGGAGGGAGAGGGGCCGGGGGCCCAGGGCCTGACCCCGCCGCTGACGCGGCAGCACAGCGGCCAGTTCATCACCGACGTGATCGTCGACCTCGGCTATGTCAGCGACGAGCGCATCCAGCAGGTGATCGCCGAGGCCCGGACCGCCGGTCGCTCTCCGGAAACCCTGATGGTCGAGCAGGGCCTGATCGACGGCGATCAGCTCTCCCGCGCGATCGCGGAGCGCTACGGCCTCGACCACGTGGATCTCAACGACTACCAGGTCGATATGGGCGCCGCCAACCTCGTCAGCGTTTCGACCGCGCGCCGCTATCGCGCCGTCCCCGTCGGGTACATCGACGAGGAAACCGTCGTGCTCGCGATGGCCGATCCCGCGAACGTGCTCGCGATCGACGACGTCCAGATGATGACCGGCCTCAACTGCAAGGTCGCGGTCGCCGCCGAGATCGACATCGAGGCGCTGATCGGCAGGCTCAACACGCTCGAGACCAGTGTCGCCGAGGCAGTTGAGGACGAGGAGGATGAGGGGGGCCTCGATGCCGGCGACGTCACCGAGCTGCGCGAGTCGGCCGACGACGCCCCGGTGATCAAGCTCGTCTACTCGATCCTCGGTCAGGCCGTCGCCGAGGGCGCCTCCGACATCCACTTCGAACCCGAGGAACGCGAGATGCGGGTGCGCTTCCGCGTCGATGGCGTGCTCTACGAGGCGGCCCGGATCCCCCGGCGGATGGTGGCAGGCGTCGTCAGCCGTATGAAGATCATGAGCGATCTGGACATCGCTGAGAAGCGGGTGCCCCAGGACGGGCGCGTCGGTCTCACCGTCGAGGAGCGCGCGGTCGACCTGCGCGTGGTTACGGTGCCGACACAGCGCGGCGAAGGATGCACGGTGCGCATCCTCGACAAGGATCAGGCCCTGCGCTCGCTCAACGAGCTCGGCATGGAGGGCGAGGCGCGCTCACGCTTCGAGCATGGCTTTCGGCAGGCCTACGGTGCGGTGCTGGTCACCGGGCCGACCGGCTCGGGTAAGTCGACCACGCTCTACTCCGCGCTGACGGAGATCAACGCCGTCGAGAAGAACATCATCACGATCGAGGATCCCGTCGAGTACCGGATCGACGGGGTCAACCAGATGGGCGTCAACCGTAAGGCCGGGCTCACCTTTGCCAACGGCCTCCGCTCGGTGCTGCGCGCCGATCCCGACATCATCATGGTCGGCGAGATCCGCGACGCCGAGACGGCCCGGATCGCGGTCGAGGCCGCGCTCACCGGCCACCTCGTGCTCAGCACGCTGCATACCAACGACGCCCCCGGCGCGATCACGCGTCTGGCCAAGATGGGGATCGAGTCGTTCTTGA
>DATFLZ010000161.1:0-22224 GCA_035267205.1 Solirubrobacterales bacterium | reverse complement strand
CGCATGATCAGGCGCATCAGGAGGGCGCGCTCCTCGGCCGCGAGCAGTCCCTCGCACTCCGCCGCCCGCAGCACGTAGGCGAGATAGGGCGCACGGTCGCCGGTCCGCTTGTCGTCCCAGACGTCGGGGTCGATGGGCTCGCCGTTCGGCGGGTTGGCGCGGGCGAAGTCGAGCGCAAGCGCTGTCGCCTGCTCGAGCGCCTCCGTATCGCCCTCGGTCCGGTACGCGTATAGCAGCGGGTCGATCCACTGGAACTTGAACAGCGTGTGGGAGAAGGCCCGGGCCCCCTGCGGGTTGATGGTCCAGTCCACCTCCGGCTCGAGCTCCACCGTCTCGCCGTTGATGACGAAGCGGCCCCGCCGGGCCGTCTCGACCTCCGCGTCGGTGAACTCGCCCGCGCGCAGGACCTCGTACCGCGGCGGGCACGCGGCCGCGGTCAGTGCTTGCAGGTCCTCGTCGGCGAGCTCCACCGGCTCGAGCTCGTCGCTCTTCGATGAGCCGACGCCGGCCAGCAGCGCGATCGCGCCCGCCAGCACCGCCAGAGCGAGGACCCCGCCGATGGCGAGGCGCTTGCGTGACATCGCCGCTGAGGGTAGCGGGGCGCCGTGCTCGGCCTACAGGCGCGGCCGCGGTCCGCGGTTGCTGTCAGGCACCCTCGGTGGCCGCCAGCAGAGCCGCGCCGAGGACGCCGGCCTCGGGTCCGCGCCTCGCGAGCCGGACCTCGGTCCTCGTGCCGACTCCGTTCAGGACGTAGCGCTCCGCCACCCGCCGCGCCGGCGCGAGCAGCAACTCACCGGCCGCGCTGGCGCCACCGCCGATCGCGACCACCTCCGGGTCGAGCAGGTTGATGGCGCTCGCGATGCCGACCCCGAGCCGCTCGCCCAGCGTCGCCACGGCAGCGATCGCGGCCTCGTCTCCCTGCTGAGCGGCCTCCACGGCGTCGCGCCCGTCGACGCGCCGCCCCCCGGCGACGAGCCGGCCGAGCGCGGAGTCGGGCTGAGCCTGGGCCATGGCGACGGCGAGGCGGTCGAGCTCGGTGCCGGCCGCGAGCGACTCGAGCGAACCCGGCTTCGGGAAGCCCGCGGGGGGCTCGGGCGCGCCGCCTGTGAGGTCGAGGCCGATCAGCGTGTGCCCGATCTCGGCCGCCGCGCCGGTGGCGCCCCGGTAGATGCGGCCGCCGAGGACGAGCCCGCCCCCGACGCCGGTGCCGACCGTGAACATCACCAGGTTCTCGACCGCGATCCGCTCGCCGTCGGACGCCTCGGCGAGGGCCGCGACGGTCGCGTCGTTGTCGACGAAGACGGGAAGCCCGAGCCGCTCACCGAGGATCTGGCGGAGCGGGAGGTTCTCGAAGGGGACGTTGACGCTGCTGCGGAGGGTGCCGGTGGCGAAATCGACCACCGACGGAACCCCCATGCCGACCGCATCGGTGTCGGCCGTTCGGACCTCCCCGATCGCCGCGACCAGCTCCTCGATCAGCTGCTCGGCGTCCGCGGTCTCGGTCGGGCGAATCACCGGGTCGTCGAGCTCGCCTCCCGCGAATCGGGCCACCGAGACCTTCGTCCCCCCGACATCGACTCCAATCGTCTCACTCACGCCGATGGCAAGCTATCGCCAATGACGATCGTGCTGATCGCCGCCGCCCTGCTCCTGATCGCCGTGATCGTGGCGCAGGCGCTGATCCCGCGAATCGGCGAGCACCGGCTCGAGCGCCGGTTGACCGAGAGCGGCGGCGAGGCGTTCGTCGCGATCGACGTCTTCCCGGCCACCCGCCTGCTTCGCCACGACGGCGACCGGATCCGGGTCCGCGGGCGCGAGCTGGGCATCGGCATGTCGAAGCAGGGCGGCGGCCTGTCCGCGCTCGACGGGTTCGGCGAGGTCGACATCGTGCTGATGGACTTCGTGACCGGTCCGTTCGAGATTGAGGAGTTCGAGCTCACGCGCGTGGGCTCCGGCCCCTACGTGATGCGCTCGGTCGCGACCACGAGCGGCGCGGCTCTGGCCGACTACGGGGGTGAGACCCTCGGCAGCCTCGGTCCGCTGCTCGGCCTGGTCGCGCAGGCGCCGCTGGGCGGGCGCAGCTTTCCCGTCTCCGTGGAGGTCGAGCTGGAGAGCCGCGATGGCCTGCTTGCCGTCGCCTCCGGCGGCGGCACGATCGCCGGCTACCCGGCGGGCCCCATCGCACCCCTGATCGCCGGAGCGGTGGCTCGCCGCCTCGAGATCTCTCACTAGCGGAAGCGCTCGGGCCGCTCGCTAGCAGCCGATGCGCTTGGCGAACGCCCGGATCTCGCCCGCGAGGTCACGGGCCGCGGTGATCGCCGCGGGATCGTGGCTGTGGCCGCGCCCTCTGCTCCTGCCGTTGCCCCGCTTGCCGTGATGGCGATCGATGTGCCACTCGAGGATGTCGGCGAACCTCCCGAGCAGGTGGGAGGTAACTGCCAGGCGCCTGCAGGCGCTCCGCATCTTGCCGCGCTCGAGGGCGCGCTCGACCTTCCCGAGGCTGCGGACGACCAGCTTCTCCGAGCGCCCGGGGAGGTCCAGCGCGGCGGCCATCTCGATCAGGTCCTCGAGCGTCAGCTCGCAGGAGTTCCTGGTCTCTTCCAGCTCGGGGTCGACGAAGACCTGCACGCGGTTGTTGAACGCGTCGGTGACGAACACGCGACCCGCGCAGTCGGCCGCGATACCGCGGGGCAGATCGAACTCGCCCTGCTCCGAGCCCGTCATCCCCCAGCCCCCGAGCAGCGACCCGAGTGGGTCGAAGAGCCGTACGCGGTCGTTGCCGCTGTCGGCGACGAACAGGGTGCCGTCGCCGCCGGCGTCGATTCCCTGCGGGGTGCTGAGCTCGCCCCCGAAGGCATCCTCGAAGGCACCGGCCGGGCTGAAGCGCTGGATCCGGTTGTTACCGGCGTCCGCGATGAAGACCGATCCGCCGTCGCCGATCGTCAGATCGAGCGGCGTCCGCAGCCGGCCGGGCTCGTCGCCCACGGCGCCCCATTCGTCGATCAGCGATCCGTCGGCGCCGTAGCGCTGGACGTGGGTGTTGTCGCGATCGACGACGAGCACGTCATCGCCGAGCGGCGCGATCCCTGTGGGGGCGGCCAGCTTGCCGGGACCGCTCCCGCCGGCGCCCAGCACCGCGTCGACTGCGCCCGACTCGGCGTCGAGTCGCTGCACCCGGCGATTGCCGGTGTCCGCGACGAGGAGCCGGCCGTCGTTATCGACCTCGACGTCGAAGGGCGAGCTGAAGCTGCCGGGCTCCGAGCCCTCGGCGCCGATCTCTCCGAGGTAGGTGCCGTCCGTGTCGAAGCGCTGGATCCGGTGGTTGAAGGTGTCGGCGACGTAGACGATGCCGTCGTCGTCGACGCTGACCCCGAGCGGCAGGTTGAGCTCGCCGGGGCCGGAGCCGGAGCCGCCGAAGTCGCGGAGGAACGTGTACTCGGCGTTGGCCTGGACCGGGACCGCGAGGGCCACGCCGGCAGCGATCAGCAGCGAAATCAACCACATCCTCCGTGCCCTCGACGCCAAGCGCTCCTCCTCCGTTAGGGGCTTTCGTGAATCAGATCGGCGGACCGACCGAGGCGTTGAGCCCGAGGCCCCCGACTGGACGAACGATCCAGCGCCCACAGGCATCAGCCGGCCGCTCCGGGCCGGCCCCGCCTCAGCCCGGGCGTCGCCGCATCGCCGCCGGCAGCGCGATCGGGGTGGTCGCGGTCGTTGAAGCGGCGGAGCCCCTCACGGATCTCCGGGCTGTCGAGGAGCCGGTCGAAGCACTCGGCCTCGATCCTCAGGCCCTCGTCCAGCGGCTCGCCGAACCCGCGCACGGCGGCCTCCTTGTCCGTGCGGATCGCCCCCTGCGGGAGCTCGGCGACCCGATGGGCGAGCTCGACGGAGCGCTCCACGCAGCTGCCCGAAGGCACGACCTCGTTCACCAGCCCGATCCGCTCGGCCTCGGCCGCATCGATGACGCGACCGGTGATGATCAGCTCCATGGCCCGGCGGAAGCCCACGATCCGCGGCAGCCGCTGGGTGCCCCCGTCCGCCAGGCCGATGTTCCAGCGGCGGCAGGTGACCCCGAAGCTCGCGTGCTCATCGGCGATCGCGAGATCGGTCCAGCACGCCCACTCGAGGCCCCCGGCGTAGGCGGCGCCGTTGACGGCCGCGATCGTCGGCTTGTAGATGTCCGTCCACCGGCTCGGGCCCAGGCAACCGTCTGCCTCGCCGCTGACGTGCTCGGCGCGCTCCTCCTCGGTGACGGGAACCGGCGGGTTGCCCTCGAACGCAGCCTTGAGATCGCCGCCGGCGCAGAACGCCTCCTCACCGGCGCCGGTGAGGACGGCGACGGCGGCGCCGGCGTCGTCGCGGAACTCGCCCCATGCAGCGACGAGCTCGTCGTGCGTGTGGGGTCCGATGGCGTTCATGCGCTCGGGCCGGTCGATCGTGATCAGGCGCACCGGCCCGTCCACCTCGTAGCGAATGTCCTCGAACCTGCGGGCGGTCATCGCGCGAAAGCCTCCAGACTCAGTGCAGGGAGACGATCCGGCCGACGGACGGCGGCGTGCTGCCCTCGAGCACCGAGCGGTACGCGTCCAGCGCCTGCTCTGAGCCGCTGGAGCGCTCCAGCGTGAGCCAATCGGCGCTCGCCGAGATCAGCCCGCCCGTCGCCTCCGCCAGTCGCCGCTGAAACTCCTCCCGGCCGAGCACATCGCTGAGCTGCTTGATCTCGGCGGGGGCAAAGAACATCTCCGGCTGCGGACCTCCCTCGACCTCACCGCGCGGTGCGTCGTGGTGGCTCATGCCGACGATCATCGAATGCTTCAGCCGATCGCCGAGATGGGTGTGCACGCGCTGGAGGATCTCGCCGTTGCCGGCCATGTCGATCAGCACCGAATCCGACTCGGTGAGCTCATCCTCCGCCCCGTAGGTCAGGACGCGGTCGTAGAAACCGAGTCCCTCGACAAACTCGCGGTTGCGGTCGGACGTGAGCCCGACGACCTCGCCGAGCCCTCGCCGGGCGGCGCGCTGCGCGAACCCGATCGCGGTCTTGCTCGACGCGGACAGCACGATCACCGTCGAGGCCCCGAAATAGTCCCGAGCCGCGAAGAACTCGTCGGCGACGTAGGCAGTGCCGAACAGGCCGCGGAGCAAGGCGTGCCGGTCCTCGGCATCGGCGCCGGGCTCGTGCAGCGGGTCGGCCGAGGTCTCGAGGTAGGCGCGATAGACCGGGGCATGCTCGGAGCGGTGGGCTCCGTCGTCCCTGAACCCCGCCTGGGTCGCGGTGGCCGTCATCGTGCACCAGCGGGACATCGGATACCAGCCGTAGTAGCGGCCTCCGGGCTCGATCCCGTCCGCCTCGGACGCGACGACCTCTCCCCACCCCATCGCGGGAATCCGTCCCCAACCTGCCGCGGCATCATCAGCGGGCGGTGGGAAGAACTCCCAGTAGCCGAGCATCTCCCCGATCACCCCGTAGGTGATGTTGTTAGCGGTCAGCGCGAACCGCTCGACCCGGACCCTGACCTCGCCGTCCCGCAGAGGCTCCAACGGCGCCTCGGCGATCCTCGCCTCGGCGATCCGCTGCCGCTGGACCTCGAGGGTCTGGTTTACGCCCATGGCATCGCTCTGCATCGGCACGACTCTACTCCGGGCCGCGGGTATCGGCGACTCCGCCCGGCATGTGCCGACGCACGACCCGCCGCGTATCTGCCACCGTGTCGGGATGAGCAACAGTCAGGACCACAAGGAAGCGATAACCGCCGAGGGACTCGAGGAGCTCCGCGCCGAGATCGAGGAACTGGAGGGGCCGGGCCGGCAGCAGATGGCGGAGCGGATCAAGGCCGCGAGAGAGCTCGGCGACCTGAAGGAGAATGCCGAGTACCACATCGCGAAGGACGATCAGGCCCACCTCGAGACGCGCATCAAGCGCCTCCGTCAGAAGCTCCGCGACGCGGTCGTGGTCGAGACCGACGGCAGCGACGACAGCTTCGCCTTCGGCCGGACGGCCGAGATCCGCGACCTCAGCTCCGACTCGACCCACACCTGGACGCTCGTCGGCTCGACCGAGGCCGACGTGTCCGCGGGCCGGATCTCCGCCGAGTCGCCCGTCGGCACCGCGCTGCGCGATGCGAAGGTCGGCGCGGACGTCGAGGTCGAGACGCCCGGCGGCACCAAGAGCTACCGGGTCGAGAAGCTGGTCGGCTGAGGCCGGCTCAGAGCGCGATCGTCCCCTCCAGCACCCAGCTGAGCCACAGCGCGCTGATCAGCAGCACCGCCAGGTAGGCGTAGGTCGCGGGCCGATCCTGGGTACGCAGCGCCACGTACGAGCCGACCGGGCCGACCGCCAGCCCAAGCGGGGGAACCAGCACCGCGGCCACGCACCAGAACCAGATCGCCGGTCGCTTCAGCAGGAACACCCGACGAGCGTAGTCGCCGGGCTCCGCTACCGGAAGAAGGCCTGGAGGCGGACGTCCTCGAGCTCGCCGCCGCTGACATGTTCGAACTGCTTGAGCTTCCGGCCCGTGCGGGCGTCGATCAGGAGCGTGAACTCCACCTCCCGGGAGAGCGCCAGATCGCTCGTGGGAACCACCGTGACCAGGTAGTAGGGCTTGCCGTTCTTGAAGGCGAGCCGGGGCTCGACGACCTCACGCAGGGTGACGGTGTAGCTGTGCCCGTCCGAGTCGCAACATCGCTCCTCGCTCCACCGCAGCGGCAGCGAGCGGGCCTCGGCGATCACGTCCTCGGTCGAGATCATCTTCTCGCCCTCCGCCGGCTCCCAGACCTGGGTCTCGCCCGTGGTGGAGTCGGCCAGCACGATCGCTCGCACTCCCTGGGCACGCTGCTGGTGGTTGATGATCGTCACCCACACGGTGGTGTCTCGATCGATCGCGGTCAGGTAGGGGTGCTTGTTGCCCTTGCCGTCCTTGATCTCACCCTCGAACTCGTCCGAGCGCGCGAGCGCCTCGGCCTGCTCACGGGCCACGGTCTCGGGGACGATCCGTCCGGTTGCGGCGAGCTCGGGGCGATCGGCCGCCTCCTCCGGTGAGAGATCCTCGACGGTGCCGTCCTGGTGATAGACCAGCACGCCGGCGAGATAGGGCGCGCGGAACGGGAAGCCCCGGTAGCCGGAGTAGGGCGCCATCGCGACGGCCTCGTTCCTCCCGGTGGGCACCATGACCGGGTACTGGATCCGGCTCGTCGGATGGCTGAGCCGGGACTTGCCCTTGAGGGTGCCCGGCGCGATCGCGGCGGCCGACTTCTCGAACCCCGCGGGAATGACCTCCGCGTTGGTGATCACGTCGTCGAGGGGCTGGACGGCGACGCCCGAAGAGGAGCCGTTGAGCCAACCGGCGAGGAACTCCCCCGTCCACAGCAGCTGTCCGTCGCGCGGATCACGCACGAGATGGATCTCGCGAGACTGCGAGAAGCTCGGATCGTCGCGGATGCCGCTGCGCGGGAGCAGGCGGGGCTGGGTCTTCTCCGGGAGCGAGCCCACCACCTCGTACTCGATCTCGTCGAGTCCGGTCGCCGGCGGCGAGATCAGGGTGAAGAAGAGCCCGTAGAAGAGCACCGCGACGCCGGCGAGGAGCCCCCAGCCGGCGTGAAACCCGATCGTCGACGTCCGGCGGGCCGCGGGCGCCTCGCCGATCTCGGGCGCCTCCAGCGGCCCGGCCGCCTCGCTGAGGTCCTGGTCGGCCGGCGGCGAGCCTCGGCCGGGACGGGGCCTGAACTGGGCCTTGACCGTGCCGATGGCGAACCCGACGGCGATCAGGGCGAGCACCGGGAGCCAGCTCAGCATGGGGTGCTGCCAGGCGAACAGCGTGAAGATGTGCCAGACGCCGGTGTAGAAGATCCCGACGACGATCGCCAGCGCGATCGTCATGAAGATGATTCTCCCGATTCCCATTGCCGGGAAGCTAGTGGAGTCGCCGGCTCAGCGGCAGGAGCTGCCGGCGCACTCCTGCAGCTCGGAAGCGCGGGCCTCGAGCCGGGCCACCACGTCCGCGTAGGCGGGATCGCCCGCGAGGTTCTCGAGCTCGTGGGGATCCCTCTTGAGGTCGTAGAGCTCGCTCTCGCCGAACGACCAGCGCACGTACTTGAAGCGGGCGGCGCGCACCGCGTAGTAGGGGACGTCGAAGGCGGTGAGCGGGGTGAAGAAGCGGAACAGCGGTCGTAGCGCCTCGAGCGGCACGTCCCTCCGTGGCAGGCGGCGCCCCTTCCGGACCGCATCCAGGAGCGAGAGGCCATCCATCGTTCGGCCGGGTTTCGCCCCGGCGATGTCGAGGATCGTCGGCGCCAGATCCACGTCGATCGCGTTGCCGCCGATCTTCCGACCGCCACGCACGCCGGGACCACGGATCACGGTCGGCACCCGGATCGAGCTCTCGAAGGGCAGGAACTTCGAGCCGCGCAGGCGGTGCTCGCCCTGGATGTAGCCGTTGTCGGAGTTGAAGACGATGTAGGTGTTGCGCAGCTCACCCGCGCGGCGCAGGCGGCGCAGGATCAGCCCGACCTGGTCGTCGACCGACCGCAGCGCCCCGAGCCGTCCCCGGTAGTTGTCGTCGATCTCATCGATCTGCTCGCGCGTGAGCTTCGGCAGGTCCCGGATGTTGGCGGCCTTGTCGGAGACGTCGCTCTCGTTGAAGGCGGCCGATCTCGGCGCGTGGGCATCGTCGTACTCGTCCCGATATCGGTAGGGCGGTCGCGGGTCCGGCTCGGGGGCGCCGGGGCGCAGCCCCTGGATGTGGTTGGTGTCCTCGGCGTGGGGCGCGGGCGGCGCGTAGTAGAGGAAGAACGGCCGCTTTGACGGCGCGGCCTCGGAGACGAAGCGCGCGGCGATCCGGCCATTCGTGTCCATCGAGTAGTCGCGCGGACGGGCGGAGCCGAAGCTGTCGAAGGGGACGAACGCCTCCCTGAACAGCGCGAGCAGCTCGGCGAAGCTCTCAGCCGGGTCCGTCGCGCCGAGCGTCGCCAGTTTCAGCTGCTGTCTCGCATAGTCGCGATCCCCCCAAAAGCGAACCTTTCCGTCGATGTTCATGGCGTAGTTGAAGTAGTCGTAGGTCGAGTTGTCGAGCAGCGCCGCCCACCGGTCCCACCCCGGGGGCACCTCGCGCCGGTCGAGCGCGCCGTACTCGTTCAGGTACTTGCCGACGAGGGCCGTCCGGTAGCCCGCGGCCTGCATCCAGGGGCCCAGGGAGTTGCTCTGATTGAGCTCGCCCGGCAGCGAGCTGAAGGTGTAGTAGCCACCGTCGTTCGCCTGGAAGTTGCTCAGCACCCGGTGGTTGTGCGCGAACTGGCCCGTGAGCAACGTCGTCCGGGCCGGACAGCAGAGCGGGTAGGAGTTGAAGAAGCGGGTGAACCGGGTGCCGCGCTGAATCAGCTGCCGGCGGATCTTCGGCATGAATCGCAGGTCCCCGGTGACCGCGTCGTCGACCTGGATCAGAACGATGTTGGGCCGCTCGGCCGCGTCGGCGGAAGGGGCGGAGACGAGCCCGGTCGCCAGGAGCGAGAGGGCAACGAGGAGTGCCGACAGGAGCGCGCGCCGACTCGCCGGACCCGATCCGCGCCCACCCTTCATCTGCTCTCCTCTTCTCCTCTCCATTGCCCGCCGACTCCGTTTCGACCGCGTCAAAGGTATCGCCCCGCACAACCCCCGGACGCCGCCTCCGACCTTGCTGGATACTCCGCCCGGTGAGCGAGCACGCGGCAGCAAGCGAGATGGCCAAGCCGCCCAACCTGCTGCTGCTCGTCACCGACCAGCAACGCGCGCCCCAGCACTGGCCCTCCGACCCGGAATGGCTGCGAGCGCTGACGCCGGCCGACCACGAGCTGGCGAGCACCGGCGTCAGCTTCGAGCGAGCCTTCTGCGTGAGCTGCATGTGCTCGCCCTCGCGCGCGACCCTCTTCACCGGGACCTGGCCCGCCCGTCACGGAGTGCCGTTGACTCTGACCGCCGCCGACCTGAAGCCGAACCCGCGGAACTTCCCGGCGGTCGCTCGGACGGTCGGCGGCATGCTCGCGGCGGGCAACTCGCCGCGGGGCCGGATCGCCCGCCAGTTCGTCCGCGGGGCGATCGGGCGCGACCCGGACGCCGGCAACGAGCCCGAGCTGCGACCCGGGATCGAGACGCTGGGCAGCCGGCTGCGAGACGCCGGCTACCACGTCGCCTACAAGGGAAAGTGGCACCTGACCCAGCCGCTCGGCGACGGCTGGGGGCCCGAGGACGGCGAGCGGATCGAGCGGGACTTCGGCTTCGCCGAATGGGAGCCCCCGGACGCCGGGGAGAACGCGAAGGCCGAGAACTTCGGCGGCGGCAATGCGGGCCGCTCGGGCGAAGGCTGGGACGAGGACTACACCGCCCAGGTCGAGCGCTGGCTCGGGCAGGCGGAGCTACCTGAACCCTTCTGCCTGATCGTCTCGCTCGTCAACCCCCATGACGTGCTCGGCTACCCGTCCTCGTTCGAAGAGGGTGGCTACGAGCCCGGGGAATTCCGCGACCTCGGCGTCGAGCTGCCGGCGTCGATCGACGAGGATCTCGCCAACAAGCCGGCGGTGCACGAGATCAGCCGGCTCGGGATGACGGCCTACCTGGGCCCCCTGCGGGGCCGCCGGCAGCAGCTCGACTACGTCAACTTCTACGCTCACCTGCACCGCCTGGTCGACGAGAAGATCGGCCGCGTGCTGAGCGCCCTCGGCGACCGGTCCGACCCGGGGTCGCTGCGCTCGCGCACGGTCGTCGTGCGCTGCGCCGACCACGGGGAGATGGGGCTCGCCCACGGCGGCCTGCGGCAGAAGGCGTTCAACGCGTACGAGGAGACGATCAGGATCCCCCTGATCATCAGCAATCCGCTCCTGTTCCCGGACGGCGCCACGACTCGCTCGCTGGCGACGCTCGCGGACATCACGCCGACCCTCACCGCGCTCGCGGGAGCCGCCCCGGACCCCGGGTTCCAGGGGCTCGATCTCAGCCCGGTTCTCGCCCAGCACGCGGCGCCCGCACGCGGCTCGCTGGAGCGGGCGGGCGTCGATCTGGGCGTCGTCGCCGCACACGCCTCACCGGCTCCCGGCATACGCGACGCGATCCACTTCACTTATGACGATCATCAGGCCGGGACGGCGATGACGAACGGGCCGGGCCAGCCGAACCGTGTCCGGGCGGTTCGCGACGAAGGCGCCAAGTACGCGGTCTACCTCGACCCGGACGGCAAGGAGAGCCCGGAGTACGAGCTCTACGACCTGGAGCGCGATCCGCTCGAGGTCCACAACCTGCTCGATCACCGGACCGGCGAGCCGCTCGATCCGGCCTCGCGCCCGCTCCGCGACCGTCTCGCCGAGCGACTGGACGCCCTGATGGACGAGCTGGGCACCCACCCCGCCGCGACGCATGACGTCGCTCGCGGGGAATCCGGCTAGGCGGCGCACTCCCAGGCGGCGGCCCCGGAGTCCGCCCAGATCAGGGCCGCGATCCGGATCTGCTCAGCGGGGGAAGCCTCGTGTGGAAGACCCTTGCCGCCGTATGCCTTCCAGGTCGACGGCAAGATCTGAAAGGCGCCACCGGCGCCGCTCGAGGGATTCAGGGCACCCCAGTCCCCGCCCGACTCGCACATCACGATCTGCTCGGGAATCGGCCACTCGCCGATCGCTTCGTCGACCTGCTCCTGCGCGGCGGCGGCCGAGATCCGCTGGGCCTTCTGAATCTCCTTGCGCCAGCGCTCGATCCTCGCCCGCAGCTCCCCGAGAGCGGCCTCGTGGCTGCTCCGCGACTGGGCGAGGCCGGCGGCGCTCGCCTCCGCCTCGGCGCGCACGGCCGCGATCTCGTTGCGGGCCGACTCGACTTCGGCGTTGTGGGCAGCCTGGCGGTCGCGTGCCACGGCGACGGACGCGAGCTCGGACGCGACCTCGCCCCGCAGCTCGCGGGTGTGGTCGATCAGCGCGGCGTCGGCGTCCTGGATGCGGTCGAGGTACTCCGCCCGGGCGGCGAGGTCGTCGTAGCCGTTGGAGTCGAGGAGGACCTCGAGCGCATCGACGCCACCGGCCTTGTAGATGGCCACGAGGCGTCTGGTGAGGAAACCGACCGATCGCTTCAGCCTGGCCCTGGCCTCCTCTAGGCGTGTGCGCGCGTCCTCAACCTCGGCCTGCAGTTCGGCGGCGCGGCGGCGCCCGTCCTCGAGCGTCGACGAGAGCTCCCCCTCGCGCGCGGCGGCCGCGCCTGCCTGCTCGCGGCGGACGGTCAGCTTCCCGGTCTGCGCCTGGATCCGCTCGACCAGCTCGCGCGCCTGCGCCTGTGCGGCCTGGGCCTTCGACTCGAGCTCGGAGACGCTCTGCGCCGAGGCGGGTCCCGGGGCCGCGAAGATCGCCACGGTCGTGACCGCGATTGCGAGCGCCAGGCGCGCGCGGCTGCGCTTGTGGAGGCGTGGAAGTCCCATCTCGGACCCGAGCCTAGCGGATTGTTAGCGTTTAGTTAGCGGTTTTCCTGCATTTTGGGGCCCTGCAAGCTCGCCTGCAGCGGTCCGCCGCCGGCCCATCCGGCCGACCCGGCTCAGGCCGGGATCAACTGACGGACGACGCGCTCGGCGTCGTCCTGGCGCATGTACTTGGGCACCGCGTACAGCTCGAAGGCCTCGTCGATCGCGCGCTCGGCGATCAGCGGAACGTCCGCCTCCTGGATCTGCTCGAAGTGCTCCGGGATGCCGAGGCGCCGGCTCAGATCGCGGACGGCGTCGATGAACGCATCGGCGAGCGCGGCCTCCGAGTGGCTGGGATCGCCCACGCCAACCAGGAGGGCGAGCTCGGCCAGGCGGTCGGCACAGCTGTCCTTCGAGTAGTCGAGCACGCGTGGAAGCACGACGGCGTTCGCCAGGCCGTGGGGGATGTGGTACATGCCGCCCAGCTGGTGGGCGATCCCGTGAACGTAGCCGAGACCGACCTTCGCGAACGAGAGCCCGCCCTCGTACGCGGCCAGCGCCATCGACTCGCGTGCCTCGATGTCGTCGCCCTTCTCGTAGGCGGTCGGCAGGTTGTCGAACACGAGCTTGGCCGTGATCCGGCCCGACCGTTGCGACTCGTCGTTGGCCCGGGTGCAGATGAACGACTCGATCGCGTGGGTGAGCGCGTCCATGCCGGTGGCTGCGGTGATCGCGGGGGGAAGCCCGACCATCAGCTCGGGGTCGAGCGCGGCGGCGTCGGGCACGAGCTTGAAGTCGGCGATCGCGTACTTGCGGCGCTCGTCCGGGTTGGTGACCACGGCGGCGAACGTCGCCTCCGAGCCGGTGCCGGCCGTCGTCGGGACCGCGAAGATCGGGACCGGGGCCCGCCAGATCCTGAACGGGCCCTCCATGTCGGCGACGTCCTTCTTGTTGGTCTGGCCGGCGGCGATCACCTTGGCCGCGTCCATCGGCGAGCCGCCGCCGAACGCGACGACCGCTTCGCAGTCGATCCGCTTTCCGGCTTCGATACCGGCCCTGATCTGCGCCTCGGTCGGGTTCGGGCTGATCTGGTCGTGGACGGTCACCTCCAGGCCCTGCTGCTCGAGACCCTTGCGGAGCCCGTCGGGCAGGCCGAGCCCGACCAGGTCCTCGTCGGTGACGAGCAGGATCCGCGAGAAGCCGTAGCTGCCAATGACAGCGCAGAGCCGGTCGACCGAGCCCGGGCCCATCAGGACCTTCGGCTGCTTGATCGGGAGCACCGCGAGCCCAGCCGTGTATCCGGCCAGGCGGGCTTTGTGGCCGGCGATTCTCAGTCCGAAGTTCAAGTCTGTCTCCGTTCGTCGGTGAGGCGAAGGCCGACGTCTGCCGTCGGCGGTCCGCATGCTAGATGGCTGCCGGGGAGTTCCGGGACGGGCCCGGGCGACAGTCAGAACATTCCGTTGTCGTTCTTCGACTCGGCCGGGATCGTCTGCAGGACGTCCCAGTGCTCGACGACTCTGCCGTCGGAGTCGAAGCGGAAGATATCGATGCCCGCGTAGTCCAGATCGCCGGGCCACCGCTGAAAGCAGTGGAGGACCACGTAGTCGCCCTCCGCGATCGCGCGCTTGAACTCCACCCTCTTTCCCGGGTACTCGGCGGCCATCCGCTCGAAGTAGTCGATGAAGGCCTGCTTGCCGTCGCCGACCTCCGGGTTGTGCTGGATGTAGGTGTCGCCCGCGTAGCGCTCGATCGCCTCCCGCGGCCGGCACTCGTTGAACATCAGGTCATAGAAGGCCTGCGCGTTCTGCTTGTTCTGCTCGGACATGATTTCGACCTCGGCTGTCGCCCGATGACCAGTCTAGGCCTCTCCCGCCGCCGCGCCACGCTCTACTACGAGCTTGATCGCCGGCTCGAGCCAGACCTCGTCGGCCTCGGTCCAGCCGGCGACCGTGGTCGGAACCCGCCGCGGATCGAGTCGACCTTCGGCGACCATCTCGATCACCTCCGGGAGCAGCCTGCGCGAGTCGGCTCTGGAGGTGTGGTAGGTGATCCCGCGCGTGTACATCTCGAGCAGCGGCATCGGGGTCGTCTCGCCGAAATGGATCGCCACGCTGGTGCAGAACCCGTAGCCATCGGTCGAGCGCAGGGCCGCGTGCAGGCCCTCGGGCTCGAGCACGTTGTCGACGACGACCAGGGCCCGGTCGAAGCGCCGCGGCCACTCCTCCCCCACGTCCTCGATCGTCGCCCCCAGCGCCTCGGCGGCAGCGCAGCGCTCGGGGTCCGAGTCGGCGAACCGGACGCCGCCCGCGCCAAGCGCGAAGGCCGAGGCAACGGCGTAGAGGCCGATCGACGGTGCCGCCCCGCCGACGATCAGCACCTCCTCGCCCGGGTATCGGGCCAGCCCCGCGGCGACCGCCCGGTAGCCGTCGATCACGTTGTCGGCGAGCGTGCACGCCACGACGTCGGAGATCGCTTCGGGAACGTGCAGGAGCAGATGCTCTGCAGCCGGGACGGCGAGCAGATCGGCGACGGCGCCACCGTGCCCACCGCCTGCCTCCCCGAACCCGAACGCAGCCCCGGCCTTGGCCTTGAAGGGCTCACAGGCCGCGAAACGCCCGCCGGAGCACGGCCGGCAACTCCCGCACGAGACCTGGAAGGGAACGACAACGCGATCGCCGCGGGCGAAGGACGTAACCCGGTCCCCGACCTCGACGACCTCCCCCACCGCCTCGTGCCCCACCGGATACGGGCCGGGGAAGATGCCGAAGGCCGCCATCGCGATGTCGAGATCGCAGCGGGCTACCGCCAGCGGCCGGACCAACGCCGATCCGGGATCCTCGAGTAGCGGGTCCGGCGCCTGCTCCCAGCGAACCGTCCCGGGCTCGATGAACCGCAGCTCACGCATCAACGCGGCCAACCCTATCCGCGCTGGAACGCGGAGGCGATCAGCCCCGCGACGTCCTCGGCGCGCTGGGCCGGAACCGCGTGGCCGGCCCCGGCAAGGAGCTCGACCCTGGCGTCGGGGAAGCGCTGGGCGAGCAGCTCCGAGTTGCCCGGCGGGATGACGATGTCCTCGGAGCCGGCGACGATGACCACCGGCGTGCTCGACGGCGCTCCTGCACCCGGCGGCGCCCCCCACCATTGATCCATGGCCCGCTCCTCCGCGGCGAGAGCCGCGGGGTCGAGCGCGGCCTGCGCCGCGGCGGCGAGCTCGCCGAACTCCGCGTCGAAGGCGGGCGCGACATCCGGCGGGAACACCACCGAGATCATGCGCGACGCCCGCTCGCGAGGGGTTCCCGAGTGGTCGACGAGCCTGCCCCAGTCGCCGGGGTCGGCGCGAATCGCGTCCGGACCGCCGGCGTCGGTCGAGATCAGCGCGAGCGACTCGACCCGGTCCGGGGCTCGAGCCGCGAGCGCCTGCGCGATGAAGCCGCCCATCGAGAAGCCGACGACTGGGAGTCGCTCGATCGATGCGTGATCTAGCAACGCCTCGAGGTCGGCGGCCATCGAGTCGATCGTGACCGCGGAGGCATCGCCCAGGTCAGAGGCCCCAAGACCGCGGTTGTCGGGGGCGAGAACCGTGAAGGAACGCCCGAGCGCCTCGAGGAAGTCCGGGGCCCAGTCATCCGCGCTGCCTCCGTAGCCCTGCACGAGCAGCACCGGCGGGCCGGCGCCGAGGGTATGCCACGCGAAGCGTCGTTCCGCGATCGTCGTCGTCCCTTCCCGCTCGGGTTCGCCCACGGGGCGAGTCTAATCCGAGCCGATCGCCGGCTGGGGCTTGCACCGGGCGGCTGGATGTGAAGCAGCGACCTAGCGCCGGGCGAGAGCGGCGCAGACGGCCTTGGTCTCCGCCTTGCGCAGCTCGCCGAGCAGACCGTCCACCCGCGAGTACTGCAGATTGATGGTGAAGGCGACCGAGCGGCGACCGGTCCGGTTGGCGGCGATCAGCTGCGTGTAGCCGGGGGTGTTGCCGGTGTGGCCGAATACGGTCCCGCAGCGCGTTCGGTAGCGAAAGAGGGAGAGTCCCGCTGAGTTCTTGCCGGGTCCGCGCGGCTCGGAGGAGGCGCCCTTGACCAGGCGCACCTGCTGCTTCTGCACACTCTTCCCGAAGAGCGCCCCGCCGACGTACCCACGAACGAAGACGTTCATCTCGGCCGGCGTCGAGACGATGCCGCCCGACGCCCAAGCCCAGCCGCCCATCGCGACGTCCTGGGTGACGTCACCGAGCTCGCCACCCTCGGCAGGGTCGTAGCCGTGGATGTACGGCGATGCGAGGAGAGTGCCGACGGGGATGCCGGTATGCCGCATGCCGAGGGGCCGCAGGACCTTGTCCCTGAGCGCTGCCTCGTAGCTCGTCCCGGTCACCGCCTGCACCATCAGGGCCGCTGCCACATTGTCCGAGTTCGAGTACGCGTAGGTCGAGCCCGGTTGGAACTCGAGCGGCTTGTCGGCAACGTAGGTGAGCAGCTGAGCCGGCGGCGGGGCCACGGTGGGCGAGGCGCCGACCGCCTGCCGAAAGGCTGGGCTCTGGCTGAAGTCGGGCAGCCCGCTGGTGTGGGCGAGGAGCTGACGGAGGGTGACGGCGTGCCACTGCGCCGGAAGCCCGGGCAGGCGCTCGCCGATCGTGTCGTCGAGCGAGAGCACCCCCTCGTCGACGAGCGTCAGCGCGACGCCTCCCGAGAAGGCCTTTGCAGCGCTCGCGATTCGCATCTGGTGGCGAGCCCGGGGGCGGGCGCCCGTCGCCACGTTGGCCACGCCGGCCGAGTGAACGCGGCGCCGATCGCCGCGTTGAATCACGGCGATCGCACCGGGCGGACCGTCGCCGCCAACCAGATCCTTCAGGGCGCGATCGAGCGCCCTGTCAGCCTTCGCCGGGTTCGCAGCGGATGCGGTGCCGGCTCCGGCGGCCACCAATCCCACGACCAGCGCAGCGGTAATCGCCGTCCGTCTCATCAGGGGCTCCCTCTTTCGCGGTCAGCCCCCTGGTCGCAGCCAACCTACCACTGCCCGAGGCCCCGCTGATCCCCGACCCACCAGCGGGGCGAGGAGATGCCGGCGATCTCTAGGCGGGCTGCTTCGGCGGCATCAGCGCACCGATGATCCAAAACAGCGGAATGAACAGTCCGATGATGAACATCACCCAGTGGCCCTTCCTGATCGTCATGATCCCCAGGGTGACCAGCAGGATGAAGTAAAGAATGCCGCCAATGACGATTTCCAAGATGCCCTCCAGGTCGCGGCCGTCGATCGGCTCCTAACCCTATACCGCCTAGCCGATCGCACCCTCGATCTCCGCTGCACCGATGGCATCAGCATCGGAACTGCGTCGGGGTGCCTGTGCGGTCCCCAGTGCGGGAATTGTCCCGTGATCGGGGCGACTGGATTTGAACCAGCGACCTTTCGACCCCCAGTCGAATGCGCTACCAAACTGCGCCACGCCCCGTGACGGCCCGCCAGTCTACGCCAGAGTCGGCGGCAGCCGGGATTCGAAAGCGGGCGACGGGGCTCGAACCCGCTACCTCGACCTTGGAAGGGTCACGTGCAACCAGTTACACCTCGCCCGCGGGGCGCACGAGTATAGGTCTGGGGCAGGGACCGGCGCGATTCTCAGCTTTCCCTCAGGTACGGGCGTAAGACTGCGGGAATGCAGGTCATGGTCGTAGACGACGAGCCGGCGGTCCGCGATGCGGTCGCGAGAGCGCTGAAGCTGGAGGGGTACGACGTCCGAACCGCGGACGACGGCGCCGAGGCGCTGCGGGAGCTTGCGGTCGCCGCTCCGGACGCCGTCGTGCTCGACGTGCTGATGCCGGAGGTGGACGGGCTCGAGGTCTGTCGGCGGCTGCGCGGTGCTGGTGACCGCACGCCGGTGCTGATGCTGACCGCGCGCGATGGAGTCTCCGACCGGGTGGACGGGCTCGACGCCGGCGCGGACGACTACCTGGTCAAGCCGTTCGCCCTCGAGGAGCTGCTCGCGCGACTGCGGGCCCTGCTCCGTCGCGCCGAGCCCACACCCGATGAGGGAGTGGCAACGCTCGAGTTCGCCGATCTCCGGCTCGACCCCGGCACCCGGCAGGTGAAGCGCGGCGACGCCGAGGTCGAGCTGACCAAGACCGAGTTCGAGCTGCTCCACTTCCTGATGCGCCATCCGCGCCAGGTCCTGACCCGGACCCAGATCTTCGAGGCAGTCTGGGACTACGACTTCGGGCCGAGCTCGAACGCGCTCGAGGTCTACGTCGGATACCTGCGGCGCAAGACCGAGGCGGGCGGCGGCTCCCGCCTGATTCAGACCGTGCGCGGAGTCGGCTACGCGCTGCGCGAGAGCTGAGCCGCCGGCGCGATGAGCTTTCGCCGCCGCCTGACGCTCCTCTCCGCCGCGGCCGTCGCCGTGGCGATCGCGCTGGTCGCCGCCTCCTCCTACCTGCTCGTGCGCTCCGAGCTGCGCAGCCAGATCGACGATTCGCTGGCCGAGCGGGCGTCAATGGCATCCGCAGCAGCCGAGCGGTTCGGCGCTCCTCCGGGCATCGGGCCCGGCGGTGGCGACAGGCCGGGCTTCGATGGGATCGCTCCCGGCAGACCCGGGGGGCCAGGCCCGGGCGGCGAGCTGGGCGGGCCGGAGACCGCGGGGCAGATCGTCGCCGCGGACGGGAGCATCATCGAGAGCCGCGGCCTGGGCGACGCCGAGCTTCCCACCGAGCTCGCGGTGGAGCTGCTCGCGACGGACGAGCGCGGGCCGGTCCTCAGCGACGAGAGCGTGGAGGGAGCCAGCCTCCGGGTCGCCAGCGTCGTCATCGCTCCCGACGCGGCGCTGCAGCTCGCCCGCTCGCTGGAGGAGGTGGACTCCGCGCTCAGCCGGCTGGCCTCGATCCTCGCGCTGATCGCGATCGGTGGCATCGGCGTGGCGGCCGCGCTCGGGACGGTCGTCGCCGGCGCCGCGCTCGCCCCCGTGCGGCGGCTGACCGAGACCTCGGAGGAGGTCGCCCGCACCGAGGACCTGACCCAACGGATCGAGGTGGATGGTGATGACGAGCTCGCCCGCCTCGGCCACAGCTTCAACGAGATGCTCGCTGCCCTCGAGCGGTCGGTAGGGGCGCAGAAGCAGCTGGTCGCCGACGCCTCGCACGAGTTGCGGACCCCGCTCACGAGCCTACGCACCAATATCGAGACGCTGGCGCGCCGGCCGGACATGCCGAGCGCTGACCGCGAGCTTCTGCTCGCGGACCTCGAGTCCGAGCTCGGGGAGCTCGGGCGCCTCGTCGACGACATCGTGGACCTGGCCCGAGACGGGTCGGAAGCCACGAGCGAGCCCGTTGAGCTGCGGCTCGACGAGCTGGTCGCCGCCTGCGTGGAGCGGGCGCGGCGCCGGCCCGGGCCCGAGATCCGGGCGGAGCTCGCGCCGACGCTCCTCCGCGGAGACCCGGAGCGGCTCGACCGGGCCGTCGGCAACCTGCTCAACAACGCTCTGAAGTGGGCACCGGAGGGGGGCGAGGTTGCCGTGACGCTCGCCGATGGCGTGCTGAGCGTCGACGACGACGGCCCGGGAATCGCCGACGCCGACCTCCCCCACGTCTTCGATCGCTTCTACCGCGCGGCGGGGGCCCGTGGGACGCCCGGCTCCGGACTGGGGCTGGCGATCGTCAGGCAGGTCGCAGAGCTACACGGCGGCGACGTCCGGGCTGGTCGGTCCGCCGCCGGAGGAGCTCGGTTCGAGCTCGAGCTCCCGGCCGCCGAGCCGGTCCCGCCAGGCGCCTAGCCTGGTTCGGGCAGGTCGTCGCGGCGGGCGAACACCAGGAGCGCAACGACGATCAGCCCGGCCCCGGCGCACAGATAGACGGTTGCCGGATCGCTGGCGTCGAGCCCGGCGCCGGCAGCGATCGGCCCGATGGTGTAGCCGGCCGCGTAGATCACGTTGAGGAAGCCGAACGCGAACCCCTTGGCCAGATCGCCGAAGGCCTCCTCGAGCCACGGCACCGCGGCGGCGAACACCGTGCTCGACCCGACCCCGAACACCGAGAGGCCGACGAAGAAGCCGAGCACGCCGCCGAGCGTCGCCAGCAGCACCGTGGACAAGGCCAGTAACACCAGGCCGAGGAGCGTGACCGGCACCCGGCCGACGCGGTCGCCCGCCGCTCCTGCGATCGGAGCAGAGATCGCATCCAGGGCGATCGTCGCGGCGAACAGTCCACCGATTGCAGCCGCGCTCAGGCCAAGCCGCTCGTCCGCATCGAGCGGCGCGACCACCTCGACGAGACCCAGCAGCAAGGCGCCGACGACCACGGCGAGCGTCGCCGGGAGGACCGGCCCCGAGCCCGCCTTGCGCAGCAGGTCGCCGAAGCCGACGCGGATCGGATCGGCGGCGGCCCTCACGACGCCGGGCAGCACCAAGCGGCCGGCGACGGCGAGACCGAGGGCGAGTCCGGCGACCAGAAGAAACGGGAACTCGAAGCCGATCGCGTCACCGGTGACGCCGCCCAGCGCCGGCCCGCCGATCGCGCCGACGCTGTTCGCCGCCAGCGCGTAGCCGATCGACTGCCCCTTCTTCCCCGGGGGGGCGAGATCGGAGACCAGCGCAAGCGCGGCGATCCAGCTTCCGGCCGCCCCTACGCCCTGGATGGCGCGACCGAGCACGAGCGGGACGAGCGCGTCCGAAGCGGCGATCAACACCGAGCCCACGGCGGTCAGCAGGAGGCCACCGATCAGCAGCGGCCGGCGGCCGAGAGAGTCGGCGAGCCGCCCGAGCGGCAGCGAGACGAACAGGATCGGGACCGCGTAGGCGCCGAGAGCGAGTCCGAGCTCCGACTCGCTCGCGTCCACGCGCTGCTCGATCTCGGGCAGGAGCGGGGCGATCAGCCCGAGCAGCGCCGTATCGAGGGCGATCGCGCTGATCGCCACCGCGAGCACGGCCCGTCTGCGGCGGGCCTGGAGCTCTTGATCTCCGGCGCCCGACACGACCGGGAGCGTAGTCGGGAGCGGAGGTTCGCGGCCGCTCCGCCCGGCGGCGGGATCAGCGTCGGTAGCCGACGTCGATCGTGTAGGTAGCGAGCTTCTTCTTGCCGGAGTACGGACTGCCTCGGCGGAAACCGACACCGATGTGCTCGAGCCCCGACCCGAGGAGCGTGGCGCGGTGCGAGGAGCTGCGCATCCAGGCCCGGACCACCTTGGCCGGCGACCCGCTCTTCTTCCCCTTGCCCCAGGCGATGTTCTCACCGGCGTTCCAACTGCAGCCGCAGGGGATGTAGTCGGCACGGGTCAGTCGTCCGGTGAGGTCGGGCTCGCCGGAGCATCTATGGGCGAAGCAGCCGCTGCCGCGCATCTGCCGCGTGTGTCTGGAAGCGGCCTTGCTGATGGACTTCTGACGCTTGAGCCGTCTCAGGCCGCGGGCCTCACGGCGCTTGTTGACCAAACAGATCACGAGGCGCTGGGCGCCCGTCACCTTGATCTTCTTCGGCGATCGCTTCGATCCGGGGCAGCGCTTCTTGGCCTCGGCGTTGGCCGCGCTGAGGGGCAAGCCGTCGCCGGATGGGACCGCGGCAGCAGCCAGGGTGGCGACCGCGAGCAACAGAGCGGTGAGCAATGGGGCTTTCAACGTACGGTCGTCTTCCGATGGTTGGTTTCGTCGCGGTGACGTGAGCGTCTCCGACGTGGATGTCGCGGGGCCGATGGGAACGGGCGGAACCGGCCGGTGCGACGTGCGCGCCCTCTCTCGAGCGCAACCGACATTGTTAGCGGATCGTGAGGCAGCAGTGAGTAACGGCTACGGCAACGCCCACTGCGCCGGGACCGGCCACCGGTGGTCAGCGGCCTTCGATCTTGTTGCGGCCCACGAGTC
>DATFLZ010000160.1:0-11885 GCA_035267205.1 Solirubrobacterales bacterium | reverse complement strand
TCATGACCCTCACTCCCTGCGTGGCCCGGCCCATCTGCGAGATCCCCTTGGCGGAGGTGCGCTGCACCATCCCGGTCTGACTGATGAACAGCAGCTGCTCGTGCTCCCGCACGATCAGCGCTCCGGCGAGGCCGCCCTTCTTCTCGGTGAGCTTGGCCGTCAGCACGCCCTTCGTCCCGCGGCCCTTCACGGGGTACTCCGCGATCGCCGTCCGCTTGCCGTAGCCGTTTGCGGTCACCACGAAGAGCTCGGTGTCCTCGCGGGCCACGCCCATCGCCAGGACCCGGTTCTCCTCACCGTTGATCTTCGCGCTCACGTTCATGCCCTTCACGCCCGCCGTGTCGCGGCCCATCGCGCGGACCGCGCCCTCGCTGAACCGCGAGGCGTGACCGGACTTCGAGACGAGCAGGAGATCGTCCTCGCCGCTCGTGAGCCGGACCTGGACGAGCTCATCGCCGTCGCGAACCTTGATCGCGATGATCCCATCCGCGCGGATGGGCGTGTTGTACTTGATGAACTCGGTCTTCTTGACCAGCCCCTTTGCGGTCGCGAACGCGAGGTACTTGCCCTCGCTGAAATCGCGGGTCGGGATCACGGCCATCACCCGCTCGCCGTCGGCGAGCGGGAGCACGTTGACGAGCGCCTTACCGCGCGCCGTACGGGACCCCTCGGGCAGCTCGTAGACCTTCAGCCGGTAGACCTTGCCGCGGTTCGTGAAGAACAGCAGGTAGTCGTGCGTCGAGCAGATGTGGAGGTGCTCGATGTAGTCGCCCTCCTTCAGGTCCATCCCGGTGACGCCCTTGCCACCCCGGTGCTGCTGGCGGTAGGTCGCCAGCGGCAGGCGCTTCGCGTAGCCCGACGCCGTCAGCGAGATCACCATCTGCTGGTCCGCGATCATGTCCTCGATGTCGACCTCGCCCTCGGCGACGCCGATCTCGGTCCGCCGCTCGTCCCCGTAGCGCTCGGCGAGCTCCGCCAGCTCGTCGCGGATCAGACCGTCGATCAGCGCTTCGTCGGCGAGGATCTCCCGGAGGCGCTTGATCTCCTTGACCAGCTCCGCGTGCTCCTCGCGGACCTTGTCCGACTCGAGCGCCGTGAGGCGCTGCAGGCGCATGTCGAGAATCGCCTGCGCCTGGATCTCGCTCAGGCCGAACTGGTCCATCAGCCCCGTGCGGGCCTCATCGGCGTCCGCCGAGCCGCGGATCAGCTTGATCACGGCATCGAGGTTGTCGAGCGCGACCAGCAGGCCCTCGAGCACGTGCGCCCGGGCCTCGGCCTGGCGCAGCTCGTACTGCGTGCGCCGGGTGACGACTTCGCGTTGGTGCGCAACGTAGTGGCGAATCAGATCGCGGAGCGAGAGGGTCTGCGGAACGTTGTCGACCAGGGCGACGGCGTTGACCCCGAAGGTCGCCTGCATCTGCGTGTGCTTGTAGAGCTTGTTGAGCGCGATTCGCGGCATCGCGTCCCGCTTGCACTCGATCACGAGGCGCATCCCCGAGCGGTCCGACTCGTCGCGGAGATCGGAGATCTCGGTGATCTTCTTCTCCCTGACGAGGTCGGCGATCTTCTGGATCAGGCCGCCCTCGCCGCCCTTCTTGACCATGAAGGGAAGCTCGGTGACGATGATCGCCTCCTTGCCGCCCTTGAGCGGCTCGATGTGCGCGCGAGCACGCACCCGCACCGATCCGCGCCCCGACCTGTAGGCCTGGCGGATCCCGTCGCTGCCCATGATCAGCCCACCGCCCGGGAAGTCGGGCCCCTTCACGTGCTTCATCAGCCCGTCGGTATCGATCGCGGGGTCGTCGAGGAAGGCCTCGACCGCGGCGGCGACCTCGCGCAGGTTGTGCGGCGGGATGTTCGTCGCCATGCCGACCGCGATGCCCGAGGAGCCGTTGACGAGGAGGTTGGGGAAGCGCGCCGGCATCACCGTGGGCTCGGTGCTCGTCTCGTCGTAGTTGGGGACGAAGTCGACGGTCTCCGACTCGATGTCGCGGAGCATCTCGGTCGCCAGGCGCGTGAGCCGGGCCTCGGTGTACCTCATCGCGGCCGCCGGGTCGTCGTCGATCGACCCGAAGTTGCCCTGGCCGTCGACCAGCGGGTAGCGCAGGCTGAACTCCTGCGCCATGCGGACCAGCGTGTCGTAGATCGCCGAATCGCCGTGGGGGTGGTACTTGCCCATGACCTCGCCGACGATGTAGGCGCACTTGCGATAGGCCCGGGTCGGGCCGATGCCGAGGTCGTGCATGGCGTAGAGAACCCGGCGATGGACCGGCTTGAGCCCGTCGCGGACGTCGGGCAGGGCCCGGCCGACGATCACGCTCATCGCGTAGTCCAGGTAGGACGACCGCATCTCGGTCGTCAGCTCGCGCTCCTCGATGTTGCCGCCCGAGAGCAGCTCCGATGAACCCTCCATCTAAGCCCGGTTCCTTTCGTTCGCGCGACCGATGCGGCGCTCAGACGTCAAGGACGCCCACATCCTTCGCATGCTTGGTGATGAATTCCTTGCGGGGCTCGACCTTGTCGCCCATCAGATCGCTGAACACCTGCTCGGCGCGGGCAGCGTCCTCGATCCGGACCCGTTGCAGGGTGCGGGTCGACGGATCCATGGTGGTCTCCCGCAGCTGCTCGGCGTTCATCTCGCCGAGGCCCTTGAAGCGCTGGAGCTTGACCCCCTGCTTGGCGAGGTCGAGCACGGCGCGGCGGACGACGGCGAAGGAGTCGGCCGGCAGCTTCTTCTCACCGAGCTTGACCGCGAACGGCTGGTGGCCGATCTGCTTGGCCAGGGCGGCGTGCACCTCGACGAGCTTGCGGTAGTCGCCGCTCTCGAACAACGAGGCCGGCAGCGTGTGGCGGCGAGCGAGGCCGCTCCGCCGGTGGATGGCCTTGATCGTCAGCGAGTCGGCGCCCTCGTTGAGGAGCTCGGTCTCGTACGCGTCCTCCTCGGGGTTCGTGGCGTCGACCAGCTTCTTGGCGCCGGCGAGGGAGGCGATCTCCTCGTCGAGGATCCGAGACTCCGAGAGGAACATCACCAGGTCGTGGCCGAACTGCGCCTGGAGCGCGCTCGCCCACCCCTCGTACTCCTTCAACAGGCGGTTGAACCGCTGCCACTTGGAGGGCGAGAGCTTGTGCTCACCGCCGGCGCGGTCGACGAGCACGAACTCCTCGAGCTTGTCGCGCAGCAGGTAGTCCTCGAGCTCGCTCTCCTTCTCCAGGTAGACGTCGCTGCGGCCGTTCTTCGCCTTGTAGAGCGGGGGCTTGGCGATGAACACGTGGCCGGCGTCGATCAGCTGCGGCATCTGCCGGTAGAGGAAGGTCAGCACCAGGGTGCGGATGTGGGCGCCGTCGACATCGGCGTCGGTCATCAGCACGATCCGGTGGTAGCGAAGCTCCTCGATGTCGAACTCCTCGTGCACGCCGGTCCCGATCGCGGTGATCAGCGCCTGGATCTCGTTGTTGGCGAGGACCTTGTCGATCCGCGCCTTCTCGACGTTGATGATCTTGCCGCGCAGCGGGAGCACCGCCTGGGTCGAGCGGTCGCGGCCCTGCTTGGCGGAGCCGCCGGCCGAGTCGCCCTCGACGACGAAGAGCTCCGCCAGGCTCGGGTCGCGGACGGTGCAGTCGGCGAGCTTGCCGGGAAGGGTCGAGTTCTCGAGCACGGACTTGCGGCGGGTCAGATCGCGGGCCTTGCGAGCGGCGTCCCGCGCGCGGGCGGCCTCGATCGCCTTGGTCACGATCCGCTTGCTCTCCGCCGGGTTCTCCTCGAGGAACTCGGAGAGCTTGCGGTTGACGGCCTCCTTGACGAAGCCCTCGATCGGTGGGTTGCCGAGCTTGGTCTTCGTCTGGCCCTCGAACTGCGGGTCGTGGAGCTTGACCGAGATCACCGCGGTCAGACCCTCGCGGACGTCGTCGCCGCCGAGGTTCGCGTCCTTCTCCTTGAGCATGCCCTTCTCGCGGGCGTAGGCGTTCAGCGTCCTGGTCAGCGCCGAACGGAACCCGGAGAGGTGGGAGCCGCCCTCGTGCGTGTTGATGTTGTTCGCGAATGTGAAAACCGACTCCTGGTAGCCCGTGTTCCACTGCATGGCGATCTCGAGGGCGCCCTCCTCGCCCTCGCTCTCGAAGAAGACCGTCTTGTTGTGAAGCGTGTCCTTGGTCGCGTGCAGGTGGGCGACGAAGTCGACGATCCCGCCCTCGTAGTGGAACTCCTCGCCCTGACCCTCGCCGCGCTCATCGGAGAACTTGATCCGCAGGCCGCGGGTGAGGAAGGCCGTCTCGCGCATCCTCGAGACGAGGGTGTCGAAGTCGTAGTCGATCTCGTCGAAGATCTCGGCGTCGGGGAGGTAAGTGATCGTCGTGCCGCTGCGCTTCGTCTTGCCGGTTTCGGTCAGGGGCCCCTGGGGGATGCCGCGCACGTAGTCCTGCTCGTGCACCGCGCCGTCGCGATGGATCTCGAGATGGAGGCGCTCCGCGAGCGCGTTGACGACGGAGACGCCCACGCCGTGCAGACCGCCGGAGACCTTGTAGCCCCCGCCGTCGCCGAACTTGCCGCCGGCGTGGAGCACCGTGAGCACGACCTCGGCCGCCGGGCGGCCCTCCTTCTCGTGCATGTCGACCGGGATCCCACGGCCGTCATCGGTGACGGTCACGGAGTTGTCGGGGTGAATCGTGACCGAGACCTCGTCGCAGTGGCCGGCGAGGGCCTCGTCCACCGAGTTGTCGAGGACCTCGTAGACGAGGTGATGGAGGCCGCGGACGCCGGTCGAGCCGATGTACATGCCCGGGCGCTTGCGCACCGCCTCGAGACCCTCGAGGACGGTGATGTCCTTTGCCCCATAGGTGTCCGAGCCACCGCTCGACTTCTTCGCCACGCAGTTCCTTTCTTCTTCATATAGATAGTGCCGTCCAGAGCGGCGGCACCCGCGCACAGAAAGCCCCGCTCGATAGGTCCGGGATGATGTCCCAGCCCACCGCGGCGGGGCAGGCAACTGGTTGACATAAGGATAGCAACTCAGCCCCTCACACAGGGCGCGCCCAACTCTACATAACAATCACAAAAGGCCTGCAAAACAGCCACTTCTGGGGGGTGTGAGGATGCGCGGTGGCTACCGGTGCCGGCTGAGGTCGGCCGTGAACCGCAATCCGGTGATCCGATTCTCGCCCACGAGCGGCTCCAGCCTCGCCAAAAGCGTCCCCGAGATCAGCTCCAGCTCCTGCGCCCAGGCACCGCTCTCGCAGGCGATGGTCACCCTCCCCCGGCGCTCGGAGACCGGCTCGGCGGCGGCGGCGATCGCCTCACCACACGCCTCGGCCCAGACCCTCTGGACGTCCGCCAGCAGCGTCTTCGGGGCCTGGTCGGCGATCACGCGGGACAGCGAGTCGCCCAGGCGCCGGGGATCGCGTTCAGCCACCGCCGGCTCCCTCAAGCGGTCCGCCCGGGGCGGTCACGCTCCCGGCCTCGACGACCAGGCGGCGGTGGCTGCTGCCGTCGGGAACGTGCTGGGACTCCGTCGCCGTGATCACCGACTGACCGCCGTCATCGAGGAGGTCCACGAGGCGAGCGCGGCGTTCGGGGTCGAGCTCGCTCATCACGTCGTCGAGGAGCATCAGCGGCAGGGCCTGTCGCGCCCTCCGCAGCGCCTCCCGCTCGGCGAACAGGAGTGCGAGCAGACCGATCCGCTGCTGACCCTGCGAGCCGTAGCGACGCAGGGAGCGATCGCCGAGGCGCAGCTCGACGTCGTCGCGATGGGGACCCCAGACCGTGAAGCCGCGAGCGATGTCCCCCTCGCGCCGCTCGGAGAGCTCGGCGGTGAGCTCCTCGACCCCGCGCTCGCCGGCCTGCGGCCTGTAGCTCAGCGTCCCAGCGGCGGGCAGCCCCAGGCGCTCCCCGGCCCGGGTGAACGGCTCCTCGAGCTCGGCGGCAGCGGCGGCGCGAACCTCGGTCAGGGGAACGGCGCGGGCGGCGAGCTCCGCATCCCAGGCTTCGAGCGCCGCCGGGCCGGCCGTGCCGCGGCGCACGCGCGCGAGCAGGGCGTTTCGCTGCGCGAGGGCGCGCGCGTAGTCGGCGCGGGCCGCGCCGCGGGCCGGCCACAGAGCCGCCGCGAGCCGGTCCAGGTGCGCGCGGCGGGGGCCGGGTGGACCCTTGACGAGGGCGAGGCGGTCCGGCATGAACACGCTCAGCGCCGGTCGGCGGCGGTCGTCCTCGGGCGTGACCTCGCGGCCGTCGATGCGTCGGCGTCGGCCGTCCTTCCCGGAGATCGAGGCGAGCATGGTCACCGGCTCCAGGGACTCGCCGGGTTCGGGCTCCAGCTCGACCTCCGCCCGCGCCAACTCCGACCCGAAGGTGACCATCTCGCGCTCCCTCCTCGTTCGGCAGGAGCGCCCGGTGAGCGCGAAGAACAGGCTCTCGAGCAGGTTGGTCTTGCCCGCGCCGTTGGTCCCGTGGACGACCGTGAGGCCCGCTCCGAGGTCGATCCGGGCGTCGGCGAGGTTGCGGAACGAGCGGGTACTCAGCGCCGCCGCTCGCACGCCGGCTCGAGCCTCGCCGGGCGGTCAGCCGGCGCGATCGGAGATTCAGACATTGAGCCGGATCGGCATCGCGAGGTAGCTGAAGTCCTCATCGCCGGCCTGCTGCAGGAGCCCGGGCCGGAGCGGGGAGGTGAGCCGGAGGACGAGCTCGTCGCCCTCGATGCTCTCGATCCCCTCGATGAAGAACTGCGGGTTGAAGGCGATCACCAGCTCCTCGCCCTCGAATGCGCACGGCATCGACTCCTTGGCGTCGCCGATCTCGGGCGTCTCGGCCGAGATCGTCAGCTCGCCCTCGCTGAAGCCGAGCCGGAGCGGGGCGTTGCGCTGCGCGAGGTGGCGGATCCGCTTGCAGACATCGAGCAGCTCCTTGGTGGGCAGCCGCACGTCGTGATCGAAGCTGTCGGGCAGCAGCTGCCGGTAGCTGGGGAACTGGCCCTCGATCAGCCGCGAGGAGAGCACGTAAGGCCCGGCGCGGAAGACGATCTGGCTCCCCGGGAGCGCGATCTCCACCTCCTCGGCGCCGGTCTGGGAGACGATCCGCGCCAGCTCGCGCATCGCGCGGGCCGGCACGTTGGCCTCGAAGGACTGCGAGGGCGCCTGCTCGAGCTGGGTGTGCTTGACCGAGAGGCGGTAGGAGTCGGTTGCGACCATCGTCAGCGTCGACCCGTCGACGCTGACCAGGATCCCGGTCAGGATCGGGCGGACCTCGTCCCGCGAAGCCGCCCGGGCGACCCGTTCGACCGTCTCGGCCAGCGCGCCCGCCGGCATCCTGATCGCCTCGCCCTCGAACTCGGGCAGTCGGGGAAAGTCGTCCGTGGGGAGCACCTTGATGTGGAAGCTCGCCGTGCCGGCGGTGAGCTCGACGTCGTGCTCGGCGCTGCGCTCGGCGATCGTCACCGGGCCGGGCGGGAGCGCGCGGGCGACATCGGTGAGCAGCCGGCCGGGCAGGAGGATGCTGCCGTCGCCCTCGGCGTCCGCCTCGATCCCGACCGTCAGACCGAGCTCCATGTCGGTTGCGCGAGCGGTCGCGGCCCCGTCCTGGACGGTGAGCAGGATGCCGCCGAGCGAGGGAAGGGTGGAGCGGGTGGAGAGCGCGCGAGCGGCGGCCTGGAGCGCGTCGAGGAGCGGATCGCGGTCAGCTGTGATCTTCATCTAGTTCCTCTTCCGGTCGTCTTGAGTTGATGTAGGTCTTGTGGGAACCCTTGCAAAAGCTGCGGATCGCGCTTGCCGGTGCGAGGTCTGGGGTGTGGACAAGGTGGTGGGAATCCGGTTGGTCGGTGGACAAGGTCGTGAGCTCAGCTCGACTCTGGGGCGATCACGAGCCGTTCGTGGATTGCCTCTAGAGCCTTGTGGATATCCGATCCTGGCTCCAGGCGCTTTTCGACGGTACGGATGGAGTGCAGGACGGTGGAGTGGTCCCGGTTGAAAGCGCGGGCGATCTCGGCGAGGGAGGCCTCGGTCGTGTTGCGGGCTACGTACATGGCGAGCTGGCGGCCGCGCACGAGGTTGGGCGCGCGGCGCGGCGAGGTGAGATCGGAACGTGAGAGGTGGAGGACGTCGCAGGTGGCCTGCTGGATCGCGGCGATCGTCGGGGTGGCACGGACATCGGCCGCCTGGGTCCTGGCGCCGTCGGCGAGCTCTCCCTCCCCGGGCTCGAGCGCTTCGCCGACCATCTCGGGTGACGGCGCTTCGCCGATCAGGGAGGCGAAGGCGGCGACCCGGGTGAGAGCGCCCTCGAGCTTGCGCAGGTTCGCGGGGACGAGCTCGGCGATCTGGCGGAGTACCTCGAGGTCTGGGACCACGATCGCGCGCTCGGCAGCGAGCTTGCGAAGCAGGGCGACCCGGGTGGGCAGATCGGGCTGGTCGATCCGGACCGTGAGGCCCCAGGCGAAGCGATCGCGCAGCCGTTCGGTGAGCCGCTCCATCGCCTCCGGTGGGCGATCGCTCGACAGCACGATCTGGCTGCCGGCCGCGTAGAGCTCGTTGAAGGTGTGGAAGAACTCATCCTCGGTCTTGGGCTTGTCCTCGAGGAACTGGATGTCGTCGATCAGCAGCGCGCCGATCTCCCGGTAGCGGCGCTTGAACTGCTCGGCGCCGCTGCCCTTGCCCCGAACCGAGCTCACGAACTCCGATGTGAACCGTTCGGCGGTGGTGTAGATGACGGTCATGTCGGGCCGCCTACGCCGCAGGTAGTTGGCGATCGAGACGAGCAGGTGTGTCTTTCCGAGGCCCGGGTCGCCATAGATGAAGAGCGGGTTGTACGCCTCTCCGGGGAGCTCCGCGACGGCGAGGGCGGCCGCGTGGGCGAATCGGTTGGGAGCGCCGATCACGAAGCGGTCGAAGTCGAGGTCGCGGCCGAGCCCGGCCGGGATCGAGCTCGCGGCCGCCCTACCACCGAGGGCGCCGGCCTCGCCGGGGGCGCAGAAGACGATGTCGGTGACATCCGGGGTTCGCCGCCGCAGGGCCGTGACAGCGAGCGCCGAGTAGCGGCGCTCGAACCAGTCCCGTACACGGGGCGGCCCCTCGACGTAGAGACGGTTGCCCTGGACGCCGACGGCGCGTAGCGGCTCGAGCCAGCTCTCATATGCGGATGCGGGAACGGCGTCGCGGAGTTCCTCGCGGACGCCCTCCCAGATCGCGCTCAGCTGTGAATCCTCTTCCGGCAAGTTCCCTCTCGCGCCGCAGGTCGGGGCGCCCGGCCGGGCGCCGGGCGCGATCATAAGTCGAGACCGGGCGGCGACCGGGGGGCTCCGATCCACCAACCCCGCAATACGCGCTGAAAGCAATCCAGGTGTGCGTATACTGCGCCGTCCCCTGACCCGAGAAGGGGCTAATCAATGAAGAGAACTTGGCAGCCAAAGAAGAGGAAGCGAGCCCGCACCCACGGGTTCCGTGCACGCACGCGCACCCGGCACGGCCGCGAGGTCCTGCGCCGGCGTCGTCGCAAGGGCCGCAAGCGCCTGACGGTCTGAGACCGGTCGATGAGCGATCCGCGAGGCGAGGGGCGCAAACGCGGGCGGCTCTCGCGCAGCGGGGACTTCGATCGCGCCTACCGTGACGGCCGCTCGCACGCGAACCGGCACATAGTGCTCTACGCGTTCCCCCGTGGCGACGACGAGGCGGGCGACGACGTCCGGCTGGGAATCTCCGTCGGGCGGAAGGTCGGCGGTGCGGTCGAGCGGAACAAGGTGAAGCGGAGCATGCGCGAGGCGTTCTGGGCCCTGCAGGACACCCTCCCGGCGGGCCACGACTTCGTGCTCGTCGGCCGCTCGGACGTCGGGGAGCTGATCGAGCGCGACGGGAGTGAGGGCCTGAAGAGTTCGATCGCGGAGCTGCTGGCCGCGGCGGAGACGGGAAGCTGATGGCGCCGATCTCCGGCGTTTCACGTGAAACGGGGCCGAGCGCAGGGCCGGACCATGCGGCTGTCCCCGGGTACTCCGTTTCACGTGAAACGGAAGGCACGCCGCCCCCAGCCGCCGGGAGGGGCGGGCCGGTACGCCGTGCGGCGACCGCCGTCCTGCTGGCGCCGATCCGCTTCTACCGCCGATTCATCTCCCCGCTGGGCGGTCCCCGCTGCCGCTACTACCCGACCTGCTCGACCTACGCCGAGCAGGCAGTACGCGAGCTCGGCCCCGTTCGTGGCACCATCCTCGCCGGCTGGCGGGTCGTACGCTGCAACCCGTTCAGCGCGGGCGGACTCGATCCGCTCGAGAACCGTAGGCTCTTCCGCTCCGACAATCCAGGCGACCGCGACCGCGACCGCCCCGAGGCAACCACCTGATGCTCACCCTGGCTTCCATCTTCACCGACATTCCCGAGGCGATCATCGTCTGGTTCCACGACACCGTGGGGCTCAGCTGGGGCCTCGCGATCATCGCCTTGACGATGACTGTGCGCCTCGCGATCGTCCCGCTCTCCCTGAAGCAGATCCGCTCGATGCGCGCCCTGCAGGAGCTGCAGCCGCAGCTGAAGGCGATCCAGGAGCGTCACAAGGACGACAAGCAGCGCCAGCAGCAGGAGATGATGAAGTTCTACCAGGAGAACGAGATCAACCCGCTCGCCTCCTGCATCCCCCTGATCCTCCAGCTGCCGGTCTTCATCGCGCTCTTCTACATGCTCCGCGGCGAGAGCTTCCGCTGCGACGTCCGGGTCGACCAGCTGCCGCCCTGCGATGTCGAGGGGCCGAACGAGAGCTTCCTGTTCATCCAGTCGATCCTCGAGCCACCCGCCGGCGCGGAGATGGTCATCCTGATCGTCCTGTTCATCGTCACCCAGCTCGCAGCCGGCCTGGCGATGGCGGTTCGCGGCCAGGGCCTCGAGGGCCCGCAGAAGTTCATCGTCTTCGGACTCCCGTTCATCTTCGCCCCCTTTGTCGCATCCTTCCTCGCCGGGCTCTCGATCTACTGGATCACGACCAACATCTGGACCTTTGGGCAGCAGCAGGTCGTTCAGACCTTCATGCCGGCGCCGCCGAAGAAGACGCCCGAGGAGATCGAGGAGGCGACCAAGCCCCCGCCCCCGCCGCCCCGGAAGAAGAAGAAAAAGCGAAGCGGAAAGCGACGGTGAGCCGACGATGAGCGACGACAGCGCCAACCACGACCTCCCCGAGGAGCCGGCTGACCGCGTCGTCGCGGTCCTCGACCGCATCCTCGACGAGCTCGACGTCGAGGCCGATGTCGCGATCGACGAGACCGACGAGGAGATCCAGGCCGTGATCGACGCCGAGGAGGACCTCGGGATCCTGATCGGCCGGCGCGGCCAGACGCTGGACGCGCTGCAGCTGCTCTGCTACCGGGCGGCCTTCCAGGGCCGCAGCGAGCGCAAGCGCGTCACCGTCGATGCGGCCCGCTACCGCGAGCGGCGGCGCGACCTGCTCGAGGAGGAGGCCGGGATCGCGGCCGACCGCTCGGCGCGCAACGGGGAGCAGGTCCGGCTCGAGCCGATGTCGGCGTCCGAGCGGCGCATGGTCCATGAGGTGCTCAAGGACCGCAGCGACGTCGAGACCTTCAGCGAGGGCGACGATCCCGACCGCAGGGTCATCGTCGCGCCGCTGCTCGACGACTGAGCACGCCGGGACCGGCCACCGCAGGGAGGGCTGGGTTGGCTGAGGAGCAGGCACCGTCCGCTGTGGAGCTGACCGCCGGCGAGCGCCGCCGGCTCGAGCGGCTGGTGGAGTTGCTCGCCGCGGATCCGACCGCTCCGAGCTCGGTCACCGACCCGGGTTCCGCCTGGCGGGTCCACGTCGCCGACTCGCTCAGCGGGCTCGCCTTCGACGAGCTGCGCAGCGCCGAGCGCATCTGCGATCTCGGCGCCGGCGCTGGCTTCCCCGCCCTCGCCCTGGCGACGGTGCTGCCTGAGGCCGA
>DATFLZ010000159.1:0-4025 GCA_035267205.1 Solirubrobacterales bacterium | reverse complement strand
CAAGCCGGCCTGGCGCCCGGTGTCCGGGCCCTGGCCACGATGCGAGAACAGCAGCTCAGGGTTGCAGCGCGTGCACAGCTCGCTGCGCGCCACGACCTCGACCCCGGCCCTGACGAGGAGGGCCTCGGCGACTCCTCCCAGGTCGAGCATCCGCCCCGACGCGACCTCGGAACCGAGCGATGCGAACGCGGCGAGCACCTCGTCACCCACCTCGTAGCAACAGGGCCCGATTCCGGGTCCGATCACGGCAGCGGACCCGTCGATCTCCTTGCAGCCCGCGGCGACGATTCCGGCCGCGAGCCCGCGCCAGCCGCCGTGCAGCATCGCCAGGCCACGGCTGCCGGTCACCGCGATCGGCAGACAGTCGGCCACGAAGACCAGCAGCGCGAGGTCCGGCTCGGCCGTGTGATGGCCGTCCACCGCCGGTGGCTCGACCTGTCCGGGCTCGGCGTAGGGGGCGCCGGCCTGCGGCTCGACATGGGCGGCCAGCCCGGCTCCGTGGACCTGGCGGCCGATCGCCACCCGAGCGGGATCGAGGTCGAGCGCGCCGGCGAGCAGATGGCGGTTCTCGCGCACCCGCTCGGGGCGGTCGCCGGTGAGGAGGCCGAGGTTGAGGGTGTCCCAGGGCGCCGCGCTGACGCCGCCCTTGCGCCCGGAGAAGGCCACCCGGGCTCCCGGCAGCGCCACCTCCAGCAGCGGTATCCCCCGTGTCTCGGTCCATTCCATGGTCTCGGCACGATTCCAGATCCGCGCCGCCCGCCGCCGCCGGTCCGCGCTACGAGCTGCGCCCCGTGGCGGCGAGCGCCACCTCGAGCTCGGCTTCGCGACCGGCGGGAATCTCGCCGTCGATCCGCGCGTGCAACGCGGCGCGCAGCGCCTCTCCGCGCTCCGGCCCGGCGGGCACCCCGGCGGCGATCAGGTCGCTTCCGCCGATGGTCAGCTCGACCCGGCGCCACTCGCTGACGTGTTGATCGAGGCGCTCGGCCCCGGCCGCGCGGGCGATCGCGAGGATGTGGTCGTCGTGCGAACGGGCCAGCTCGAACAGCTCCGAGGCGGGCCGCTCCCGTCGGGTCTCCCGCGCGAGCCGGAGCGCTGCCTCGATGCGATCCCACGGCCCGATCGCGATCTCGACGAGCAGGCCACCGCGGTCGATCAGCGACCCCCACGGGGCCAGCAGGGAGAGCTCCGCCGCCTCCGAGAGCAGATCGCCGCGCTCGGGATCCAGGGCGAGCAGGCCCCAGGCGGCGAGCAGGTCAAAGCCGAGGACGGCGCTTGGCTCGCTTGCGATGCGGCGCAGATCCGCCTCGACCCGGTCGGCGCTCACCGTGCTCAGGTCGCTGGCTCGCAGCTCGCTCTCGGTCTCCCCCTCGAGATCGAAGCCGAGCCTGGCCGCGTACCGAGCGGCGCGCAGCGCCCTCGTCGGGTCGTCGCGGAACGACCCGCTCGCGATCGAGCGGAGCAGCCCGGCGCGTAGATCGGCCATGCCGTCGTAGGGATCGAGGAGCTCGAGGTCCCCGGCTACGGGGATCGCGAGCGCGTTGACGGTGAAGTCGCGACGCCCGAGATCAGCGCGGATCGGGGCCGGCTCGACCTCGGGCAGCGCTCCGGGCTGCGGGTAGCGCTCGCGCCGCGTGCGCGCGATGTCGATCCCGAGGCCGTCCATCTGTACCGAGGCCGTCCCGAAGCGCTCGTGTGTGTGGGCGGGCAGACCAAGGCGATCGAGGATGGGGTCGAGCTCGCCCTCGACCGCGAGATCGACGTCGTCGCTCAGCTGCCGCCCCAGCAGGGCGTCACGGATCGTCCCCCCGACGAGATAGGCGCGCTCGCCGACGAGCGCGGTTCGCAGCTCCTCGGGCACCGCATCGGCGCGGGCCCGCTCGAGGCTCTCAGTCTCGCTTGAGCGTTCCATGAGGTTGCAGCCGTAGCATGATCGTCGAGCGGATGGAACGGATCAAGATCACCTGGGAGAAGCTCTCCGGCGCCGAGCGGCTGCTGCTCGGCATCGTCGTGGGCGTGGTCTTCGCGACCTGCATCTTGGCGGCTGTCGCCCTCGTCAAGCGGCCCGACGACATCTCCAACCCCGATGTCACCTTCGAGGAGGCGAGCAAGCCGCAGCCACAGCCGGAGAGCAAGCCCGCCGACAAGCGGGGGGTCGACTGGCCCCGGTACGGCTACGACACCGATCGCACCAAGTTCCTCAACGCACAGAAGGTCCGGCCCCCGTTCCGAAAGGTCTGGAAGTACGACCAGGACCAGCTGATCGAGTTCGCGCCGATCGTCGTCGGGGTGCGGATGTACCTGATCGACAACGACGGGGTCTTCATCGCGCTCAACAACGACACGGGCAAGGTGATCTGGAAGAAGCGCCATGGCAAGTTGAACGCGTCCTCTCCGGCGTTCTGGAAGGGCATGCTGCTCGCGGTCAACCTCGAGCCTGGCCAGGCGCTCGGCATCCGCGCCCGCGACGGCAAGGTGATGTGGAGCAAGGACCTGCCCGGCAGGGCCGAGTCCTCGCCGATCGTCGCCGGCGGCACCATGTACTTCGGGACCGAGCCCGGCGACTTCTTCGCGCTGGACGCGCGCACGGGGAAGACGAAGTGGTCGACGAAGCTGGACGGCGCCGTGAAGGCAGCGCCCGCGTTCACCGACGGCAGCCTCTACGTGGGTGACTACGCCGGGCAGTTCTACTCGCTGCGGGCCGACGATGGCGCCATCCGCTGGAAGACCTCCGACCTTGGCGCCGGCCTCGGGCGCAGCGGCCGCTTCTACTCGACGGCAGCGGTGGCATTCGGCCGGGTCTACGTCGGCAACGTCGACGGCCGGGTCTACAGCTTCGACCGCCAGACCGGTGAGATCGCCTGGACCTTCTCGGCGGGCGACTTCGTCTACTCCGGCGTGGCCGCCGCCGACGCCCCGAAGACGAAGCCGTCGGTCTACTTCGGCTCGCACGACAAGCAGGTCTACTCCCTGGACGCCGAGAGCGGCAAGGTCAACTGGGCCGCCGAGCCCGGCGGCCAGGTCAGCGGGCCGGCGACCGTGATCGGCGACGTCGTGTACGTGTCGACGTTTAGCGGCAACGCGACCGTCGGCTTCGACCTGACGACCGGCAGGCGCGTGTTCAAGTTCGACGAGGGCGAGTACGGGCCCGTGGTATCCGATGGCAAGCGACTGTTCCTCGTCGGCGGCTCCGAGGTCGTGGCCTTCCGGCCGATCAAGATCTACGACTACAAGGCCAAGAAGGGCACCAAGGGGATCGTGCCGCCGGCCGAGCGGCGACGGGCCCGCAGCAAGGGCGCCGAGAAGCAGGGCTCGGGCGGCGAGGGCAAGAAGGGCTCCCCGGGCAAGAAGAAGGGCTAGGTCGCCCGGCCCACCCGCCGCACCGGGATCCCGTCGGCTGCCATCGCGCGCTTCGCCTCGGCGATGGAGTAGGTGCCGTAGTGGAAGATCGATGCGCAGAGAACCGCGTCGGCCCCTCCCGCCCTGATTCCCTCGGCGAGATGGTCGAGCGTGCCGACGCCGCCGGAGGCGATCACCGGGATCGCCACGGCGTCCGCGACCGCCCTCGTCAGGTCCAGCTCGAACCCGTCGTTGGTGCCGTCCCGGTCCATGCTCGTCAGCAGGATCTCCCCCGCCCCCCGCTCGGCGGCCTCGGCCGCCCACTCGACGGCCTCGCGGCCGTCCACTCGCCGGCGCCCGCCGGCAACGTACACATCCCAGGCGGGGAGATCGGCAGCCTCTTCGGGCTCGCGTCGCTTGGCGTCGATCGCCACCACCACGCACTGGGAGCCGAACACCTGGGTGAGCTCGGTGATGAGCTCCGGGCGGGCGAGCGCCGAGGAGTTGACCGCCACCTTGTCGGCACCGGCGTCGAGGACCGCCTGCGCGTCGTCCACTGAGCCGATCCCGCCGCCGATGGTGAACGGGATAAAGACGTTGTCGGCGGTGCGCCGCGCCAGCTCGACGATCGTCTCGCGCTTCTCGTGGGTCGCGGTGATGTCGAGGAAGACGATCTCGTCGGCGCCCTC
>DATFLZ010000158.1:0-8150 GCA_035267205.1 Solirubrobacterales bacterium | reverse complement strand
GGGCTCGGAGCGCTGAGCGGAGGCGGTCGGGAGCTGGCTGTGGGCCTGAGCTCGGCCGGGACCCAGGTCCGCCCGCTCGTGGGCGGCATCGCCGACGCGCGCCGCGGCACCGGGCGGCTCCTGCGCGGAAGCAGGCGCACGATCGGGCGCACCCTGCGGCGTTCGCCGGGGCTGTTCGAGTCCGGCTACTTCGTGCTGGCGGCAATCGACGCCACCGAGCAGGAGGACCGGGATCGCGCCGAGGTTGCCGTGAACGCCTCGAGCGGAGGCGAGGCCGCGCGGGTGGTCGTCGTCCCGCGCTCCGCTCCCAACTCCGACGAGACCGCCGAGCTGCGCAACGATCTCAGCGAGCGCACCGAGGAGCTGGGTGAGGACCTCGGTGCGGCCGCAGCGGTCGGGGGTACCGCCGCCGCGCTGGTCGAGTACGACGAGGCCACGACCTCGCGGCTTCCCCTGCTGATCCTGGCCCTGGCCGTGGCCAGCTACTTCGTCCTGATTCCGATCTTCCGCTCGCTGCTCCTGCCGGCGATCGCCGTGCTCTTGAACCTGCTGTCGGTCGTGGTCGCGTTCGGGGCGCTGGCGATCCTCTTCCAGGGCAGCAACCCGCTGCTCGGCGGACCCGGCTACGTCGACGCGGTCTCGATCAGCGCCATCTACACGGTCGTGTTCGGGCTCTCGCTGGACTACCAGGTCTTCCTGATCACCAGAATGCGGGAGGGATGGCTGCGCTACAACGACCCCGAGCGGGCGATCGTCTTCGGCCTCGAGCGGACCGCTGCCGTGGTCACGGGCGCCGCGGTGATCATGACCGCGGTTTTCCTGGCGTTCGCGCTGTCGGAGATCACCAACACGCGTCAGTTCGGCATCGGCCTGGCCATCGCCGTGATCGTCGACGCGACGGTCGTCCGTCTGTTTCTATTGCCGGCGGTGATGAGGCTGTTCGGGCGTGAGGTGTGGCTGCTGCCACGGTGGTTGGACCGGATCCTGCCGGAGGTGAAGGCGTGAGCGGAGCCGCCTTCAGCAGCGGCCAGCTGAAGAAGATCGCCGTGACATCGGCGATGGCGCTGGCCGCGATCAACCTCTGGACCGGTAGCCCGCTGCTGGCGCTGTGGATCGGCTCACGCGTTCAGGGATCGAGCGACGTACCGCAGATGACGGCGGTGCTGGCGGTGATCGCGGCGCTCGGGGTCCAGAGCTACCTGCTGACCAAGGCCCTGGCGCGACTCGGCGCGATCGACCGGAGGATGAGTGGAGGCCCCGGGCCCAGGTACCGTGAGCCGCCGCCTTGGCTCAGGAGCGCGCGCGGCGAGCGGAGCCGCTATCAGGAGCGGGCGGCGTCGCTGACCACGCTGGACCGGGTCCTGGTCATCGTCTTCGTGATGGCGGTGCTGGCCATGCAGGTGTGGTTCTTCTTCTTCGCCGGATCTCCGCTGGGGGAGCAGTAGGGGGCTGTGCGCATGGAGCTCGATCCGGTTGAGATCCGCGTGCTCGGCGTCCTGCTGGAGAAGCAGCGGACTACGCCCGACGGCTATCCGCTGTCGCTGAACTCGCTGCGGGGCGGCTGCAACCAGGCCACGAACCGCTCGCCGGTCACCGACTACGACGAGGCCGCGATCCGAGCTGCTCTGGGATCACTGGGGCGCCGCGGCCTGATTCGCTCAGCTACCGAGCACGGCGCTCGGGTGATCAAGTACCGGCAGCTGATCGACGCCGAGCTCGAGCTTCCGGAAGCTGAGCTGTCGATCCTGGCCGTGCTCATGCTGCGGGGGGCGCAGACGCCGGGCGAGCTCAGGAATCGGGCTGACCGCCTCAAGCAGCTTCCCGACCTCGGGGCGGTTCGCGCCGCGCTCGAGACCTTGATGGAGCGCGGACTCGCCGAGCGGCTGCCGCGCAGCCCCGGGCAGAAGGAGGAGCGGTTTCAGCATCTGCTGGGCGCGGGCGAGGGGGTGGCGGGGGACCATCCCGACGCGGTGACGCAGTCCGGCGAGGACGGCGAGCCGGGGGGCTCCGGCGACGGTGGGGATGGACTCCTCGAGCGGATTCGGGAGCTGGAGCTGCGGGTCGAGGCGCTGGAGGGGCGGCTCGAGGGCGACGATTCGGGAGCCGACTGAGGGACGATGTCCGGGAGCATCTCGTCGGCTTCGCGTCCTAACCCGCTCGGTTGTTGTAGCTGTTCGCTAAGATGAACGACGCTGTTTCTCATTGGCAGGAGGAGGAAGGGATGAGAGTCGCGGTCCGTGAACCAGGGCAGGTCGAAGGGCCTGGGAAGAATGGGATCGCCGAGAAGGTAGGGCTCGGCGACAAGGTGATGGTGATCGCTGGACGGGATGAGGCGAACTGCCATGCCGTCTGCGAGGTACTCGAGGCGATCGGCGCGCATCCGCTGACGATGCGTGAGTCGCTGCCGCCGGAGTCGTCGGGGGCGGAGGCCCGCGACCTGCTCGATCAGGCGTTTGCTCGCTGTCGGGCTGCGGTCGTCGTCCTCACGCCGGATGACGACGTGCGCCTCGGGCCCCACCTGGGCTTCGGGCCCGCCGATGCCGAGCTCTGCTTCTTTCGCACGCAGGCTCGCGCCGAGGTCTGTCTCGGCGCCGGGATGGCCATGGCGCGAATGCCGGAATCGACGGTCGTCCTCGACCTCGGGGTCGATGAGCCGATGCCGATGGCTGAGCTCGTGTCGCGGATCCACGTGGATACCCCGGGCCAGTGGCGAGCCGAGCTCTCGGACTGGCTCCTCAATCTCGGAGTCTGTGTATCGCCGCGGGATCAGTGGAGGGGCGTCGGCAAGACCGTCTGCCGCCGCCGGGGCGCCGAGAACCGGATGAGCTGGCAGGACGTCGAGGCGGCGGTCGAGGCCCTCACGCACGAGCTTCGCGCCTGGCGCGGGCCGGACTGCATCGTCGGGCTCGGGTCCGGAGGCGCGGTCGTCGCCGGCATGCTGGCCGAGCACTTCGGCCAGCCGCGGATCGAGCTCCTCGATGTCGAGGGGGACGGGTCGACACCGGAGGTCCGGTGGCGGGGGGTGCCCGACATCGCCGACCGGTCCTCGCCGCTGCTGGTGACCGACATCGTCCGGGACGTTGGCGACTTCGCAGCCGCCCGCGCGCACATCGTTGAGGAGATCGGCTCTGACATCAGGACCGCCACCCTCGCCACCGAGGTGCGGATCGACGAGCGCGTGCAGGATCGGCGGAACCGCCTGATCCTCGACTTCGCTGGGTGCCAGTCGGAGTTCCGGCAGGGCCTGCGGATGCCCTGGAGCTAGCCGACGGCCACGCTGACGTCGGGGTTCAGGGCGATCGAGTCGAGCACTGACTGGCGGAACGGCTGGTAGCCGCTCCGTGGGGCGTCGGCGCCGAGCATGATCAAGGCCCAGGTCTCGGCCAGGCCGGGGATCGGACAGAGCAGGCTCGAGAGGCGGATCTCGCGCTGACCGAGGAGCAATCCCCGCAGCCGGCCGTTGTCGAAGGGAACGAAGTGTGCCTCGAGCACCGGTGTCCGGCGCCCGGCGACGCTGCACGAGGACACGCCGACGCTCTCGGTCTGCCGGTCGCTGGCAACCTCGTCATGGAGGCCGAGCAGCTCGTCGCTGTGCGTCGGCGGTGGGGTGTCGGCGAGCTTGGCGAACTCGACTCGCGGCAGCCCCAGAATCTCCTGCCGGTATCCGCCGCCGCGATGGACGAAGGCGAGCTCGGTCGCATCGAGCATCGTCTTCCGGTCCTCCTCGAAGCCGGCGGGCGCCGTAAAGCGGAACGGCAGCCCGGCCAGGGGACCGCTCACTTCAGAGTCAATCAGCTGCTCGGACACAAAGATGCTCCCTCCCTCGCCGCCCCCCGGCGCCGAGGATAGCCCCGTTGAGCTAGATAAACAAGTGCGTCAGGTGGCCGGCCGGTCCGGGTAGACGTCGTCGATGGTCGCCAGCGGGGTGTAGCGGCCGCCGCCGGCAGCCTCGATCGCCGCGGCGCCGCCCGCGAGCCGGTCGAGGACCGAGACCGTGCCGAGGATCTCGAGCCCCTCCTCCCGGCAGCGCTCGATCGCCTTCACGGTCGAGCCGCCGGTGGTGACGACGTCCTCGACGATCAGGACCGGCGTGCCCGGTGCGAGGATCGGCCCCTCGACCCAGCGCTGCAGGCCGTGCTCCTTCTTCTCCTTGCGGACGAAGAAGGCGAGCAGGTCCTCGCCGCCGGGCCCGGCGAGCGCGGCGCTCGCGATCGGGTCGGCGCCCATCGTCATCCCGCCGACGGCCTTCGCGCCCAGCTCGGCCGCGGTCTCCGCAACCAGCTCAGCCAGCGCGCCGAAGGCCGGCTGGCGCAGGATCGCCCGCTTGGCGTCGACGTAGTAGGAGGCCGTCTTCCCGCTGGTCAGGGTCACCTCGCCGATCACGAGCGCGTGCTCGCGGAGCTCGTCGATCAGGGTCTGGCGGGCGTCGCTCATGGCGAGGCTGATCGTATTGGAGTGACGGCGCGGCGCTCAGCGCGAGATGTGGATCTTCATCCCGATGTCGACCCAGTCGTAGATGCGCTTCGAGTGCGGGGGCGGGTTCCGCAGGCAGCCGTGGCTGGCGGGGTAGGTGGGGACCGACTTGTAGCCGTGGATCGCGTATCCCCGGTTGTAGTAGACGGAGTAGTACATGCCGACGTTGTTGTAGCCCGGCTCCTTGCGGTAGAAGCTCCAGGTTCCCGGGATCGTCGGGGTCGCCGGCGCGCCCGTGGAGACGTGGTAGATCTCCTTCACCTTGCTCCCGTTCACGAGGACCATGATCTGGCGGGAGATGTCGGCCTCGACGTGTCTGCCCGAGCCGGGGTGCGTGACCTTGTAGCCGCCCTTGCCCTTGGCGAGCTTCTTGAAGATCTTGGCCGTCGCCTTCGTCTTGCGCGCCATCTTGTTGACCTTGCGGTAGGCGAGCACGGCCCGCTCGGTGGCGCTGTCGTAGCGCTTGCCGCCGTCGTTGATGTAGCCGAGCTTCTTCAGCAGCTTGTTGAGCAGCTTGACCTTGGAGGACTTGTTGCCGGCGCGGAGGCTCGGGTACTTGACCTTGAAGGCCTTGGTCTTCTGCTTCTCGTACGAGAGCTCGTCGCTGCGCTTGTGGACCGCATGGACCGAGTAACGGCCGGGCTGGATCTGCTTGCTGGAGATCCTGAACTTGCTGAAGTTCGAGCCCTTCTTGCGCTTGGGGGTGACGGTCTTGCGCTTGATCGTCCGCTTGCCGCGCTTGACCAGCAGCGTGACCTCCTCGCCCTTCACGTAGGGCGCGAGCGTCCCCTTCACCTTGAAGCGGTTGCCGACCTTGAGCTTGCCGCCGCTGAGGCCGCCGAGCCGCAGGCGGATGCGGGCGTCGCGGGCCTTCCCCGGCGCTCCCTTCGGCCCGGTGCCGGCGGCGGCCTCGCCGCCCACCACAGTCTCAGGCTCCGCAGGCGCGTCGGCGGGCGCCTGCGCCTGCCCATGAGCGGCGGCCGCCCCGGCGCCGAGCGCCGCCAGCAGTGCTGCGAGGGCGAGAATGGTGCGAACGGGGACGCTCATGCCTGCGGCGATTCTACGCGTCGGTCGCGCGGCTTGCCCGGATCCGGTTCAGATCTTGTCGGTGACCAGCAGATAGAACGCGAGCGTGTTGTTGAGGCCGTGCAGCCCGATCGGAACCCAGAGCGTTCCGGACCGCTCGTACGCCCAGGCCAGGACCGCGCCGAAGATGCTCAGCTGGAGAACGACCGCGAGATCGCCCTGCGGCAGGTGGGGGAGCCCGAAGAGGAGGCCCGAGATGGCCGCCGCGGGCCAGAGCGGGAGCCGCTGGCGGAGCCCCCCGAACAGCATGCCCCGGAAGAAGAGCTCCTCGCCGATCGCGGCGCCGCCGATGATCAGCACCCCCGCCAGGACGGTGACGATCGCGGCGGCATCCTTGTCCGCGCCGAGGTTCTCGGCGATGTCCTCCTGCTCGGGCTGCAGGATGCCGGCGACGATCCCCGCCGCGACGACGTAGATCACCAGCGCGAGGAAGAAGGTGGAGGCGAAGCGGGCGGCCGGGCCGAGCGCGCCGAGCCGCCGAAGGGCGTCGGCGAAGCCTCCCCTGTTGGCGAGCATCGTCATCCCGATCGCGGCGCTGACGAAGCCGAGCACGCCGAACGCCTGGACCGCGAGCTTGATCCCGTCCGGCTGGTCGAGGTCGGGGTCGGTGGCGCTGGCGTCGATCGCGCTCAGCAGGAGCAGCCCGACCACGCTGACGCCGATCGCCCAGAAGACGCCGCCGATGATCTCGATCCCGCCGATGCGGCTCGTGGGGATGCCGAGGTATCCGGCGCGGGTGGGCAGCCGCCCGGATCTGTGGTCTCGCTCGTTCATCGCATCACCTGGGCGCGAGATGGTGGCTGATCGCGGCGAGCGAGGTGATCTCGCCCGGTCCCGCCTCGCCGCCCCGGTCGATCCGCAGGGCCTCGATTCCGGCCGCCCGGGCCGCCTCGACGTCCTCGTCCGTGTCGCCGACGTGGATCGCCTCCCCGGGCGAGCAGCCGGCTATCTGCAGCGCCGGCGCGAAGATCGCCGGGTCCGGCTTCGCCGCGCCGGCCACCGCCGAGGTCACGACCCCGTCGAGCAGGCCCTGGAGGCCGGCCCGGTCCAGCACCTCCGGCAGCGAGCAGTCCCAGTTGGACACGCACACCAGCGTCAGCCCGCGTGAGCGCAGCTCGGCGAGCGCCGCGGCCGCGTCGGCATAGGGCCGGAACCGGATCGAGCGCATCATCGTGGGCACGCCGACCTCGCGGCCGAGCGACTCCGAGAGGACGCCCGCGCAGCGCTCGCGGAGGGCGGCGAGCGAGTCCGGCTCGGACGCCGAGGCCATGTTCTCCCGGTAGTAGGCCATCTCGGCCTCGAACCCGGCGCGCACGCGCTCGGGAGCCAGGCCGGCCACCGCCGAGGGGTCGATCCGCTCCCACGGGGGCTCGAGCTCGAGCATGGTCCCGAGGGCGTCGATGAAGATCGCACGGGTGGCGGCGCGGCGCATCCGGACATTGTGGCCCGTGCGTCCGCCCGGCAAGAGGTCTTGCAGCCGTTGAGGTCGAATTAATCGGCATCGCTACCCTCTCCGCACCGCCATGACTGCCCGGCAGAGACGCGTTGCGCGCCGGTCACGCAAGAAGCGGGGATCGATCCTGCTCGGTCTTGGGGTGCTTCTCGCCACCGTCGCGATCGCCCTCCTGAGCGCCGGAATCTGGGTCCTCAACGTGGCCGCTGACGCACCTCCCCTGGAGGACCTGAAGCCCATCGACAAGGGGGCGAACACGACCGTGTTCGCATCCGACGGGACCCGGCTCGGCGTGATCAACTCCGACACGATCCGCAAGGAGGTCAAGCTCAAGCGGGTGCCGAAGGTGGTCCAGAACGCGACGATCGCGATCGAGGACGCCGACTTCTACGAGCACGGCGGCGTCGATTTCGGCGCCGTGCTCCGGGCGGCGCTCGAGAACGCGGAGGCCGGCGAGGTCGTCCAGGGCGGCTCGACGATCACCCAGCAGCTGGTCAAGAACCTCTACACGGGGCAGCTCGACGATCGCAACTTCGAGGCCAAGATCCAGGAGGCCAAGCTCGCCGAGGAGCTCGAGGACAAGTTCTCGAAGAGGAAGATCCTCCAGCAGTACCTGAACTCCGCCTCCTACGGGACCAACAACGGCCGCACCTCGATCGGGATCGAGGCTGCCGCCCGCCAGTACTTCAACAAGCCCGCCCGGCAGCTGAAGGTCAAGGAGGCGGCGCTGCTCGCCGGGCTCCCGCAGGCGCCCTCCCTGCACAACCCGCTGCTCAACCCGAAGGGCGCGAAGAGCCGCCGGGCCGAGGTGCTCGCGGCGATGGCCGATCAGGGCTACATCGGCGAGGGCAAGGCGGCGCGGCTGGCGGGCTCCGGCCTCGGGATCAACCCGACCAAGAGGTTCGACCGGGTCAAGGAGCAGTACTTCTTCGACTACGTCACCGACCAGCTGATCGACGAGTACGGGCCCGCGACCGTTCGCCAGGGCGGCCTCGAGGTCTACACGACGATCGACCTCGACCTGCAGCGGTCCGCCCGCGCGGCGATCGACTCGAAGCTGGCCGGGGTCGGGCCCTCCTCGGCGATCGTGACCACCGAGGCCGCGACGGGGAACATCCGCGCGATGGTCTCCAACGCC
>DATFLZ010000157.1:0-5014 GCA_035267205.1 Solirubrobacterales bacterium | reverse complement strand
GCCTGACGGCGGAGACGACCGGGCGCACCGGGCTCGTCAGCGGTGGGGTCGAGATCGCCGCCGACCGGCCGCTGACCGGATACGGGCCCGGGACGTTCGCGACCGAGTTCGAGGGCCGGTTCGGAGGGGGGGACGGAATCGCGGTCGAGAGCCACACCGAGCCGGTCACTTTCGCCGCCGAGCAAGGGGCCATCGGCCTGGTCGTCTACCTGGCGTTGATCGTCGTCGCGGGACTGGCGCTCTGGAGCCGCGCGGGCGTCGGGCTGCGGCCGACCCGGCGCCCGCTCATGGCCACGCTGCTGGCCGTGTACGCGGGGATGCTGGTCCACAGCCTCGGCTACGCGGCCTTCTTCACGGATCCGATCACCTGGGCTCTGCTCGCGCTGGCCGTGGCGGGCTCGATCGTCAAGGCCGGGCAGCCGCGGCCGGAAGCGGCCTGAGGCGAGGACCATGCTCAGCTATCTGCGGCGGCTGGCGACGACGGGGGTCGCGTACACCGCTTCCAGCGTCTTCTCGAAGGCGATCGCGGTCCTTCTGCTCCCGGTCTACACCGCGATCCTCGATCCGACCGAGTACGGGCAGGCCGAGGTGCTGTTCGGGGCGGTGGTTGCCGCGAGCATCGTCGTCCGCTTCGGGGTGATCGAGGCGTTGCTGCGCTTCTACTACCTGCCCGGTGAGTCGGGCTCCAAGGTCGTCGCCAACGGGTTTGCCGCGGTCTTCTGGGCGAGCACGGCGGGAGCCCTGCTGCTGCTCCCGTTCGCCGACCCGATCGCCGAGGCGCTGAAGAGCGAGCCCGGCCTGGTGCGAATCGCGATCGGCGGCCTGTGGCTGTTGACCCTCTACGAGTACATGGTCACGCTCTACCGCCTCGACGAGCGGGCCAAGGCCTACTTCTTCTTCACCTTCGCCAACGTGCTCGCGGCGATCCCGCTGACGCTGCTTCTGATCGCGGGGTTCGACGAGGGCGCCCGCGGCCTCCTGCTCGGCAGCTACGCATCGGCGATCCCGTTCGTCGCCTGGCTGATCGTCAGCGAGCGCCGGCGCCTCAGCCTGATCTGGGAGCGGGATCTGATGCGACGCATGCTCCGCTTCGGCCTCCCGACGATGCCGGCCGAGCTCTCCCTCTACTCGCTCATCTTCGTCGACCGGATCATCATCGTCCGCGCGATCGACGCCGCGGCCGTGGGCCTCTATGCGCTGGCGTTCAAGTTCAGCCAGGTGATCCAGGTGTTCGTCCGGGGCTTCCAGCTCGCCTGGCCGCCGCTCGCGTACTCGATCGTCGATGACGAGGAGGCGCGGCGCGTGTACTCGGTCGTGCTGACCGCGTTCGTCGCGCTCTCGGCGCTGATCGTGAGCGCGATGTGGCTGGAGGCACGGTGGATCGTGCGCCTCCTCGCCGCCCCCGACTTCTTCCCGGCGTATGAGGCGATCGGTCCGCTGGCGCTCGGCGCGGCGCTGTACGGCGTCTACCTCGCGCTGCTGGTCGTCCTCGGCCGTACCGGGCGGACCGAGTTCAACTTCCCCGCGACCCTGGCCGCGCTGGGCGCCAACGTCGGCCTCAATCTCTGGCTCGTGCCCGAGCTCGGCATCCTCGGGGCGGGAGTCGCGCTGGTGATCTCCTACGGGATCGCCCTGGTCCTGATGCTCGTCTTCACGCAGCGACTGTTCCCGGTTCCCTGGCAGTGGGGCAGGCTCGCGCTGATCGCGGCCTCGGGCACGGTCCTGGTCGCGATCGGGAACGAGTGGCTGCCGACCGACGGAGCGGACGGCCTACTCAGCCGCGCCGCTCTCTGGGCCGTCTATCCGGTCATCCTCTACTTTGGCGCCCTCAGCGGCCCCGAGCGGGAGACGGTGCGCGGGCTCGCCCGCCCGAGCGAGGTCAGGCGGCGAATTGCCGAGCTCCGTGAGCGCGCGGAGGAGGCGGGGGACACCGAGCCCGGCGGCGAGACGCTCGAGGCCGAGCTGCGCGACGAGGACCGCCGCTCGTACTGATCAGGCCGCCACGACCTCCGGGAGCTCGCCGCGCTTGACCGCGACCATCGCGGTGTAGTGGATCGGCTCGCCGGCGGCGGAGAGGCGATGCACGAAGCGGCGCTTCTCGACCTCCTCGAGCGTCCCGTCCTCGACCGCTGCGCCGACCATGCGGGAGAAGCCGCTGGGGTCGTCCTCGTCGCCGACGAACTCGGACTTGATGCTGATGCCGAGCAGGCCGCCCTCCTCGAGGTAGGAGAAGGCGCCCGCGAACGCGGCGGGTGGCATGTCGGCATAGCCGAGCGCGGCGACAGTGGTCATGCAGTTGAAGCGGACGTCCTCGAGGGCCGCATCGACCTCGTCGGGAAGCGCCGTCAGGTCGGCGACGTGGTACTCGTCGTAGAGACCCGGGCGGTCGCGCTCCGCGGCCTCCTTCGCCTCCTCCAGGATGTCGATTCCGACCAGCGTCTCAGCGCCGAGCTTCTCCAGCTCCTCCGCGACGATGCCGTTTCCCGCACCGACGTCGAGCACGCGAGGCGGCTCGGGGTCGTCCCCGGACGACTCGAGATGGGCCTCGAGCATCTCGCGGACGACGCGCGGCGAGGAGCAACGGAGCTCCTCGTAGAAGAGCCGCTCGTACAGGCCCGGGATGGCAAAGATCTCGTCGTAGTCGTGAAAGCGGATCCGTCGCCGATTGCCGTCGATCGTCACCTCACACCACTCTTCGTCCTGGTCGTGGCCCGTGGCATCTGGGCCGGGGAGGGATATGGCAATGGTCTGTGTGGGCGCGCTATCGCGCATCGGTCGTCTCCTCTGGTGGTTGACGGAGTTACGGGGCACTACCCGGTTCGGCGTCGTTCAAGCGTCGTGCGCTGAGGTCCTACCGGGCGCAAGCACTCGCTCTCTGACGCCGTCGCCCCGTGGGCGCAGTGCCTGGCTTGCATGGGCAAGGTACCAGTCTGGCTCGTGTCCGGGCAGCAGCAGGGCCGCGAACGCCCTCGGCAGGTAGGAGAATGCGGTCAGCGCCCGGACCGCAGCCGCCGCGCCTCGGCCGTGGTGCTTGCGCATGTAGAGGTCGCGGTTGCGGTGGAACTCGACGATCCGGTAGCGCCCTGAGTCGCGATCTGTCGAAAGCTGTTCGTGGTGGACCGCCCGGGCCGAGGGGACGTAGAGGGTGTGCCAGCCGGCGTCGCCCAGGCGCTTGCAGAAGTCGGTCTCGTCCGAGTAGACGAAGAAGGCGGGATCCAGCCAGCCGATCTCCGCCGCGGCCTCGCGGCGGACGAGCATCGCGGCCGACTGCGCCCAGCCGACGAGCCGGGTCTCGTATCCGCCGCTCTGGGTAACGAGCGGGCGGTGCAAGAAGAGCGCCTGGGCGACCGCGGTCCCGACCCCGGGCAGCCGCCAGGCACAGGGTTGCGGCTCGCCGGCCGGGCTGAGCAGCTGCGCGCCAGCCGCGCCCGCACGCGGATCGACGTCCAAGGCGCGAATCAGTGCGGCGGCCGCGTTCGCCTGGACCTCGGAGTCCTCGTTGAGGAGCAGGCAGTACTCGCCACGCGCCTCCCGCAGCAGGCGGGTGTCGTTCGCCGCCTTCCCGTCGGGCCGCTCCAAGGCGATCGTCCGGAGCCCCTCGAGCTCGGCGCCGAGCTCCTCGAGCAGCTCCGGCGAACCGTCGCTGGAGGCGTTGTCGAGCACCAGGATCTCGTGCTCGACGCCCGCCGGATGGTGCGCTGAGATCGCGCCGAGGCACGCACGAAGGTACTCGCGGCCGTTGGTGTTGACGACGCAGTAGGAGAGCTTCACGCCAGAATCGTCGCCCATGCGCGTCTCGCTTGTCGATCCCTCGGCGTTCACGCCACCGTACGACCGCTCCCTGGCGGCCGCCCTGGCGCGTGCGGGCGCCGACGTCGAGCTCGTCACGAGCCGGTTCCTCTACGGCCCCGTCCCGAAAGCCGAGGGCTACCGCGTGCGCGAGCCGTTCTACCGGCGGTCGACCGCGGCCGGGCTCCAGTCGCGTCGCAGGCTGCCCCTGAAGGCGCTCGAGCATCCCGCGCAGATCCTGCGCGAGGGCCGGAGGGCCGGCCGCGAGGCCGACGTCACGCACTGGCAGTGGGTGACCCTTCCCCGAATCGATCGCTTCCTGGTCCGCGCCTCGGGCCACCCCCGCCTGCTCACCCTGCACTACCCGCTGCCGAAGCCGCCGGACCGCAGGGGGCTCGCCGCGCAACGGCGCTTCCTCTCGGAGTTCGACGCGGTGGTGAGCCACACCGAGCACGGTGCCCGTCGGCTGCGGGATGACGTCGGGCTCGATCCGAGCCGGGTGCACGTGATCCCGCACGGGCCGCTCGACTACCTGACGGAGCTGCCGGCGGAGGAGCCGCTGCCCGCCGAGCTCGCCGCCGCCCCCGAGGGCGCCCCGGTCGTTCTCTTCTTCGGGCTGCTGCGTCCGTACAAGGGGATCGACACCCTGCTCGAGGCGTTCGCGCGCCTCGGCCCGGCGGCCGAGGGGGCGGAGCTGTGGATCGCGGGAATGCCGAGGATGCCGATCGAGCCGCTGCGCGAGCTCGCGGCGCGGGCGCCCGGCACGGTGCGCTTCGTCCCACGCTTCATCTCCGACCCGGAGGTCCCGCCCCTGCTGCGGCGCGCCGACGTCCTCGCGCTCCCGTACCGGGAGATCGAGCAGTCGGGCGTCCTGTACGCCGGCCTGGCGTTCGGGAAGCCGATGGTGCTCGGCGACGTCGGCGGCTTCTCCGAGGTCGGCCGGGATCAAGGCGCCGCCCGGCTCGTGCCCCCTGCCGATCCGGGAGCGCTGGCTGCGGCGCTGACCGACCTGGTCGCCGATCCGGCCGAGCGGGAGCGGCTCTCGGCCGCGGCCCGGAAGGCGATCGAGGGGCCCTACGGCTGGGACTCGATCGCGGCCCGGACCCTCGAGCTCTACGAGTCGCTGATGGCCCCCGCGCGCCCGGCCCCCGATAATCAGAGCCGATGAAGCTGCCCGGCGCGCGCGCGATCTTCTGGGGCTCGGTTGCGGGCCTGCTCCACACCC
>DATFLZ010000156.1:0-5490 GCA_035267205.1 Solirubrobacterales bacterium | reverse complement strand
CTGCCCCGATGAGACCGTGATCTGCCTCGCCGGGGACGGCAGCCTGATCATGGTCTGTCAGGAGATGGCCACGGCGGCCGAGCACGACCTCGACGTCAAAGTGATGTTGATGAACAACGGCCACTTCGGCATGGTCCGGCAGTGGCAGGAGCTGTTCTGGGAGGAGCGCTATCAGTCGGTCAAGATGGGCCACAGCCCGGACTGGGTGGCGCTCGCGCAGGCATTCGGATGGACCGCCGCGATGGTCGACGACAAGGCGTCGCTGGCGGACGCGATGCGAACCACGATCGAGACCCCGGGCCCGGCTTTGCTCGACGTACGCGTGACCCAGAACGAGAACTGCTACCCGATGATCCCGGCCGGCGCCGCCGCCCGGGACATGGTCGGCTGAGGAGGGCGGGACGATGGCTGACTCGAAGGCATCCGAGCACAAGCTGGATCTGGAGGACCTCGAGGTTTCCAGCGGGCTCACGGGCCGCAAGCACCTGCTCTCGCTGATGGTCGAGAACCGCCCCGGCGTCCTCGCCAGGGTGGCCCTGCTCTTCTCACGCCGGGGCTTCAACATCGACACGCTGGCGGTGGGGCCCACCGACGATCCCGACGTCTCGCGGATCACGCTGACCGTGGACGGTGCCGTGCACCCGATCGATCAGGTCACCAAGCAGCTCCACAAGCTAGTCAACGTGATCAAGATCCGGGACATGGAGCCGGACACCACCGTCTCCAGGGAGATGGCCCTGTTCAAGGTCAACGCCACCGTCGAGAGCCGCGCCGAGATCATGGAGTTCAGTCAGATCTTCCGCGCTCAGATCGTCGACGTCTCGCGACGGACGATGACGATCGAGGTGACCGGCACCGCCGACAAGATCGATGCCTTCGAGCGCATGGTGCGCCCGCACGGGCTGATCGAGATGGCCCGCACGGGCGAGGTCGCGATCGCCCGGGCGCGCCCGGATAGCTGAGCGCAGCTCTTCAGACCGAGGATCTGGCCGAGGCTCTGGGCCGCCTCGCCGAGCGCGCTGCGGGCGGGCGCCGCCTCGTCAGCATCACGCGGGAGATCGACCGCGTCGACCCGGTCGCGGTCGCCTACGCCTCGCGGCGGGCGGACGACCGCTGGTGGTGCTGGGAGGAGCCCGGCCGCGGCCTCGCGATCGGTGGGCTCGGCGCGGTGCACGAGGTCGTCTCCCGCGGCCGTGATCGCGTGGGGGATCTCGTCCGGGACACCAACTCGATGGCGGCCGGGAGGCTCTCCGAGCAGCCGGACGACGCGCCCGCCCATGCCGGACCGCTCTGGGTCGGAGGGCTTGCCTTCGATCCCGAGGGAGGCGGCGCCGCGCACTGGTCCTCGCTCCCGCCCGCCCTGCTCGCCCTCCCCGAGCTGCTGCTCGCGCGCGACGGGGATCGCTGCTGGCTCACGATCTCGGCGCTGAGCGGGGGTGACCCTGCGCAGATCATCGCCGGGGCATCGGGGAGGCTCGCGTCGCTGCGGGAGCGATCGCTGCCGCCCCTGGATCCGAGTCCGACCTCGGAGGCCCGGGTCGCCGGCGCCCGACCTCCGGCCGACTACGAGCGGGCGGTCGCCGAGGCCGTGGAGCGGATCCGTGCCGGCTCGGTCCGCAAGCTCGTCCTAGCGCGGGAGGTGACGGTCGACTCCCCCTCCGCCCACTCCGCCGGCGCTCTGTTCGGAGCGCTCCGGGAGGTGTTCGACTCGTGCTTCTGCTTCTGCTGCGGAACCCCCGAGGCAGCCTTCATCGGCGCCTCACCCGAGCTGCTCGTCCGCCGCCGCGGCGCCGGAGCGACGACGGTGGCGCTCGCCGGTTCCGCCGGGCGCAGCGCCGATCCCGCCGTCGACGACCACCTGGGCGAACAGCTGCTGAGAAGCGCAAAGGACCGCGAGGAGCACCGCATCGTCGCCAGGCGAATCGAGCGCGCGCTCACGCCGCACTCAGTCTGGGTCGAGGCGGCGCCCGAGCCGGTCGTGATCAAGATCGCCAACATCCAGCACCTGGCCACGCCGATCCGCGCCCAGCTCGCGGACTCGCGATCCGCTCTCGAACTCGCCGGCCTGCTGCATCCCACGCCGGCCGTGGGCACCGAGCCCGCGAGCCCGGAGGCGGAGGCGATGATCGCGGAGCTGGAGGGCATGGATCGCGGCTGGTACGCCGGCCCCGTCGGCTGGATGGACATGGCCGAGGACGGCGAGTTCTGCGTCGCGCTGCGCTCCGGGCTGCTCCGCGACCGCCGCGCGCATCTGTACGTCGGGGCGGGGATCGTTGCTGACAGCGACCCGGCCGCGGAGCTGGCCGAGACCGAGGTCAAGCTCGGCGCGCTCCTGCCGCTGCTCGCGGGCTGAACGGCCGGGTCAGCCGCCGACGGCTTCTGCCACCTGGGCCGCGATCCGCCGGTGGAGCTCGACGTTCCCGGACGGATCTACCGGCACGTGCAGCAGGGTGTCGGGCGCGTCGGCTTCTACTGCGAGCTTCCCCGGGCTGTCCACCTGGACGTAGTCGAGCCCGAACAGCCCGGCGACGCGCTCGGGCTCGAGCTGCGAAGGCGTGATGAACAGCTCCTCGAACCGCGCGGCGTCCACCTGGGATGCCTGGGGGAGGAACTCGAAGATGCGCCCGCCCCCGTTGTCGACGAGCACGACGCGAACGGGGCGTGGGGACTGCCGCAGTGCGGCGAGGCCGCCCAGATCGTGGGCGAGAGCGAGATCGCCGAGCACGATCCACGCCGGGGCATTCGCGCCCCTGGTGAGCCCGGCGGCCGTAGAGATCAGGCCGTCGATCCCGTTGGCGCCGCGGTTGGCGAACACGCGAACCGCCTGGGCACCGCCCCGCGTGAACGCCTCGGCGTCGCGGATCGGCATGCTCGAGGCCAGCAGCAGCTGATCGCCGGCCGCGGGCAGCCCGCTGAGGGACCTGGCGATTCCCGGCTCGGTCAGACGATCCTGCTCACCGAGTACGGCGTCGATCGAGGCCTGGGCGCGCTCCTCCGCCTCCGCCCACCGCGTGGACCACGCCTGGGGCGCGGAAGCCGACATGCGCTCGGCGACATCCGTCGCGAGATGGGCCGCGTCGGCCGAGAGGACCGCCCTGGCGCGCCGAGTCGGTTCATTCCACCCCCCGGGAGGATCGACGATGATCTGGTCGGGGCCGCCGGTGCGGCCCAGCCAGGCCTGCAGAGCCTTGCTGGCCGGCATGTCACCGAACCGGATCACAAGGTCCGGGTCGAGATCGGCCGGTGCCTCCCGGAGGATCAGGTCGTAGGCGGCAACTACCGGCGGCGTCCCGCGGGCACCGAAGCGCAGCTGGGAGGTCGTGTCCGCAAGCAGGGGAGCTCCGAGGCTTGCGGCGAGGCCCGCCACCGCGCATGCGACCTCGGGGTCCGGCGTTCGCCCGGCGACGATCAGCGGGCGCTCTGCGGCCGAGAAGGCCTCGGCGGCAGCCTCCAGCAACGCTTCGGAAGGGGTGCTCCCCGGAACCGGCATCGTGAGTGGGCGGTCGGGGGCCCTCCCGCCGAGGGCCAGCGAGTCGGCGGCCGTGACGTCGTCCGGCCGCGGCTCGGGCCCTAGGGGGTCCCGCCAGGACAGGTTGAGGTGGACGGGTCCACGACCGGCGGTTGCCTCGCCGACAGCGCGGCACGCTGAGCCCCGAAGGTGGAGCAGACCGTCGTCGTCCGCCTCGTGCGTCCCGACCTCGCAGAACCAGCGCACCGAGGATCCGTACAGCTTGATCTGGTCGATGGTCTGCCCCGCGCCCACGTCGCGGAGCTCCGGCGGCCGATCCGAGGTCAACAGGAGCAGCGGCACGCCTGCGAGGTCGGCCTCGACCACCGCGGGGTGCAGATTCGCCGCCGCCGAGCCACTCGTGCAACCCACCACGGCGGGCGTCCCTGACGCGAGCGCCGCGCCCAGCGCCACGAAGCCGGCGGAGCGCTCGTCGAGGACCATCGTGAGCTCGATGCCGGGCTCGCGGTCGAGCGCGAGCGCGAGTGGGCTGGAACGGGAGCCGGGGGAGAGCACGGCATGACGGACGCCGCAGCGTCCCAGCTCCTCCACCAGGGCGGACGCGAGCGCTGTGTTGCGGTTTGTGCGGTCGATCAATCGAGCCTCAAGCAGTCGAGCGCATTCTGATCGGGCTCGACGCCGACCCCGGGGGCTCTCGGGGGCACGACGACCGGCCCCAGCAGCCCGTCGGCCCGGGCGTAGACGGACTCGAACATGCCGAGCGTCGCGAGCCCGTTGGCGAGCCCCCCCGCGTAGCCGCCCCTGGGCAGCGCCTGTGCCGTATGGATCGCAGCTGCGATCCCGATCGGGCCATCGAGGGCGCTCGAGAGGAAGCAGGGGAGTGCGGCGGCGATTCGGATCGCCTCCAGCGGCCCTCCGACCTTGGCAAGCTTCAGGGTCGCGGCGTCGCAGGCCCGTGCCGCGATGACCTTCCGGGCGTCCTCCAGCGTGGCGACGCTCTCATCGGCCACCACCGGAATCGGCGTACGAACCCGGAGCTCCGCGAGATCGGATAGCGCGCCGCAGGGCTGCTCAGCGAGCTCGATCCCATGCTCCTGCATGCCCCGCAGGGTCTCCGTTGCCTCGCGGAGATCCCAGGCGCCGTTCGCGTCGGTCCGGATGTCGATCCCGTGCCCAACGGCGGATCGCACTGCGGCGACGCGCTCGATGTCGTCGCCGGTGCCGACCTTGACCTTGAAGGTCGTAAAGCCCGCGGCGCGCAGCTGCGCCGCCAACTCGGCGGCCTGCTGCGGCGCCCGCGCATCGATGCTGGCGTTGCAGGCGATCTCGCGCACAGAGGTCGCGCCAAGCAGCCGCCACATCGGCAGGCCACTGAGTCGTCCGGCAAGATCGTGCAGCGCGATGTCGAGCGCGCCGATCACCTGCGGCCCAACCCGCTGACGCCGGCAGCGGGTCAACTGCTCCCAGATCCAGAGGCGGATCTGCGCTGGGTCGCGGCTTGCCGCGGCCGCGATGTCGGATCCCGCCAGCGCCGGGCCGCAGAGCGCCAGCTCCGAGGCGACCTGATCGAGACCCGCTCCGCCCCGGAGGCTGAGCGGGACCGCTTCGCCGATGCCGTAGTGGCCGCTCTCGGTGTGGAGGCGGATGACGACCATGGACCGCGCGTCCAGGCTGCCGGACGCGGTTACGTACCGCTCCCTGAACGGCAGGGCGATTGGGATTACTTCGAGTCTGGTGATTCGCATTGGCGCTGTGGGCCGGGACCAGGAGTATCGCGCCCGAAGCCCGGTTTCCGCGGAGCGGTCCGCTAGAGCGCCAGCGCGATTGCCGCCAGCGCCGCGTAGACGCCGAGCAGCGCTCCGGTGCCGGCCAGCGCCTGATTCAGTGCCGGCCCGTCCGTGCTGTTGCGCACCGCCCGGAGCGGCTTGAGTGCCAGGGGTGCGCTCGCGACCGCGGCGAGCGCGGGCGCCCAGCGCGTGCCGGCGATCAGCACGAGGGGCAGGAGCAGGTAGGACAGGCCG
>DATFLZ010000155.1:0-5061 GCA_035267205.1 Solirubrobacterales bacterium | reverse complement strand
CGGCGCTGGGCGATCCCGAGATGGCACCGCTCTGCGCAGAGCGGGGTTGCGGCCTGGTTCTCATGCACATGCAGGGAACCCCGCGGACCATGCAGGAGGAGCCCGCCTACGACGATGTGGTCGAGGACGTCAAGGCGTTCCTCGCCGAGCGGATCCGGCGCGCGACCGATGCGGGCGTGGCGGAGGAGCGCATCTGGGTGGATCCGGGGATCGGGTTCGGCAAGACCCTCGACCACAACCTGGAGCTGATCCGGCGCCTCGTTGAGCTCGGCGAGCTCGGTCGGCCGATCCTTCTCGGCACCTCCCGCAAGAGCTTCATCGGCAAGCTCACCGGCCGCGGGGTCGGGGAGCGCCTCGGCGGGTCGCTCGCCTCCGCCGTGCTGGGCGTGAGGAACGGGGCCGAGATCCTCCGCGTGCACGACGTCGCCGAGACCCGCGACGCAGTCCGGGTCACCGACGCGATCTCGGGCCGGGTTGCGTGGCGCGATGCCCCGGAGGTGGCGGAGGCGTGAGCGGGGAGCTGTGGATCGAGCTGCGCGGGCTGCGCGTCGACGCCAGGATCGGCGTCACCGACGAGGAGCTCGAGGCCGACCGGAAGTTGGTCATCGACGTCGATCTGATCCCGAGCGCCACCGGGGCTGCCGAGACGGACGACCTCGCCGACACCCTGGACTATGCGCGCGTGGCCGAGCTCGCGGAGCGCACCGCCACCGAGGCGCCCCACCGGACCCTCGAGCGCCTCGCGGCGAGGATCGCCGATGCGATCACCGCGGACGGAGGCTGCGAGGAGGTCGGCGTACGGGTCGCGAAGCCGGAGCCGCCGATGGAGCAGCGCGTCGACAGCGTCGCGGTCCGGATCGCGCGGAGCGCCGGGCAGTGAATCCGCGGGAGTCTCGTCGCGGGTTTCTCGGCCTCGGCTCCAACCAAGGCGATCGCCGGGCACACCTCCGCGCCGCGATCGAGGCGCTCGGTGCGAGCGGGGCCGAGGTGAGCGCCGCCTCCAGCGTCTACGAGACCGCCCCCGTGGGTGAGTACCCGGGTGAGCAGCAGGACTTCCTCAACATGGTGGTCGAGATCCACACCGAGCTCGGGCCGCACGAGCTGCTCGAGCTGTGCAAGGAGATCGAGGCCGGGCGCGGCCGGGATTTCGACGCTCCCCGGCACGGCCCCCGGCCGCTCGATCTGGACATCCTGCTGCTCGGCGGGGAGGAGGTCGACGATGCGCGCCTCCGGATTCCCCACGGCGCCCTCACCGAGCGCCGGTTCGTGCTCGATCCCCTGGCCGAGATCGCGCCCCGCGAGGCGCTTCCCGGCGGTGTGCGGGCCTCCGAGGCGCGCACCGCGGTGAGCGATCAGCGGGCCGAGCGGGTCGGACCGCTCGGCTGAGCCGGCTTCAGCCCGCGGCGGCCGACCGCTCCCAGGGCTTCCAGTCGTCCGGGAGCGTGGCCGGCGCGTACCCCGAGTACTCGGGGACGAGCCGGATCGCGAAGTTCGCGCAGTCGCGGCCCTCGAACACCGGGCGCACGTCGTCGAGCGTGAGCAGTAGCCGGATGCAGGTTGCGATCTGGTAGTCGGCGACGTTCGCCTCCGCGGCGCCGATCACGCCCTCGGCAAGCAGCTGATCGACGCGATCGGCGATCTCGGGCAGCTCCCCGAGATCGCGGCGCACGGCCTCGTCGGTGCCGTTGTTGAAGCGTTTGGAGAGGTAGACGAGCGGCGGGGCCGTCTTGGTCGCAAGCCCGACGGGGAGCCCGAGCTTCGCGCCCTCCAGGTAGCTGCGCCGTCCGCGCGGATCGCGGTCCAGGACGTTCCAGATCAGGCGCCGCGGAATCTCCTGAAGCTCCTCGTCGGCCCAGGTCTCGGCCTCCTCGACACGCTCGCGGAGCTCAGGGTCCGCCGGCAGCAGCGGCGGCTCGGGGACGGCGTCCTCGAGCGCCCGGGCGATCGCCTTGGTTCCCTGAATGCGCTCTCCGTCGAGCCGCAGGGCGGGAACCTTCGTGCCCTTGAATCCCGCCCCCCGCAGCACCCCCTTCGAGATCACCGGGATCAGGTCGATCCGGCGGTAGTCGATTCCCTTGGCCTCGAGCATCAGCCGCGCCGCCATCGAGGGATGGGAGCCCGGCATCACAAAGAGCGTTGCTTTCATGGCCGTGATCGTATTGATTCCCGCCGGGCGGCCTAACCTTCAGGGCCATGGCGCTGCTCGCGGCGGACATCGGCAACACCCAGACCCACCTCGGAGTGTTCGACGGCGACCGCCTGCGCGAGAGCTGGCGGCTTCCCACGGACGCCGAGGCGACGGGTGACGAGCTCGCGGTCTCAATCGTCGGGCTGTTCGAGCTGGCGGGGCTGACCCGCGAGGACGTCGATGCCGCGATCGTCTCGTCCGTCGTTCCTCGGCTGGCGCCCGAGTACGAGCGGGGCTTCCGGCGTCACTTCGGTGTCGAGTGCCTGGTGGTCGGCCCGAGCCTCAGCATCGGCATGCCGATCCGGACGGAGAGCCCGCACGAGCTCGGCGCCGACCGGATCGTCAATGCCGTCGCCGCCCGAGAGCGCTACGACGGTCCGTGCGTCGTCGTCGACTTCGGCACCGCGATCACCTACGACGCGATCTCCGGCGACGGCGAGTACCTGGGTGGCGTGATCGCCCCCGGGATCGAGATCTCGATCGAGGCGCTCGCCCGCCGCGCCGCGGCGCTGCCGAAGATCGAGCTCGCAGAGCCCGAGGCCGTGATCGGCCGGACCACGCAGCAGTCGATCCAGGCCGGGATCGTCTACGGCTTCGCCGGCCAGATCGACGGGATCCTCGCCCGGCTCCGCGGTGAGCTCGGTCCGGCCACGGAGGTGATCGCCACCGGCGGCTACGCCCCCGCGATCGTGCCGTTCTGCGCCGAGATCGAGACGGTCGACGATCTCCTCACGCTGACCGGGCTCCGCCTGACCTGGGAGCGCAACCGATGAACGGCGGCCGTCCGGCGCTGACCGAACCCTTCCGGATCGGCGACGTCGAGATCGCGAACCGCGTGCTGCTCGCGCCGCTCGCGGGGATCGGGAACTGGTTCGTGCGCCTCCAGGCCCGGCGCCATGGCGCCGGGCTGGCGGTCTCCGAGATGGTCTCCAGCCACGCGCTGCACTACCGGAACGAGCGGACCCTTCGCGAGCTGCTCGTCATCCACCCCGAGGAGCACCCGGTGGCCATCCAGCTCTTCGGCTCCGACCCCGAGGTGATGCGCGATGCTGCGGGAATCGCCGCTGAGGCGGGCGCGGACATCATCGATCTCAACATGGGCTGTCCGGTGCGCAAGGTGCGGAAGAGCGGTGCGGGTGCCGAGCTGATCGCCGACCCCGACCTCGCGGTGGCGGTCGCCCGCGCCGCCGTCGAGGGATCGCCTCGCCCGGTCACCGTCAAGCTCCGGTCAGGGCTGCAGCCCGGGGACAGCTCGGGTGTGGGCGTGGCCGTGCGGCTGGCGGAGGAGGCCGGAGTCAGCGGGATCGGATTTCACCCGCGGTCGGCGGCGGTTCAGCACAAGGGCGAGCCCGACTACGGCCTGGTGCGCGAGCTCGTGGGCCGCATCGAGATCCCGGTGATCGTCTCGGGCGGGCTCAGCAGCGCGGAGCGCGCGCGCTCCGCGTACGAGGCCTCGGGGGCGGACGCGGTGATGGTCGCGCGCGGCTCGTTCGGGGATCCATGGGTCTTCGAGGAGTTGACCGGGCGTCGGACCGAGCCGCCGACGCGCGAGCAGGTCACGGAAGAGTTGCTCTGGATCATCGACAGCGCCCAGCAGCACCTGGGGCCTCGCGCCTGCCACTACCTGCGCAAGTTCTATCCCTGGTACCTCGACCGCCTCGGCCTCCCGAAGCAGGTGGGCGTCGAGCTCCAGCAGGCCGAGGACCTGGACGACGTGCGCTCGATGATCGGCGCGCTGCGCGAGCCGGCGCGCGCGGGTATCGCTGCCTAGGGCGAGCCGGATCCGTGCCGGGAGCGACCCCCGGATCGAGGTGCCTGAACGGGTCGCTGCAGCGGTTCAAGCCGGGCTTGACCCGTTGCTATAGTTCCGCGCTCGCTTGAGCCCGTCGAGCTGCCATCGAATGGCCGTGAGCCGGGCGTTTGCAGTTCACGGGGGACGCCGGCGGAGGCCGCCGAAAACCCCACCCGACACGAGGAAGAGGTTCAGACAGTGGCTCGTGAGTCTCTGATCACACCCGAAGGACTCGAGAAGCTCAAGGACGAGCTCGAGGTCCTGCAGACCGATCGGCGCCGAGAGGTTGCCGAGCGGATCAAGGATGCTCGTGAGTTCGGTGACATCGCCGAGAACTCGGAGTACGACGACGCCAAGAACGAGCAGGCGATGCTCGAGCAGAAGATCGCCCAGCTCGAGGAGCGGATCCGCCGCGCGCGCGTGATCGACGAGAAGGAGATCGACACCACCACCGTCTCGGTCGGCGTCAAGGTCCACGTCAAGGACGAGAAGTCCGGCAACTCCAAGAAGTTCCAGATCGTCGGCTCGGCCGAGTCCGACCTCGCCGAGGGCCGGCTCTCCCACGAGTCGCCGATCGGCCGGGCGCTGCTCGGCCACAAGCGCAATGAGGTCGTCACCGTCGAGGTGCCCCGCGGCCCCAAGCGCAAGTTGAAGATCACCAAGATCGAAACTCCCTGAGAGCGCCCCAGGACGCCGCACTCGGCGTCATCGGCCCGACCGGATAGCGCTGCTATGCCGGTCGGACCTCTTCCTTGATTGCGACGCCCTGGAACGCTCTCAGTCCTCAATCCAGGTGGAGGTCCATCAGGACGACGTCGAGGATGCGGCCGAACTTCTCGCCGCTACGCCGCTGGGTTCCGATCGGCTCGAAGCCGACTGACGCATGGAGCGCGAGGCTGGCGGGGTTGGCGTCGGTGACCCGGGCGATCAGGACCGCGATGTCGCTCCGGGGCGCCCGCGCGATCAGAGCCTGAAGCAGGGCCGAGCCGACCCCGCGCTTGCGGGCGCCCGGATCGACGTAGACCGAGACCTCGGCGGTCCGGTCGTAGCCGGCCTTCGGCGACCACCGGGTCAGCGAGCC
>DATFLZ010000154.1:0-21869 GCA_035267205.1 Solirubrobacterales bacterium | reverse complement strand
GTCTCGACCATGTAATCGAGCATCTCCTCGAGCATTGCGCCCGTGTCCTCGTAGGCGACTCCGGATGCCTCGAAGTCGTCGCCCCGGGCCCCGAGGCCGATCCCGAGCGTCAGACGGCCGTCCGAGAGCGCGCTGATGCTGAGCGCCTGCTTCGCGGTCTGCACCGCGTTGAGACGAAGCGGGCCGAGCATGACAGAGGTCAGCAGCCCGATCCGCTCGGTCACCGCGGCGGCGGCGGCGAGGGCCGCGAGCGGCTCGTAGTTGCCGTAGACGAGCCGGTCGATCGTCCCCAGGCTGGAGAAGCCGCGCTGGTCGGCGCGGCGGGCAAACTCGACGAGGTCCCCGCCACTCGTGTCCGGTACTGCATTCGGTAGTCCGATCGCCGTCTTCATCTGGTTCACCTCCGGCCCGGTCCGGGGCCAGTCTCGCTTCAGCCGTCGCCGTCAGTATGCCGAGTGCGTATCCCGGGCCGGCAGCTGCCGCTCCCTAGGAGGGGTTGATTCCCTGCTTGAAGCCGAGCCTGTTGTCCGGGTCGTAGCGGGTCTTGATCTGAACCAGCCGGTCGTAGTTGCGGCCGTAGTAGGCCTTGGTCCAGTTCTTGAGCTTCGGGTCGATGTAGTTCTGGTAGGCCTGGCCTGAGACGTGAGGGCGCAGATCCTTGCGGGCCGACTGGATCCAGGCCTCGGTCTGTTTCTTGCTGCTGCCCGGGTCGGGCTGGGCGTAGTACTGGATGCAGTAGAGCTGGTTGCGGTGGACGAACGCCGTCTCCTCGGCGCCGACCTCGTTGATCTTGCCCCCGTAGCCGTCGAGGAGGATCGCGCCGGTGGCGCCCTCGTTCTGCCGCGCCTCGACCGCCTTGATCATCGCGTGGCGCCCGCCTGAGCCCATCGCCTTCTGCACGTAGTCGGACGCCCCGTAGAACGAGACCCGGTTCGGCTTCTCGCAGTCGGACAGGCTCTCCTTCGAGCATCCCGCCCACTGCTTCATCAGCGCCGCGTAGGCCTTGGTGCCGGTGGTGAGCTCGATCCCGTCGATGTCCGTCAGCGGCTTTATCGCCGCCTTCATTCCTGACTCCGATCCGAAGTACTGGCCGACGGAGCCGACGACGGGCCCACCGCTCTCGGCCGAGAGGCTGAAGAACGGGCAGAGGTCGTCGGGGGCCTCGCCGGTCAGCTTCTGCCAGGCCTCGAGCGCATGGCTGGCGTGCTCCCACGGCCAGCTCGCGAAGTAGTAGGCGGCCCGGTCGACCCTGTAGGTGCGGAAGGTGAACTCGGTGACGATTCCGAAGTTGCCGCCCCCGCCGCCCTGACAGGCCCAGAGCAGACCCTGGTTCTCCTTGGCGGACGCGGTGCGCAGCTTCCCGTCGGGGGTGACGATCTGGACCGATTCGATGTTGTCGCAGGTAAGCCCGTGCTTGCGCGAGGCGAAGCCCATCCCGCCGCCGAGCGCCAGGCCCGAGATGCCGACCGTCGGGCAGGACCCGCCCGGGACGGTGACGCCCCTTTTGGCGAGCTTGCTGTACATGCGGATCAGGCCGACGCCCCCGCCGACGGTGGCCTGCTTCTTCCCGTTCTGGGCATTGACCGACCGGAGCTTGCTTAGATCGATGACGACCCCGGTGTCGGTCGTGGAGTAGCCCGCATAGCTGTGGCCTCCCGAGCGCGCGCGGACGTTCACGTCGTACTTGTTGGCCCACCGCATCACCGCCTGGACATCGCCGGCGTCGCGAACGCGGATCACGGCGGCGGGATGCTTGCGATTGAAACGCTTGTTGTAGACCTTGCGCGCCCGGTGGTAGGCCTTGCCGCCTCCGCGGACGAAGACCCTGCCGGAGACCCGGCGCTCGAGGTCCTTGATCGCCCGCTTGCCGACGTGCACGGAGGCCTGTGGCCCTGAGATCTCACGCGCGAGCGCGAGCTCCCCGGAGACGGCTACCGCGGCGGCTCCGGCGCCCGCCCACCGCAGCAGCTCCCGGCGGTCGAGGCCCTCCGCGCCGTCAGGATCAAGTTCAGCCGCCATCCAGACCCAGGCTAACCCCTCCGGCGGTGGAAGGCCGGGTCTATGTGGTTTCCGGCTCGTTCGACTCGCGGAGCATGTAGAAGCCGATCACGGCGAGCAGGCCTGCGGCGACCAGCAGCCCACCGCCGAGCTCGATCGTGTCGATCAGCGCGCCCAGCCCCAGCGCGCCGATGCTAAGGCCCCCCAGGACCAGCGTGTAATAGAAGCCGGTCATCACTCCCGAGACATCGGTGCGAACGAGCTGGACCCCCGAGAGCGTCGTGATGTACAGGATCTCCCAGCCGATCCCGAGGCTGAACATGACCAGGACGGCGAGTGCGAAGTCGCCTCCGTCGCCCAGGGTGGCGGTGCCCGCGGCGCACACTCCACCCAGCGCGGCGAGCGGGATCACCCCCGCCATGATCGCCAGCCCCAGCAGTCGCTGCACGCTGAAGCGCGGCGCGAGCTTGGTGCGCAGCCAGTTGCCCGTCAGCCCACCCGCCGCCAGCGCCGCGAGCATGAAGCCGAGCAGGTGGGCCCCGTCCCCGTGTTCCTTGGCGATCGCCGGAGCGATCTCCTGGATCGGGGCGATGAGCAGCGAGAACGCCACCGTTGCTAGGAAAAAGCCCCGCAGCCGCGGGTCGCCGGCGGCGATACGGACTGCTTCGCGGACGCTGGTGCTCGCCTGACCGGAGCCGGCCGCGGTGGTGGGGAGCCGAGCGACAAGCAGTGCCACTGCGACGTACGACAGCCCGTTGAGCGCGAAGCAGGGGCCCGGCCCGACCGCGACGACCAGCAGCCCTCCGATGACGGGTCCAATCAGCCGGCACAGGTTGTAGGCGACGGACGACATACCGGTGGCGCTCGCGAGGAGCTCCTTGGGCACGGTGCCCATGACGACCGCGGTCTTGGAGGCGTTGCCGATCGAGCTCGAGATGCCGAGCACCAGCGCCGGCAGATACACGACGAGCGGGGTCGAAGGGCTCTCCCAGGCGAGCACGGCCAGCAGCCCAGCGAAGATCGCCGAGACCGCCGAGCTGATGACGACGATCCGGCGCCGGTCGTAGCGGTCGGCGAGCTCGCCGCCATAGGTCGAGAACAGAAGCCCCGGCCCCTTGACCGCGACCGTCAGCACGCCGACCGCGGCGGCGCTGCCCGTGATGTCGAAGACCAGCCATCCGGCGGCGACGATCTGCATCCAGGTGCCGAGCCCGGAGATCACCCGCGACGCCAGCGCAGCCCTGAACGCCGGGTAGTCGAGCGGCCGTCCCTGGCCGTCTCGGTCGTCTCCATCGTTGCCCCTACCGAAGAGCCGCACGGGCGAAGACTCTACGCCCCGGTCAGTCCCCCTTGCGGTCCCGGTTGCGGGACGGCTGCACGCGCTTCGGTTCGCCGGGCATCTTCGGATAGTCGGGCGGGTAGGGCATGTCGCCCTCGCCCTCGGACTCGTCGCGCTCGTACATCTCGAGCAGGGGCTCCAGGGAATGCTGGACCTCATCGATCTCGGCGAAGCGATCCCCGATCTCGGCGAAGCGACCGGGCATCGTCTCGACGTTGAAGTCCTCGGGCTGCACGTCGCCCAGCTCGTCCCAGTCGAGCGGGGCGGAGACCGGGGCGCCCGGCTTGGGGCGGACGCTGTACGGCGAGGCGATGGTGCGGTCGCGAGCGTTCTGGTTGTAGTCCACGAACACGCGCTCGCCGCGCTCCTCCTTCCACCACCTGGTCGTCACGCGGTCGGGCCTGCGGCGCTCCAGCTCCCGGCCGAAGGCGATCGCCGCGTGGCGCACGTCGGTGAAGGTCCAGCGCGGCTCGATCCGCACGTAGATGTGGAGGCCGCGGCCACCGGAGGTCTTCGGGAATCCCCGGTAGCCCAGCTCCCCGAGCAGCTCCCGTGCGGCGCCGGCGATCTCGACCGCGTCGTCGAAATCGGTGCCGGGCTGGGGGTCGAGGTCGAGGCGCAGCTCGTCGGGGTGGTCGACGTCGGCGCGGCGCACCGGCCACGGGTGAAAGGTGAGGGTGCCCATGTGCGCGCACCAGGCAACTACCGCCAGTTCGGTCGGCGCGATCTCGTCGGCGTGGCGGCCGGAGGGGAACTCGATGCGCGCCGTCTCGACCCAGTCAGGAGCCCCCTTCGGGACCCGCTTCTGGTAGAAGGCGTCGCCGCCGCGACTCTGGCGCGTAGCGAGCACGATCCCGTCGTGGACGCCCTTCGGCCAGCGCTCGAGCGTGGTGGGCCGCTCGCGCAGCGCGCGCATGACTCCCTCGCCGACAGCGACGTAGTACTCGGCGATCTGGAGCTTGGTGATCTCCCCGGTGCGCTCGGTCGGCTCGAAGATCACGCGGTCGGGGCTCGAGACCCGCACCTCGCGCCCGTCCGCCTCGACCATCACCGCGTCCTTCGCCATCCCGGCACAGGATGCCGGGCGCCGTGCTGTGGGGTCGCCTGCCGCTGCGATCTGAGAGGATCGGCTGATGCAGGAGCAGGCCGAGGCGCCGCCCGGTGCCACCCACGTCGTCCTCAACCAGCCGCTGCCCCTGGAGGACTACAACCTCTTCGAGGCCGACAGGGTGCTGAAGGAGGCGCTGATCCGTGAGGGTGGCGACTGGGCGCAGGCCCAGATCTCAGAGCTGGGGGAGGTCGCCGGTCGCGCCGAGACGATCAAGCTGGGCGCCGAAGCGAACGCCAAGCCGCCCCGGCTGCGCAGCCACGATCGCTTCGGGCATCGCGTCGACGAGGTCGAGTTCCACCCCGCCTGGCACGAGCTCATGAGGATCGGGGTCGACGCCGGCCTCCACGCCTCGCCGTGGAGCGAGCCCGGGCCCGGCGCCCATGTCGCCCGCGCTGCCGGCTTCATGTGCATCGCGCAGATCGACGCCGGGATCTGCTGTCCGATTGGGGGTACCTACGCCGCCGTGCCGGCGATCCGCCGCCAGCCCGAGCTGGCCGGCGAGTGGGAACCGTCGCTGATCTCCAATCGCTACGACGGCCGCGCGCGGCCGGTTCCCGAGAAGGCCGGCGCGCTGTGCGCGATGGGGATGACCGAGAAGCAGGGCGGGTCCGACGTCCGCGCGAACACGACCACCGCTGTGCCCACGGGTGACGGCGGCCCCGGTGCCCCCTACGAGCTGACCGGCCACAAGTGGTTCTTCTCCGCGCCGATGTGCGATGTCTTCCTGATGCTCGCCCAGGCGCCGGGCGGGCTCTCCTGCTTCCTCCTTCCGCGCTGGCGGGAGGACGGCACGCGCAACGGGATGCACCTGCAGCGCCTCAAGGACAAGCTCGGCAACCGCTCCAACGCCTCCAGCGAGCTCGAGATGCGCGGCGCCGAGGCGCGCCTCGTCGGGGAGGAGGGCCGCGGTGTCCCGACGATCATCGAGATGGTCAACCACACGCGGCTCGACTGCGTCCTCGGCGCCAGCGCCGGGCTCAGGCTCGGCGTCGCCCAGGCGAGTTGGCATGCGGGCCACCGCTCGGTCTTCGGTAAGCGGCTGATCGAGCAGCCGCTGATGCTCAACGTGCTGGCCGATCTCGCGGTCGAGTCCGAGGCGGCGACGACGTCGGCGATGTGGCTTGCGCGGATCTACGACTCCTCCCACCTCGCCGAGGCGGATGGTGGGGAGGAGCGGACCTCGAGGCTCCTCCGCCGCGTCGCCACGCCGGTGCTCAAGTACTGGATCTGCAAGCGTGCGCCCTGGCATGCTGTCGAGTCGCTCGAGTGCCTGGGCGGCAATGGCTACGTCGAGGAGTCGGGAATGCCGCGGCTGTATCGCGAGAGCCCGCTCCAGTCGATCTGGGAGGGCGCCGGCAACGTTCAGGCCCTTGACGTCCTGCGCGCGATGGTCTCCCGGCCCGAGTCGGTGCCGGCGTTCTTCGCGGAGGTCGACGAGGCCAGGGGGTCTGATTCCCGCCTCGACGATTACGCCGACCGCGTTCGCGAGGGGATCGGCGACATGGAGGGAATCGAGGCCCGCGCCCGCCGCCTGGTCGAGGGGATGGCGCTCGCCCTCCAGGGCTCGCTGCTCTTGCGATACGGCGATCCCGCGGTTGCCGACGCCTTCTGCGCCTCGCGGCTAGGCGGCGACTGGGGCGCCGCCTTCGGCACCCTGCCCGCCGGTTGCGACCTCGACGGGATCGTCGCCCGCCACGCGCCCGCCCTCTGAGCCGGCGGCGCCGGCCTCGCTGAACCTCAGGGCGCCGTCGGCGATCGGCTGCTCAGTGAACAGCGGCACGTCCTTGGAGTAGTCCATCGTGAGCTGCCACGGACCTCGGTCTCCCTGGGTCGGGAATCGGCTCAATGAGCGCTGAACGTAGCCCGCGTCGAAGTCGAGCAGGGGGCGCAGCTCGACATCCGAGCCGACGACCGGGTTGCAGACCGCCCATCCCGCGTCGTCCATGTAGCCGAGCAGCCGCGCGAAGTACTCCCCGACGAGGTCGACCTTGAGCGTCCAGGAGGCGTTCGTGTAGCCGATCGCGAAGGCGAAGTTCGGGACGCCGCTGAGCATCATCCCCTTGTAGGCGGTGGTGTCCGCGACGTCGATCTCCTGTCCGTCGACGGTGAAGTCGATGCCGCCGAAGGCGAGTAGGTTCAGCCCGGTCGCGGTGACGATGATGTCCGCCTCGAGCTCACGACCCGACTCGAGCCTGAGCCCGGTCTCGGTGAAGGTCTCGATCCGGTCGGTTACCACGGAGGCGTCGCCGCGCGAGATCGTCTTGAACAGATCGCCGTCGGGGACCATGCAGAGGCGTTGGTCCCAGGGGTCGTAGCTGGGGTTGAAATGCGTGTCGAGGTCGAAGTCCCGTGGCAGCTGCCGCTTCTGCGAGGCCCGGATCATCCGCCGGACGAACCCGGGCCGCTTCCGGCTCTGGCGGAAGATCGTCCGCTGCAGCCAGACGTTCTTGGCGCGCGCGATGCGGTGGGCCGTGCGCTCGCCTAGAAGCCGGCGGATCGCGTTGGCGATCACGTCGCGGGAGGGAATCGTCATCACATAGCTCGGCGAGCGCTGCAGCATCGTCACGTGCTCGGCCGCGTCCGCTCCCGACGACATCGCGGGCACCAGCGTGACCGCCGTGGCGCCGCTGCCGATCACCACGACCCGCTTGTCGGAATAGTCCAGGTCCTCGGGCCATTGCTGAGGGTGGACGACGGTCCGACCGGCGCCCGTGAAGCGCTCGACCCCCTCGAACTGCGGCGTGTAGCCCTCGTCGTAGCGGTAGTAGCCGCTCGCTCCGAACAGCCAGGTGCAGGTCAGGGTGTCGATCTCCCCGCCCCGGTCGACCTCGACCGTCCAGCGCGCGGTTGCCGAGTCGAACGCCGCCGAGATGACGCGGTGGCCAAACCGGACGCGCTTGTCGATTCCGTTCTCGCGCGCGGTCTCGTGCACGTAGTCGAGGATCTCCTGGCCGTCGGCGAGCGCCTTGTCGCCGGTCCACGGTCGCCACTTGTACGCGAACGTGGGCAGGTCGGAGTCGGAGCGGATGCCGGGGTAGCGGAAGAGGTCCCAGGTGCCGCCCATGCTCTGGCGTGCCTCGAGGATCGCGTAGCTGCGGGAGGGATGACTGCTCTGCAGGTGGTAGGCGGTACCGACTCCCGAGATACCCGCGCCGACGATCAGCACGTCGAGGTGCTCGGGGCCGGTTGTGGGACTCGATCCGCTCACGGCGCTGTGGTCAGTCATGTGGTCTCTCTCCTCGCTTGGTGACGCCAAGGACTCTCGCTGCTCGTGATCGCAAAGGGAATGGCGTGTCGCACAAACTTCGCTCAATAGTTATGCGTATTGCCTAAAGAGTAGGGTAAGGGGGCATGTCGGCTGCGGAGCAGAGCTGGGACCCGCCGCGTGAGCCCGTGGCCGATCTGATCCGCGCCTTCGCCCAGCTCACCCTGCAGGACACCGGCCCGGTCTTCGAGGCGGTCGATCGCGCGGTGTTCGAGGCCGCGCCCGAGCGGGTCCTGGGCGAGCCCGCCCTGACCGAGGCATTCCGCGAGGCCAACCACGCCAACCTCACTCACTGGATGGCGGCCAACGTTGCCGCGCCGGGGGAGAGGGTCCCGCCGAACGTCGGTCCAAGGACGCTCGAGCTCGCCCGCGACATCGTCCGGCGTGGCTACGACGACACCTCGCTCAACAGCTATCGCGTCGGCCAGAACGCGGCGCTTCGGTTCGTGCTCGGGCAGGTGTTCGAGGTCACCGACGACGTTGGCCTGGTCCAGGAGCTGTTGGAGGTGATGACCCGCTCGATCTTCGCGTTCGTGGACGACACCCTGCGCAGCATCGAGGAGCAGGTGAGCGCCGAGCGGGACCAGCTCGCCCGCGGCACGCACGCGGAGCGCCTGGAGACGGTCAATCTGATCCTCGAGGGCGCCCCGATCGGCGCCGAGCGCGCGACGTCCCGGCTCGGGTACGAGCTCAACCAGGGGCATAGGGCGCTCGTCGCCTGGGCGGATGAGCCGGTCGAGCCCGGGGCGCTCGAGCGGGCAGCCGACGCCCTCTCACGGGCCGCCGGCGCCGCCCGTCCGCTGACGGTCGCCGCCAGCGCGCGGTCGCTGTGGGCCTGGTTTCCCCCCGCCGCCGAGGTCGAGGGCGGCGACGGAGTGGCGCCGGTGGTCGACGCGAACCCGGGCGTGCGCGTGGCGATCGGCTCGGATGAGCGCGGGATGGGTGGCTTCCGCCGCAGCCACTTCAACGCTCTGGCAACGCAGCGACTCATGCAGCGGGCCCGTCGCCGGGTGATGGTGGCCAGCTATCCCGACGTCGAGCTGGTCGCGATCACGGCCTCGGATGAGGTGGCCGCCGCCGAGTTCACCCGGCGGACCCTCGGCCCGCTGGCCGCCGACGAGGGCCCGCTGCGGGAGACGGTTCTCGCCTACGTGCGGGCCGACTGCAACGCGTCGGCCGCCGCCGGGGCTCTGTTCGCCCATCGGAACACCGTGCTCAACCGGCTCGACCGTGCGCGCGAGCTGCTCCCCGGGCCACTGGAGGGGCGGGCCCTGGAGGTCGGCCTGGCCCTCGAGATCGACCGCTGGCTCGGGGTCTCGGCGCCTCAGCCCTGAGCGGCGCGAGCGCGCCCCAGCCCGTCGCGCAGGTCGTCCTTGTTACAACGCAGGTCAGCGCGGACCAACCTGAGGAGCACAGCATGCGAGCAGCCGAGGAGCCCGAAGACCACGCCGAGCCGACGGGGGACCGGCAGATGGAGGCGATCGTCCAGGACAGCTACGGAGACCTTGAGGTCCTCCACCACGAGCGCACGCAGATCCCCGAGATCGGTTCGGACGAGGTTCTCGTCCGGGTGCATGCGGCCGGGATCGATCAGGGGGTGTGGCACCTCGTCACCGGCCTTCCCTATCCGGTCCGGCTGGCCGGCTACGGCCTCCGGGCACCGAAGAACCCCGTCCCCGGCTCGGACCTGGCCGGACGGGTGGAGGCGGTCGGCGCCGGCGTAAAGCACCTCAGTCCCGGCGACGCCGTGTTCGGGATCGGGATGGGCGCGTTCGCGGAGTACGCCCGCGCATCGCCGGAGAAGCTGGCCGCGATGCCCGACGGGTTGAGCTTCGAGGAGGCGGCGACCGTGCCCATCTCTGGGCTGGCGGCACTCCAGGCGGTCCGCGACCAGGCCGAGGTGCAGGCCGGCCAGGAGGTGCTCGTGGTCGGCGCCTCGGGCGGCGTAGGCTCGTTCGCCGTTCAGATCGCCCACAGCTTCGGCGCGCGGGTCACGGGGGTGGCGGGCACGGCCCAGGCCGACCTGGTGCGATCGCTGGGCGCGGACGACGTGATCGACTACCGGCGCGAGCGAATTGGCGAGCGTGACGTGCTCTGGGACGCGATCATCGACACGGGTGGGAATCGCCCGCTCGGGGAGCTTCGCAGCGTCCTCGCGCCGCGCGGCACGCTGGTGATCGTCGGCGGCGAGACGGACGGTCGCTGGCTCGGGGGGACCGATCGCCAGCTCCGGGCGATGGCGATCTCGCCGTTCGTCTCCCAGCGCCTACGGACGTTCATCTCCTCGGAGAACCGCGACGACCTCGCGGTCCTGGGGGAAATGATCGAAGCTGGATCGCTGGCGCCGACCGTCAGTGACTCCTATCCGCTGAATGAGGTGCCGGCTGCGATCCGCCGCCTGCGCGAGGGCCAGGCGCGGGGGAAGCTCGCGATTCGCGTCGTGGACTGAGGAGGAAACCCTCGTCGCCAGCGGCTGCCGCGAGCTACCGCGCTCTCGCGATGACGGCGTCCGCGAGTCGTTCCGCGGCGCCGGGGGCGTGCTCGAAGTAGAGGTTGGGCTCGATCGCCTCGAGCTCGAGCAGGACGGGGTCGCCCGCCTCATCTCGCAGCATGTCCACGCGAGCGATGAGCGGAGCGTCCCCGAAGCGCCGTTCGAGGACCGCCAGCGTCCGCTCGGCGAGCCGGAGCTGATCGGGCTCGGCCGAGCCGTCGACGACCAGGCCCGGGTCGTACATGGACTCCGCCGCCCCGAGGGCGTCGTCGCGGACCGGAGCTACCTCGTCCGCCTTGAGGACCGGCGACTTGTGGAGCACGTGGCTGACGCGGCCGTCGATCGCCACGATCGCCGTCTCGCCGTGGCTCTCGACGGTCGCGATGAACGGTTGCACCATTGCGACCTCGCCGCGCTCGCGGATGCGCTCGACCAGGGCCAGCCCGGCCCGAGCCGACTCGGGCCCGAACCGCCCGGTGTCCCGGGCTCCGGCCGAGATCGTCGGCTTGACGACGACCTGCGAGTCGATCTCCGGCAACGGGTCTCCGGCGCCGACGAAGGTTGTCGGCACCACCGGGAGCCCCTCCTCGCCGAGGTCGCCCAGGTAGCGCTTGTCGCTGTTCCAGGCGATCAGCTCCGCCGCGTTCTCGAGCGGCGCCTCGACCGAGTGTGCCCATTCGACGAACTCCGCGTGACGCCGGGAGTAGTCCCACGGCGAGCGCGCGATCACCAGCTCGTGCCCGCTCCAGTCGACCTCGGGATCCGTCCACGGGGCATGGGTGACCTCGGCTCCGCGGCGCTCGAGCTCCCGGACGAGCAGCCGGTCGTCGCCGCCGAACTCGTGCGGCATTCCCTCGAAGGTCGCGACCGCGATTCTCACCGCGGGAATCAAAGCGGAACCGGCGCGAATACGATCGCTCCGTGACCGAAGCTCAGGAGCGCGACGAGAGAAGGGCCTGGTTCCAGGACGTCTGCTCGCGACTGCACGCCAAGTACGCGGACCTCGACGAGGGGGTGCCCGCCGACTACATCCCCGAGCTGGCCGACGTTGACCCCGAGCTGTTCGCGATCGCCGGCGTAACGGCCGACGACCGCCACATCGACGTCGGGGACTGCGATCACGAGTTCACGATCCAGTCGATCTCGAAGCTGATGCTCTACGGGCTGGCGCTCGAGGAGCACGGGCGCGATCACGTGCTCGCGCGCGTCGGTGTTGCTCCGACCGGGGAGAGCTTCAACTCGATCCTTCTCGACGAAGCCGACAACCGGGCCCCCAACCCGATGGTCAACGCGGGCGCGATCGCGGTTACCGACATGGTCCCCGGGGCCGACCGGGACGCGCGGATCGAGCGCGTGCGGAGGATGTACGAGCGTTACCTCGGGCGCCGTCCCGAGATCGACAGCGACGTCTGGGCCTCCGAGCGTGAGACGGGGAACCGCAACCGCGCGATCGCCTACCTGATGCTCAACCAGGGGATCATCTCCGATCGGGTCGAGGAGACTCTGGATCTCTACTTCGGCCAGTGCTCGGTCCTGGTCACCGTCGACGATCTGGCGCTGATCGGCGCCACGCTCGCCAACTACGGCCGGCACCCGCGCACCGGCGAGCAGGTGGTGCGGCCCGAGGTCGCGCGGGACATGCTCACGGTCGCGCTCACCTGCGGCATGTACGACTACGCCGGCGAGTGGGCCTACTCGGTCGGCACCCCCGCGAAGAGCGGCGTGGGCGGCGGGATCGTCGGAATGATCCCGGGCATCGGAGGCGTCGCGGTCTTCTCGCCCCGACTCGACGAGCACGGCAACAGCGTCCGCGGCCTCCGCACCTTCGAGGAGCTCAGCGCCGAGTTCGGAATGCACCTGTTCGATCCCGAGCGCCCCTGGCGCCGCGACCGCTAGCCAGTCTCTGGGCGTCGGCGGCGAGCCGATTCGCGCGAGCGTTTGAGGTCTGAGGAGAGTGGGTATTGGCCTGGTGCCAGATTGAATTCCTATCAGCGGGATGGAGACAACATGTCGGGTACGAACAGAACTACTCTCGGGCCGGTCGGGCTCGCGGCCCTGGTCGCGACCGCCTTCGCGACGATGATGGTCATCGGAACCTCGATGGCCGCGGCGGTGATCACGCCCACGGGCAACGCGAACGCGCTCAGCGAGGCGCTCGACAACACCGGCGGCGCCGTCACGGGCGCATCGCTGACCCAGGCGCCCCCGAGCGGCAACCCCTCGGCCGTCGTGGACACGGAGCTCGCTCTGTTCCCGCTCAAGGGGTCGAGCTACACGGTGCTCTCCACAGGTGACTCGCGCGATGCGAACGCGCCGAACAACTCCGACAGCCTCAGCACCGACAACGGTGCCGTGAACGGCGGCGGAGGCCCGGGTGCCTTCGACCTCGTCCAACTGCGAGTCGACGTCGACGTGCCGGCGAACCGGAACTGTCTGACGATCGACTACCGGTTCCTCACGGAGGAGTTCGACGAGTTCGTCGGCTCGGACTTCAACGACACGTTCCTCGTTGAGCTCGACCAGTCGACGTTCGTGATCCGGGACGACGGGAGCATCTCGGCCTCGGACAACTTCGCGAATGGCCCTGACGGCCAGCCGACGACCGTGAAGAGCGCCGGCACGTCTGCCGACAACTCGCTCGGCACGACCTACGACGGTGCGACCCCGATCCTGCGGGCGACCACCCCAGTCACGCCGGGCGCTCACAGCGTCTATATCAGCGTCTTCGATATCGCTGATGCGATCTATGACTCGGCCGCGTTCGTCGACAACCTGCGGCTGCGCGACACCAAGCCGGAGAACTGCACCCTCGGTGCGGTCGGGCCGGGCAACGAGGATGCGACGTGTCGCGGCGAGGAGCCGACGATCTTTGCGACCACGGGCGTCACCAAGGGCACGCCCGGTCGTGACGTGATCCTCGGCACCAACGGCCAGGACGTAATCAAGGGCGGTGGCGGCAAGGACTTGATCTGCGCCCTCGGCGGCGCCGACTTGGTCCGTGGTCAGAACGGCCCCGATGAGATCATCGGCGGCTGGGGTCGCGACGACATCCGCGGCAACGGCGGCAACGACACCCTGAAGGGCGGCCGAGGCCTCGACGTGGTCAGCGGCCAGTCGGGCATCGATCGCGTCAAGGGTGGTCGCGACAACGACAAGGTGTTCGGCGGCGCCAACGACGACGACGTGCTCGGCAGTCGCGGCGACGACAAGCTGTTCGGCCGGGCCGGTGACGACAACCTCAACGGAGGTAAGGGCAACGACAACCTCAACGGCGGCGGAGGCAACGACAGATGTCTCCAGGGTGGCGGCAAGGGCAACAAGCGCAGCTGCTGACCTCGACCCCATCCGGCGCGAGCCCGGATGGGAGCCAGACCCGGTTAAACGGACGCCGGCCGCATTGCGGCCGGCGTTTGTCTTTCGGCAGCGCCTCCGGGGGCGGGCGGTTCAGCCGGCCTTCGCGCTCCCGGCGACGACGTCGTCCGATCCCGCCGCCTTCGAAGCCAGCTCCAGCAGGTCGGAGATCTCGGTCTCGATCGCCCCTCGCAGTACCTCGAGGTCGGTCACCGAGTCGTGGTCGCAGTTGAGGCAGAAGTAGACCGAGCCGTTGTAGCTGAGCACCGCGATCCCGACCGCGTGCTCGGCGGCCAGCGGGACCACCGGCCAGATCTCCTCGACCTCCGAGCCGACCGCATAGAGCGGGACCTGCGGCCCCGGCACGTTGGTGACCGTCACGTTGAACAGCCTGCTTGCGAACAGGGAGCGGGCGAGGAAGCTGTGGAGGACGGGTGGGGCCATTCCCGCCGCTTCGATCAGGCCTCGCGAGCCCTCGGCCTGCGTGGACGACTTCAGCCCCTCGGCCTCCTCCAGCTGGTGCTTGAAGCGCTCGGCCCTCTCGCCGATCGCAACGGGGAGGTGGACGAAGAGCGACGTGATCTGGTTGCCGAGGGCGAGGCGCTCGGCCGCCGGCCGGATGTTCACGGGCACCATCGCGCGTAGTCCCTCGGTGGGTAGCTCCTCGCCCCGCGAAATCAGGAGCTCGCGCAGGCCACCCGTTGCGGCGGCGAGCACGGCGTCGTTGACGGTGCCGCCGAGGCTGGCTCTGATCCGCTTCAGGTCGGCGAGCTGGACCTCGACGATGCCGAGCCGCCGGTGCGCCCCGATCGGCTTGTTGATGCTCGTCCGCGGCGCGGCATCCAGCTCGTCGCGGATCAGGACCTCGAGCACGGCCTTGGACTCGCGGAGCGCTCCGGCTAGCCAGTGCGGATCCGTCGCGTGGCCGAGGCCGTGCGCAGCGGTCGACAATGTCACCGACGCCAGGTGCAGCGCCCGGCCGGCCAGTCGCACCGGGATGCTTGCGAGCCGGCTGAGGCTGAGGCCCGGGTCGCCGCTCCCCGGACCGGCGTCCCGCGCCGGACTCTCATCGGCAGGAGGCTCGAGCCCCTCGGGCCGGCCGTTGGGATCGACATCCAGCAGTACCTTGGCGGCGTCGACGGAGCCGACCCCGTCGACGAGGGCGTGATGCGTCTTGCTGACCATCACCCAGCGCCCGTCGCTCAGCTCGAGTACGACCAGCTCCCACAGCGGGCGACTGCGATCGAGCCTGATCGAGAAGTAGTCGCCCGCCCACTCGCGCAGCGCGTCGGTGTCCGCGGGCGCCGGCAGCCCGTCCGCGCGCACGTGGTTGGCGATCTCGAAGTGCGGGTCCGGCTCCCAAGCGGGCCACCGGAGCCCGCCGGTCCTGGGCTCGGACAGCCGGTGCCGGTAGCGCGGCAGCCCGCCGAGCCGGGCCAGAGTCTCCTGGCGTACGTGATCGATCGGTGGCGCTGCGCCACCCGGTCGCGCCTCGCAGATCATCACCGCGCCGATGTGCATGTGGGCGCTTTCATCGGCCTCCTCGAGCTCGAGGAAGGTCGCATCCAGGGCGGTCAGGCGGTCCGGCTCGGCCATCATCGCCCGGCGCCGGTGTCGAGCGCCTCCTGCCAGCGCCGCTTCTTCTCCCGGTACTCGTCGGGGACGACCAGGTTGAGCCCCTCGGCAATCTCAAGCCAGTGAAGCGCCCGCTTGTGCTCGCCCGCTTCCGCATCGAGGTCCGCGCCGATCAGGGCGAGGTCGAGCGCCTCACCGTGATCGGCCTCCCGATCGGGGTCGGCGCCCATGTCCTCGAGCGCGCCGACGCCGATCTCCGGGTCCACCCGACGCGCGAGATACGGCGCGAGCAGGCGCCCGGCCACCTTTGCGGGTGGCCACCAGAGCGGGGCCCGCTGCCCGCCGTCGGAGTCGGGGGTGCCGCTGCGGATGTAGTACGGGCCCTGGGCAGTCAGCAGGGCGGCGCGCAGCACTGGGGCAAACGGCGGCACCTCGACATCGAGGCCGGCGGCCGCCGCCACATCCGCGGCCGCCACGTCCGCCTGCTGGGCGGCCAGCCCTCCCTGCTTTGCCGGAAACCAGGTCACGTCGCCCACCGCCCAGACCCGCTCGGCCCCCTGCACCCGCATCCTGACGTCGGTGGTGATGAACCCGTTGGAGCCCTGGGGAATGCCGGCGATCTCGGGGACGTCGAGGGTCGGGAGGCTGACCACCCAGTCCGCGAGGCGCTCGCCCGCACCGGGTGGCCCGCTCTCGAGCGACAGCTCGATCCCCGCCTCCTCGAGGATCTCCCCGATCCGCTCGGAGGCGCCCTCGCCCATGATCTGCAGCGGACCGCGTTCCGGGGTGCGGATCTCGATCCGTGCATCGCTTCCCTCGAGGCGATCAGCCGTCAGCAGCGCCAGTTCGTACAGGGGCAGCGGCCAGGTCGGACCCGCGGGAACGACGAACGCGATCGTCCCCCCGGACTCCCTGGCCTCCGCTACGACCCTGCTCAGCTCGTCGCTCTGGGCGGCGCTGCGGAAGCTGATCGCCTCCGGCACCACGTTCCGCCGCCGGGCCCCGAGGCAGAGCAGCAGGGCGTCGTAGGGAAGCTCGCTGCCGTCGTCGGTGAGCGCCCGTCGCTGCTGCGGCCAGATCTCCTGGAGCTCCGCCCGCGTCCACTCGACGTGGTGCTCGGCGCAGAAGTCGGCGATGGGCAGGCGTGGGGCCGGCCCGGACCCGAACGGCTCCGCGACCGAGAGCGGGGTCAGCACGTACTCCTCGGCGGGAGAGAGCAGCTCGATCGGCAGTTCGGGCGAGTGCTCGCGCAGCGCGAGGATCGCCTCCAGGCCCCCGACTCCGCCGCCCGCGACCAGAACGCGGAATTCGCTTGGGGGGAGGTCTCCGTGGGTAGCGCTCACCGAACCTTGAGGATCCTAGGTCGGCGGGCCCGGGGGATCCGTAGAAGCCCGCAGCACGGAGATCGGTCTCCCCGTTGCCCGAGCGGCCCGTCGCCCGTATTGTCCCCGCATGGGCTCCGGAGGCCGCGTGCTGATCGCCGGTGGCGGCATCGCCGCGCTCGAGGGTCTGCTCGCGATCCGCGATCTGACCAACGGCGAGGCCGATATCACCCTGCTCTCCCCTGAGCGGGAGTTCACCTACCGGCCGCTGCTGGTGCTCGAGCCCTTCTCGCCCGAGCTCGCCGACCGACGCGACCTCCCGTCCCTCGTCGCCGAGCAGTCCGCGAGCTTCATCGAGGGCCGCCTGGCCGGCGTCGACGACGGAGCCGGCATCGCCCGGACCGGGTCCGGCGAGGCGATCGAGTTCGATCAGGCGCTGGTCGCGATCGGAGCCCGGCAGGTGCCGGCGCTGGAAGCCGCACACACCCTGTGGGTCGACCCCGTGCCGACGGGAATCGACACGTTGCTCGACCGCGCGGCCGAGGCGGGCGGCCTCGATCTGATCGTGCCCGGCGGGATCTCGTGGCCGCTGCCCTTGTACGAGTTCGCGTTGATGGCGCGGCGCCGGGTTCAGGAGCGGGACGAGGAGACGCCGATCCGAATTCTCACGCCGGAGCAGGCGCCCCTGATCATCTTCGGCCCGGCGGCGAGCGCCGAGGTCGCGGCGCTGCTGGAGGCGCGCGGGATCGAGGTCAGCGCCGGCCTCTGGGTCGGGCAGGAGGACGGCGAAGTCGTCGCCCACGGCGCCGGGGCCGCGCCGGCCGGCTACCCCGTTGCGCTACCCGCGATGGAGGGGATCCCGATCGACGGCCTGCCGGCCGACGAGCACGGCTTCGTCCCGCTGGCCGAGGGTGCCCGGGTCCAGGGGCTCGGTCGTACTTGGGCGGCCGGAGACGGGACCAGCTTTCCCGTCAAGCAGGGTGGGATCGCCACCCAGCAGGCGGACCTCGCCGCCGCGGGGATCGCCGCGGCGCTCGGGCACGACGTTGAGCCCGGCGATCAGCGCCCGGTGCTGCGCGGAAAGCTGCTCACGGGCACGGAGTCGATCAACATGCGCGCCGAGCTCGCGGGGGGCGCCGGGGAGTCGATCGTCTCGAGCGACTACCTCTGGTGGCCGCCCCACAAGGTGAGCGGGCGCTACCTCGCGCCGCTGCTCGCCGCCGACTCGCTGCGGATCGAGAGCGAGCCACCGGCGCGCTCGCACGACATCGAGGTGCCGCTCGAGGGGTCGGCCCCCTCGCTGCACGGCGAGGGCCGGGGGTCGGCCTGATGCCCAGCTTGACCCCGGTCTCGATCGCGCCGCTCCTACCCGAGCGGTTCCGGGAGGTTCTCGGCGACGACTACGCGCCGGTGGAGGCGGCGATCGAGCGGGCCGGACTGCTGTTCGAGGGCCGGGTCATCTGGCACGTCAACTCCACCGCGACGGGGGGCGGGGTGGCCGAGCTGCTCCACTCGCTGCTGGCCTACACCCGGGGCGCGGGCGTGGACGCGCGCTGGATGGTGCTCGGAGGCAGCCCCGAGTTCTTCCGCATCACCAAGCGGATCCACAACAACCTGCACGGGTTCAACTCCGACGGTGGCACGCTCGGCGATGCCGAGATGGCGGAGTTCGAGCGCATCTCGGGCAACCAGGCCGAAGAGCTGGCGGCGCTCGTGCAGCCGGGGGACGTCGTCTACCTCCACGACCCGCAGACCGCCGGCATGCTGCCGCGCCTCTCCGACTCGGGAGCGACGGTGATCTGGCGCTGCCACATCGGGATCGACTCGCCCAACGACGTGATCCGCGCGGCATGGGACTGGCTGCGGCCGCTCGTAGAGGGCGCCGACTGCTACGTCTTCTCCAGGCGGGAATACGCGTGGGACGGCCTCGACCCCGAGCGGATCGCGGTGATCGCGCCGTCCATCGATGCCTTCTCGCCGAAGAACCAGGATCTCGACCCCGCGGTCGCCCGTGCCATCCTCGGGCGGATCGGCCTCTGCGATCCGGACGGGGTGGCGCCGACCTACACGCGCCAGGACGGGACCCCGGCTCGCGTCGACAGGCAGGCGAAGATCGATCAGGAGGCGACGCTCCCCGGCGATGCGCCGGTGCTCACCCAGGTCTCGCGGTGGGATCGGCTCAAGGATCCGGTCGGGGTGCTCCGCGGCTTCGCGGAGCATGTCGCGAACCCGGACGCGCACGCGCTCCTCGTCGGTCCGGACGTCGACGGTGTCAGCGACGACCCCGAGGGCGCCGAGGTGCTCGCGGAGGTCCGGGCAGCCCGGGCCGAGCTCGACCCGGGCGTGCGGGCTCGCACCCACCTGGTCAATCTTCCGATGGATGACATCGAGGAGAACGCGGCGATGGTCAATGCAATTCAGCGGCACAGCACGGTCGTCGCTCAGAAGAGCCTCGCCGAGGGGTTCGGCCTGACCGCGACCGAGGCCATGTGGAAGGGCCGCCCAGTGATCGCGACGGCCGTCGGGGGGCTCGGTGAGCAGGTACTCGACGGTGTGACCGGAACGGTGATCGCGGACCCCCGTGATCTGCGGGCCTTCGGCGCCGCCGCCGAAGAGTTGCTCTCGGACCGGGCGCTCGCCGACAGGCTCGGAGAGGCGGGCCGCGAGCACGTTCGCGCCAACTATCTGGGAACCCGGCACCTCATGGAGTACGTGGACCTGCTGGGCGCGATGCTCGCGGGCTCCGAGCCGGGCTGAGCGGGCGGCGCGCGTAGAGTTCGCTCGTCGATGGAACGCATCCCAGACGATCCGAAGATGCGGCGGCTCGTGGAGGTCGGTCGCTCGCTGGTCTCCGATCTCGAGCTGGACCGCGTGCTCCGGCGTGTGCTGGAGGCTGCCGTCGATCTCACGGGCGCCCGCTACGCCGCGCTTGGTGTGCTCGACGAGTCTCGCGAGGGGCTCGAACGGTTCGTCACGGTGGGGGTCGGCGACGATGTCCGGGAGCGGATCGGGGATCCCCCGACCGGTCAGGGCGTGCTCGGACTGCTGATCAGCGATCCGGTGCCGCTGCGCCTGACCGACGTCTCCGCCCATCCGGCCTCACACGGCTTCCCGCCGGGGCATCCCCCCATGAGCAGCTTCCTGGGGGTGCCGATCACGGTCGGAGGCCAGGAGTGGGGGAATCTCTACCTGACCGACAAGAACGGGCGGGAGGAGTTCGATGAATCGGACGAGCGCACAGCCGTCGCGCTGGCGGAGTGGGCGTCGATCGCGATCGGGAACGCCAGCTCGGTCGCGAACGAACGGCTTCGCTTTGCGATGGAGGCCGCCGAGCAGGAGCGGCTCCAGTGGGCCCGTGAGCTCCACGACGAGACGCTTCAGGGACTTGCCGCAATCCGGATCCTGCTTACGGCGGGGAGCAGGGGCGGCCCCGAGCGGCTCGCGGACGCGGTCAAGCGATCCGTCGAGCAGATCGATGTCGAGATTGCTTCGATGCGGGCGCTGATCAGCGACCTGCGGCCGGACTCGCTCGACGAGCTTGGCATCACGAGCGCGCTCGAGGGCCTCTCTCGACGGATCGGCGAGCGCTTCGACGGGGTCGCGATCGTCGTCGATCCGCCGACCGGGCCGGAGCCTGAGCGCCGGCTTGTGAAGCCGATCGAGATCGCCCTGTATCGCGTCGCCCAGGAGGCGATCACGAATGCGATCCGCCATGGTGGAGCTCGCCGGGTTGATGTCGAGCTGCGGGTCGAGCAGGCGGAGGCGTGGATCGCGATCCGGGATGAGGGCCGGGGCTTCGATCCGTCCGTCGCCTCGCTCGGCTATGGGATCGTCGGCATGCGAGAGCGCGCCGAGCTGGCGGGCGGGGAGCTCGAGATCGACTCCGCGGCCGGCGAGGGCACCATCGTGAAGATGCGGGTTCCGCTTTCGTAGCGCGGCCGGTGCTCCGGCTACTGGTTGCCCGGCACCTCGACCATGCCGTGCTCGAGCGCGTACCCGACCAGCTCGGCGCGGGTCTGCAGTCGTAGCTTCTGCTGAACGTGGGCGCGGTGCGACTCGACCGTGCGCACGCTCAGGTACAGCGACTCGCCGATCTCCTTGTTCGTATGGCCGAGCGCGATCAGCCTCAGCACCTCCGCCTCGCGGTCGCTGAGTCCGTCGGGCGGCCACTCGCTGGCGGGCTCCGCTGCGAGCCTCGCCCCGACGGAGGGCTGTACGTAGCGCTGACCGGAGTCGACGGCGCGGATCGCCTCGACGAGCTCGGTGTCGGCAGCCTCCTTGAGGAGGTAGCCGCGCGCTCCGCCGCGGAGAGCGTCCCGCGCGTAGCCGGTCTCGCTCTGCATGGTGAGGACGACGATCGCCGTCCGTGGTGAGGCGGCCGAGATCTCGGCGAGCGAGTCGATGCTCGAGGCGCCTTCCATGTTTACGTCGAGGACGAGGACCGCGGGCTTGTAGGCCTTGAGCTTGCGGATCGCCGAGTCGATGCCGTCGGCCTCGCCGACGACCTCGAGGTCGGGCTCGGATTCGAGCACCATCCTCAGCCCGCTCCGGACCACGGCGTGGTCATCGGCGAGCACGATCGAGATCGGCTGATCGGCCATCCATCAGAAGATATCGACGCTTCCGCAGGCCATGGATCCGGGGCGCACCGCCCCGCGGTTCGGGAAACTACGCAGCCCCGCTGAGACCGCTGGATCTAGAAGGCCAGTGGCACCTGGTCGTTCGGGTCCGGATAGGCGGACGGCGCGAAGAACCAGGTCTCGGTGGCGTAGCGAGTCTCGGTCATCGATGGATCCAGGCCGGTCCGATGCAGGTTGAAGTGATCGAACAGAAGCGCGTCCCCGGCCTTGAACTCGGGCATCGCGATCGCCTCGCTGGCGACCTCGTCAACGACCGCCTGGCCGACCGACCACTCGAACTGCGCCCCGTGCGTTCCCGTCTCGACGATTCGATCGAGCCGTCGGGCGACGATCTCCATGCCTGGCGCGTCCCGTCCGCAGTCGTTGAGCGCGAGCCAGACGTTGATCGAGCGGATCCCGTCGCCGAGGAAGGCACCGTCCTGATGCCAGCCGCTGGCGACATCGGGGGCGGCGCGGCGAAGAGTGCCCTTGTTGACGGAGATCGCCGGGCGCTCCCCGAGGTAGTCGCCGATCAGATCTCGCAGCCCGGCCGCCTCGAACGCCTCGGTGAGCTCGAAGAGCATCCGCGGCGAGTCGGCGAGCCACACTCCGGAGCCGGCGTTGACGAACTGCCGGCCGAAGCCGACGGCCAGCTCGTACTCGGGCTCCGGCTCGAACTGCCAGTACCAGGGATCATCATCTCCGCGCTCGGCCCCGGCCCCGGCCCGCTCCCGCGCATCGAAGGCTCGGTCGACCCCGCTGCGGAGGTCCCCGAGGCGGGTCTGGTCGGGAACGAGG
>DATFLZ010000153.1:0-7997 GCA_035267205.1 Solirubrobacterales bacterium | reverse complement strand
CGCTCGACGACGGGACCTACGAGGCGATCCGGGGGCTCACCGACCTCCGGATCCGCACCTACATGGTGACGCGCAGCGATCTCGATGCCCTGCTCCGCGAGATCCACCTCGAGGAGCACGTCCGCGCCGCCCGCACCGAGCTGCTGACGCGCTTCCCCGAGGATTGCGCCAACCGCGTGCTCCCGCGCGGGCGGCGAGTCTTCTTCCCTCTCCTCCTCGCCGTCGTGCTGACCGGGTTCGTGCTGGCTCCACTGCAGACCGGCATCGCGCTCGTCGTGCTCGGCGTGACCATCTACATGCTCGCGTCGCTGTACCGGTGCAAGCTCTCCTACGAATCGTTCGGGCGCCGCCGCGAGTTCGACTTCACCCCCGAGGAAGTCGCGACCGTCGACGACCGCGAAGTGCCGCGCTACACGATCCTCGTGCCGCTCTTCCGCGAGGCCGCAGTCGTCCCCAGCCTGACCGAGAACCTGACCAGGCTCGACTACCCGCGCTCGAAGCTCGAGATAATGCTGCTCTGTGAGGAGGAGGACGACGAGACGATCGCGGCCATCCTCGGGGCGAAGCTCCCTCCCTATTTCCGGATCCTGATCGTCCCGGGCTCGGAGCTAGGGACGAAGCCGAAGGCCTGCAACTACGGGATCCAGCAGGCGACCGGCAAGTTCGTGGTGATCTACGACGCCGAGGATCAGCCCGACCCCGACCAGCTCAAGAAGGTCCTGCTCGCCTGGCAGCGGTCCGAGGGCAACGTCGTCTGCGTGCAGAGCAGGTTCAACCACTCCAACACCGGGCAGAGGCGGCTCACCCGGTTCTTCGGGCCCGAGTACGCCCTCTGGTTCGACCTGCTTCTGCCCGGGCACGGCGCCTCCCGCGCCCCGCTTCCGCTCGGCGGCACCTCCAACCACTTCAATCGCGACGTGCTGATCGAGCTCGGCGCCTGGGACCGGTCCAATGTCACCGAGGACGCGGACCTCGGCCTGAGGCTGCACGAGGCCGGCTACAGGACGGTGATGCTGCGGGCGGGCGCTGGTTGATCCAGCTCCGCAGCGGCTACCGGCGGAGGCGGGTCAGCGCGGCCGGGGTCCGTCGGCGCCGGACTCGAGCGGCGTGATGCGCAGGCCCCTGACCGGGCCGCTGATCCGCGCGCCACCCTCGAGCTCGATCTCCACCCAGTAGGCCTGATCGAGGCTTTCGACCCGGGGTAACGAGAGCGTTCCGTCCGGCTCCAAGGCCGAGGGGCGCTCCTGGGTGGGCGCGGGCGGCGCGGGCGCAGCGGGTGCCGGCGGGGGCGGCACGGCCGCCATCGGCCGTCCCTGACTCGGCTCCTGCGCGATCTCTGGCGCGCTCGTGCGCTGGCCGAACTGCGGCTCGGCGACGGGCGCCGGAGCGGGCTGAACGGGAGCCTGATGCTGGATCGGGGCGGCCGGTCTCTGGGGCGGCGCCGGCGGGCGAAGCGGCGGCGGCTGGGTGTGGCGCTCTTGCGTGAGCCGCTCCTGCATCTGGCCGTTGTGGTCCGCGTGCGGGTGCTGCTGGGCGCTCGCGGAGGTGGCGGCGGGATCGTTGCGGTGACCGTGGGCGACGGCGGCCGCCGTGTTGGCCGAGTAGTGCGCGCGGAGCGCGGATTCGACCTGCTGGGTCAGCGGCGCCCCGGGCTCGACCTCGGGAGCCTCGCGGACGACGTCGCGCTCGTATGGAATCCAGACGTGGTCGGCACCCGCGGTCGCGTCCTCGAACGGGATCAGCGTGGTCCGGCCGCCGAAGCCACCCTCCGTGACGAGCAGCCAGCGTGGCGTGCCGGTGCCGGGGTCGATCCAGACGTCCTCGAGCCGCCCGACGCCGACGCCGTAGATGTCGTCCACGCGAGAACCAATCCAGCCAAGCGCTTCGTTCAGATTCGGTTTGCTTGCATCGCGCAGTTCAGCGCCGATCATCTCGCGTCCTCCGGACCCCGAGTATCCCCTGACAGAGCCAGACAAAGCTACCAGCAGACTCGGCTCGATCTCAAGTGCATGGCGTGGAGTTCGGGGACCGGATCGCCCGGCGGGTAACCTCGGCCGCGATGAGCGAGTCGAACGACGAGCAGGCAGCGTCGGCGAGCGACGCGGCGGCCGCAGAGGGGGAGACACCTCCGGCGAGCGACGCGGCCGGCTTCGAGCTGCCCGATCCCGACCGCGTCGAAGCGGCCAAGCTGCGCCGACGACTGTTCGGCGGCTACCGGCCCGGAGACGTCGAGTCCGCGCTTCGCACACGCGAGGAGCAGATCGCTGAGCTGCGCAGGGACGTGGCGGCGCTCTGGCTCGCCTTCGGGCAGCACGAGCGTACGATCAGGGAGATGCTCACCGCCCTCGAGCGGCTCACCGGGCTCGGGGTTGATCCGCCCGGACCTCAGGCGGACACGCCGCCCCCGACGCCGCGGTCCCCGCTGCCGGACGCCGGTGGCGACATCGGCCGCCAGCTCGGCGATCTCGACCAGGTCCTGCTCGCGATCGAGGAGGCGACCCAGTCGCTGGAGCGGACCTACCAGGACGAGATCACGGCCACCGAACCCACCGGAGCGGGACAGGCTGAAGGCGAGCAGGCCGACGGCGACGACGAGACCGACGGCGAGACCGAGGAGAGCTCCTAGGAGCTCGGCGCGGCGACCGAGGTCGCCGTCCCCTCGGGCCGCTCGGCGACAGCCCGGCGGCGCAGGACACCCTCGGGGATCCCGTAGTGCTCGCAGAGCGCCAGCTCGGCGGCCCGATCGAGCCCGGAGCGCGGGTCGCGCTCAGGGGCCGCACGAACGGCGTCCTTGGCGTAGGGAACCCAGACGCGCCCCACTCCCGCCGCGGCGAACTCGCAGGGGATTGCGGAGCGGCGCCGGAGTCCCGCACGGACTACGAGCCAGCTCGGCTCACCGGTCTCGGCATCGACCAGGACTCCGTCGACCTTGCCCACGCTGGAGCCCCCGATCTCATCGAGCTTGAAGCCGATCCAGGATCGGACCTCCTCGAGCGACGGTGTGGTCTCATCCACCGAGATCACGCTCCAACAGCTCGCCGGCCGCGTGGGCGGGATCGGTCTCTCGCCGGACGACGCGGTCGAGCAGCTCGCCGACCTCGCTGTCGCCCTCGGCCCGAGCCTCGAGCTCGCGACGCAGGCGCGCGGCAGCCAGCCCGATCACCTCGTTGCGCAGGTTCCGGGCGCGACGCTCATCGAGCGTGCCCTCGGCCTCGATGTGGGCACGGTGGGCGTCGATCGCCTCGAGCAGCTCATCGGTGCCGACGCCGTTGGCGGCCTCCGTCTTGACGATCGGCACCGTCCAGCTGCGGTCGGGGCCGAGTGAGAGCGCGGTGCGAACCTCGCGAACCATCGTGTCGGTGAGCGGGTGGTCCGCCTTGTTGACGACGATCACGTCCGGGATCTCCATCACGCCGGCCTTCAGCGCCTGGATCGAGTCGCCGGAGCCGGGCATCAGCGCGAGCACCACGGTGTCGGCGTGGTCGATGATGTCGATCTCGGCCTGCCCGACGCCAACGGTCTCGAGCAAGACGTCATCGGTGCCCGCGGCATCCATCAGCAGCGCGGCCTGCAGCGCGGCCTCGGCCATGCCGCCGAGGGCGCCGCGGCTCGCCATCGAGCGAATGAAGACCTCGGAGTCGAGAAAGTGCTCGGAGAGCCTGATCCGGTCCCCGAGTAGCGCGCCCCGCGTGAACGGGCTCGAGGGATCGATCGAGAGCACGCCGACCTTACGGTCGCGTTCGCGGAGGGCCTTGGTGAGCGTCCCGATCAGAGTGCTCTTGCCGACCCCTGGGGGGCCTGTGAAGCCGACGACCCGCGCCTTCCCGGTGCGGGGGAAGACCGCGCCGACGAGCTCAGCGCCCTCGGGGTCGCCGTTCTCGATCAGGGTGATGCCGCGGGCGAGCGCCCGCTTGTCTCCCTCCAGCAGCCTCTCGGTGAGTTCGCTCGCAGTGGGCATCGGGCGGGGGATGATTGCAAGAGCGGCCGACGCCGGGCACAGCGCTGCTGCCGTGCCGCGGGCCGCCCCGCCTATCATCCGCGCTGTCCGGCGGGCCGACTCCCGGCGGGCGTCCACCGACCTGCCAACGAGGCGCCAGTGAGCACCCGGACAGCCCCCTCCCCAACCGCCGCGGCCGAGCCGCGAGCGACCCCCGATCCCGTCACCGTCGCGCCCAAGCGGGGCCCGCTCGCGGCGCTGCGCTTCGCCGCGACGAACGGGATGCTCCGGCCGAAGTACCTGCTGCTCCTGCTCCGGTTCGTGGCGCGGAGGCTGACCCCCACCGGGCGTCGCCTGCGGACCGACGGAATGACGTTCCTCGGGCCTTCCCTGCAGCTGCAGATCGCGCCGGGCTCCGAGGTGCGCCTCGGCCGCTTCACATGGATCGGCCACGGCTGCAAGCTCCGCTGCCACGAGGGCTCGATCGGCATCGGCGCGAAGACGGTGCTCGGGCAGGACTGCACGATCTCGGCCTACCGCGGAGTCAAGATCGGCGCGCAGTGCGTGGTCGCCGACCGGGCCATGTTCATCGACTTCGACCACAACGTCGCCGACACCGAGGCCCCGATCCGCGAGCAGGGCATCTACATGCGCGAGGTCACGGTCGGCAACAACGTCTGGGTCGGCTACAACGCCCAGATCCTCCGCGGCGTCACCGTCGGCGACAACGCCATCATCGGCGCCAACTCCGTCGTCACCCGCGACATCCCCGCCAACGCCGTCGCCGCCGGCTCCCCCGCCCGCGTGATCCGCATGCGCGAACGGCCCAAGCGCCTCCACTGGGCCGACCCGGTGGACCCCGGCGACTACGGCCCCTCGGGCCCGCGGTAACTTCGGCCGGGCGGAACGCTACCGCCGCGAGGCCCGGATCAGCTCATCGACCAGGACGTCGCAGGAGCGCTGGAGCTGGTCGATGGTGGCCTCCTCGACCCGGGTGATGCCGATGCGGCCGTTGACCCAGGCATTGGCCTCGCGGTGGGAGCAGCGGCGCTTGCGTGAGAGCTCGTTGACCAGGCGGCGGCGCTCGGCGCGGAGCTGCTTGCGGCGCTCGAAGGCGGGGACCGCGGGCGCCGCCTCGGGCTCGGGCTCGGCTTCCTCCACCGCGACGGGCGCGGCCTGCGGCTGGACGTCCTCGTCCCCGGCCTCACCGAAGAGGTTCATCTGCGGGGCGACGTCGGCGGCGACCGGGACGAAGCCGGGATCCTCGTCCGCGAGGCCGGGCTCGGTCTCGCGGGGCTCCTCCGGGTCGTCCCACTCGCCCTCCTCCCCCTCGTTCCGGCGGGCGACGCGGTGCAGCTCGTCCTCGATCTTCGCGGCATGGGCGCGGAGCACGGGCTCGGCGGGCAGAAACAACCAGCTCTCGGCTCCCTCGCCGCTGCCGGTGCGGACGAAGCGACCGACGATCTGGCGAAAGATCATCGGCGTCTTCGCGGCCGTCGCGTAGACGCCGATCCGGAGCCGGGGAATGTCGACTCCCTCCGAGACCATGTTCACGGCGACGATCCAGCGGGAGCGACCGGCGGCGAACTTCCGGAGCCGCTCGTGGGCGCCGGCGTCCTGGTGCAACACAAGGGTCGGCCTCTCCCCCGCGATCTCGGCCAGCGCGCCGGCCACGACCCGCGCGTGGGCGCTGTCGGCGGCGATCACCAGGCCCCCGGCATCGCGGTGGCCGTCGGCTCGGACCCGCGTCAGCTGGCGGTCGGCCTGGCGCAGAATCCGGGGCAGGCCCTCGGGGAGCTCGGTGGAGATCGCGGTCCGATAGCGGCGGCCGCGCTCGGCCGCAGAGAGATCCTCCTCGAAGGAGCTCTCGATGGTCTCGCCGCCGCTCTCCCAGACCAGCGTGCCGTCGAAGGGCACGAACACCACCCGGCGGCAGGCGCCGTCGCGGATCGCCTCGGCGTAGGAGTAGGTGACGTCGGGGATCGCGAACCCGTCGTGGTCGTAGGAGATGCCGGGAATCGGGGCGTCGTCGCTGCGGAACGGCGTCCCGGAGAGCAGCAGCGTCCTCCCCGCGGCCCCGAGCGCCTTCCTGAACCCCTCGCCCCAGGCCAGCTCGTCGCCCAGGTGATGGACCTCGTCGGCGATCACGAGCGTCCGCGACCCGCACTCGCGCGCGTAGGCGGCGGCCGACGAGGCAACCCGCGCATAGGTGACCGCGACGCCCTGGAAGTCCCCGCTCACGCGGAGCCGGGACGCGTCCGGCTGCAGATCGAGCCCCGCAGCGCCCGCGGCCGTCGCCCACTGGCGGGTGAGCGGCGCGGTCGGGCAGACGACCGCCACCCGGTCGATCTCCCGGCGCCGCAGCAGCTCGCGGGCGAGCACCAGCGCGGGGCGAGTCTTGCCGGTGCCGGGCGCGGCGGCGATCAGGAAGGTACCCGTGCGCCAGCGCGAGGACGCCGCGAGGGCCCGGCGCTGCCACTCGCGCAGGCCCGGATCGAGGAATGCGGCGGGCACCTCAGAGGCCGCCCCCGGGCCCGAAGCCCCGCTCAATGTGTCGGTCCCGCCGGTCACGTGAGGGCGGCATCCTGAGCACGCGCTCGGACGGACCGCGGGATCCGGCTTCGTGACGCCGATTGAGCCGCCGGCCCGGGGCGGCCCGGACCTCAGACGGCTGCCCGCTCGCCGAGCAGCGTCTCGTAGACGGCCGAGGTCTGCCCGGCCACGTCGAGCCAGTCGAAGCCGAGCACGTGCTCGCGTGCCTCGCTGATCATGTCGGCGCGGAGGCTGGGCTCGGAGAGCACGCGCGACGCGACGTCGGCGAGCGCCTCGGGGTCGCGGGAGCGGAACCGCAGACCGACCTGGCCCCCATCCGGCACGACCTCGCGGAGACCGCCCGTGTCGGCGACGATGCAGGGGCAGTCGGAGGCCATCGCCTCCAGTGCGACGAGCCCGAACGGCTCGTACAGCGAGGGGACCACGCAGACGTCGGCGATCCGGTAGAGCGAGTGCAGGACATCGTCACCGATCCAGCCGAGGAAGCTGCCGTGGTCCATCAGGCCGAGCTCGTCGGCCTGACGCCGCAGCTCCTGCTCGTGGGTGCCGGAGCCGGCGACCAGGAACCGAGTGCCCGGCACGCGCTCGATCAGCGACGGCATCGCCTCGAGCGCGAACTGGAAGCCCTTCTCGTAGACGAGCCGGCCGATCAGCAGCACGAGCTTCTCGTCCGGCGCTGCGAACTCCGCCCGGAGGCGGGCCATCTCGTCCACGTCCGGAGCCGGCAGGTCGCCGGGGTCGATCCCGTTCGGGATCACGCTGACGCGCCGCTCGGGCACGTCGAAGATGTCCGAGATCTGCTCCCGCATGTAGTAGGAGCAGGCGATGACCCGGTCGGCGCGATTGCTGATCCAGCTCTCCACCCCATGGATGTAGGACTGCGGATGCTTGTCGACCCAGCCCTGGTGCCTGCCGTGCTCGGTCGCGTGGATCGTCGTGACCAGCGGCGCCCCGAACCGGCGGGCGAGGTGGTCGCACGCGCTGGCCACCAGCCAGTCGTGGCCGTGGACCAGGTCGAAGGAGAACCGGTCCCCGATGCTTACGCCCGCGGCGAGCATGTCGGAGTTCATCCGCTCGACCCAGGCTACGAACTCACCCAGATCCCGCGGCCGCGTCGGCTCCAGGACCCGGTGGATGTGGACCCCGGCGCTGGCCTCCTCGACCGGCGACTCCTCGCCGCCCCGGGTGAGCACGTGGACCTCGACGCCCTGCTCCACCAGCGCCTCGCTGAGCTTGCGCACGTGGCGGGCGAGGCCGCCCTCGATCAGCGGCGGGTACTCCCAGGAGAGGATCAGGATGCGGGACATTGGTGCTGTCGCGTGGTGAAGGGGAGGGTTCTGCGGTCAGGGCTCGAGCAGCGGCGCCAGGACGAGATCCGGCGCCAGGCTGCGGAGCTCCGAGTCGGAGTGCTCAGGGGAGTCTATGGCTTCGAACAGCTCCCTGGCGTGGTCGAGGCTGCGCTGGAACGGGTAGTCGCCGGCCTGCCTGCGGTAGTCGAGGAAGGGCC
>DATFLZ010000152.1:0-2012 GCA_035267205.1 Solirubrobacterales bacterium | reverse complement strand
TGCCCCTACGAGGGCGAGGTCCCGGCCGGCAGGGTGTTCGAGATCGCCGAGCGGCTGCGGGCGTTCGGCTGCGAGGAGATCGGCTTCGGCGACACCACCGGGATGGCGAACCCGCGCCAGGTCGGCGAGTTCTACGCGGAGGCGACCGAGCGCCTGGATGCGATCGAGCTCACCGCCCACTTCCACAACACCCGGGGTCAGGGGCTCGCGAACGTCCTCGCTGCCCTGGAGCGCGGCGTCGCGTCGTTCGAATCCAGCTTCGGAGAGCTCGGCGGCTGCCCGGTTCCCCCGGGTTCGACCGGCAACGTCGCGACCGAGGACGTGGTCTCGATGCTCGAGGAGATGGGGGTGGCCACCGGCGTGGACCTGCCGAGGCTGATCGAGGCCTCCGCCGCCGCTCAGGAGATGCTCGGCCGCCCACTCGGCGCCCACGTGCTCAAGGCCGGCCCGGTGGACTGGGGCGGCGCCTGAGGCCGGGTCCGGCGGGCGCGTCGCGTCGGCCGCGCGCCCGGAGTAGGCTTCCCGGCATGAAGTCCGACGCCTTCGTCGAAGCTATCCACGCCCGCTCCCGCGAGCAGCTCGAGGCCTGCTTCGCCCCCGACGCCCGCTTCCTCAGCCCCGTCGTGTTCGCGCCGTACGAGGGTCGCGATGTCGTGCTGCTGATCCTCACCGAGGGAGCGATGAAGGTCTTCGAGGAGGACTTCCACTACGTGCATCGCTTCGAGAGCGAGGACGCCGCCGCCCTGGTCTTCAAAGCCACGGTCGACGATCGGGAGGTAGACGGCCTCGACCTGCTCCAGTTCAACTCCGACGGGCTGATCACCGAGCTCAAGGTGATGGTGCGCCCGATGAGCGGCCTGCACAGGCTCGCCGAGAAGATGGGCGAGCGCTTCGAGGCGCTCGGCCTGGTCGCGCCCAAGGCCTGAGCGCGAGTCGCTAGCCTCCCGGGCCGCCTCGGCCGCCCGGCCGTGGGATCTTCAACCAGCCCAGGAGGCTCACTCAGCAATGTCGATCAGCAAGGTAGGAGTAGTCGGCGGCGGCCTGATGGGCCATGGAATCGCTCAGATCTGTGCGCAGGCGGGCTGGGATGTGGTGCTGCGCGAGGTCTCCGACGAGAAGCTCGCCGGCGGCATCGGCAAGATCGAGAAGCAACTCGGCCGCGCGGTCGAGAAGGGGAAGCTCGAGCAGGGGGACGCCGACGCGGTCCGGGGCCGGATCAACGGCACTACCGACTACGGCGAGCTCGCCGACTGTGACCTGGTGATCGAGGCGATCACTGAGGATCTCGACCTGAAGCTCGAGATGTGGCGCGAGGTCGACGAGATCGTCAAGGACGATGCTTTCTTCGCCACCAACACCTCATCGCTCGCGGTGATCGATCAGGCCGCGGCGACGAGCCGCCCCGAACGCTTCCTCGGCCTGCACTTCTTCAACCCGGCGCAGGTGATGCCGCTGCTCGAGGTCGTGCAGACCGTGACGACGTCCGATGAGGCGCTGAAGCTCGGCTTCGAGGTCGGCGAGAAGCTCAATAAGACCGTCGTCCACGCCAAGGACAAGACCGGCTTCATCGTTAACCGGCTGCTGGTTCCCTACATGCTCGACGGGATGCGGGCCTACGAGGAGGGCGTCGGCTCGATCGAGGAGATCGACACCGCGATGAAGGCGGGCGCCAATCACCCGATGGGACCGCTGGAGCTCGCCGACTTCGTCGGCCTCGACACGCTCGCATCGATCGGCGATGCGATGTTCGATGAGTTCCGTGAGCGGCGGTTCGCCGCGCCTCCGACGCTGCGGAAGCTGGTCGCCGCGGGTTGGTACGGCCGCAAGTCGGGCAAGGGCTTCTACGACTACTCGGGAGACCGTCCGGTCGCTTCCGAGCTCGGCCTCTAGCGCAATTGCCCGACCCCCCGCGGTGCCGAGCCGGCCGGCAGCGGGCTAGTTCCGGCGCCCCAGGTCCCGGTCGAGGAGCGAGATCAGATCGCTCGCGAAAGCGGCGACCGCCTCGACGCTCT
>DATFLZ010000151.1:0-4747 GCA_035267205.1 Solirubrobacterales bacterium | reverse complement strand
GCTGGGTGACCCGCAGCTACGCGGAGGTCGGCGAGACGGTCCGCGACCTCAGCCTCGGCCTGATCGACCTCGGAATCGACAAGGGCGACAAGGTCTCGATCCTCGCGAACACCCGCCCGGAGTGGACCTATTTCGACTTCGCGGCGCTGACCGCGGGCGCGACGGTGGTGCCGATCTACCAGACGAACTCCCCCGAGGAGTGCCATTACGTGCTCGAGAACTCCGACGCGAAGGCGGTGGTCGTCGAGGATGCCGAGCAGCTCGCCAAGGTCGAGCAGGTCCGCGGCTCCCTCCCGAAGCTCGAGCACGTGATCCTCATGGAGGGCGAGGCCGAGGGCGCGATCTCGATGGCGGAGATCGGCGAACGCGGCCGCGGCCGGGATGTCGCCGAGTGGGAGCAGCGCTACTCCTCGGTCACCCCCGACGACATCTGCACCTTCATCTACACCTCCGGCACCACCGGACCGCCGAAGGGCTGCGTGATCAGCCACGGCAACTACCGCTCGATGCTCGACATGACCGAGCAGGCGAACGTCCTCGACCCCGGCGAGGTCGTCTACCTGTTCCTGCCGCTCGCGCACTCGTTCGCGCTGCTCCTGCAGCTCGGCAGCGTCGACATCGGCGGCGTGCTCGCCTACTGGGAGCGCGACCCGCTGAAGATCGTCCCCAACCTGAGCGAGGTCAACCCGCAGTACTTCCCGTCGGTGCCGCGGATCTTCGAGAAGATCTACACGACGGTCACCAGCGAGGTCGAGAAGACCGGCGGCGTCAAGAAGATGATCTTCGACTGGGGCGTCGGCGTCGGTAGCAAGTACCGGGCGAAGGAGCGCGCGGGCGAGAAGCCCGACTTCCTGCTGCAGAAGCAGTACGACATCGCCGACAAGCTGGTCCTCTCCAAGATCCGCGGGGTATTCGGCTCGAACATCAAGCAGTGCCTCACCGGGGCGGCGCCGATCAACCCGGACATCCTCCGGTTCTTCGACGCCGCGGGGGTCCTGATCCTCGAGGGCTACGGCATGACCGAGACCTCGACGGCGGCGACGATCGCGACGGGGGACGCCTTCAAGTTCGGGACCGTGGGACGCGCCTTCGACGGCTGCGAGATCAAGATCGCCTCGGACGGCGAGGTACTGATCAAGGGCCCGAACATCTTCCAGGGCTACTACAAGAACGAGGAGGCCACGGCGGAGACCATCGTCGACGGCTGGCTCCACACCGGCGACATCGGCGAGCTCGACTCCGACGGCTACCTGAAGATCACCGGCCGCAAGAAGGACATCATCATCACCGCGGGCGGCAAGAACATCACGCCCGCGAACCTCGAGGCCGAGATCAAGCAGCACCCGCTGGTCAGCCAGTGCGTCGTGATCGGCGACCGCAGGCCATATCTCGTCGGGCTCGTCACCCTCGATCCGGAGGAGGCGGTCAAGCACGCAAAGGAGAACGGGCTGCCCGAGGATCCGGCGGCGATGGCCGATAACGCCGACGTGAAGGCGTCCGTGATGGCCCACGTCGACCGGATCAACGAGCGGTTCGCCCGCGTCGAGCAGGTCAAGAAGATCAAGATCCTGCCGGCCGACCTCTCCCAGGAGGGCGGCGAGCTGACCCCGACGATGAAGGTCAAGCGGAACGTCGTGGCCGACAAGTACGAGGACCAGATCGAGGCGCTGTACGAGGGCTGAGGAGCGGGTGGCCGAGCAGCGGCTTCGACGTCTGCGGTGGCTGCGGTGGTGAGTTACGTTCCAAGATCAGGGGTGCCTGGTCTTGCTTGGAACAAAGCTCACCGGTAGGGCCAGTTTCGTTCCGAACCGGCCGTGCCGGCCGACGCTTGACACAAAGCTGACCCCCCTCTCTCTGCCGAGAACCTTCCGCGCGGCGGGCGCGCTCACGCGATCGATAGCGGCCCCCGGGGTCCTGTCCCAAAAACCCCGGGGCCGCTGATCGACCTATATGCGCCGTCCCTGGCGCATCAAGACCGCTGAACGGCGTCTACCTGAACCGCGGTCCTGGCCTGATTCGAGTGACTCGCCCTGTGCGGTCACTCGTGGCCGGCGACTGGTTGCCTCACCTTGACCCTGCCGTGGTGCGGTGTCGCCGGTTTCCATGGCGGGAATACTGCACGGCGGAAGGCCGTACTTCTGCCATCAGATGGGATGAACTCGCGGTCCCATGAGCTGAGGACAGGTCGTGTGCGGCGAAGCTTCTACACTCGCTGTCATCCAATCGGAGGACGGGCAAAGTACGTCGATCGAGTCTTGCCGCGGAGCGCCGCCGGCGGCAAGATCGCGGCGTGAGCGCAGAGCCGATCCGCATTCTTGTGCGCCCTCGGTTCAAGCGGGCGCCGGATCCGGGGGCTCCGGTGGGCGCTGAGCAGGGCACCGTCTCGGTCGTCGTGGCCGACGACCACCCCGTATACCGGGGCGGGGTCGTGCGCGCGCTGCGCGAGCACCCGGGCATCGAGATCGTCGGTGAGGCGGCCGACGGCCGCGACGCGCTCACCCTGATCCGCGCCCGGACCCCCGACGTCGCGCTGCTCGACGTGCGCATGCCGCGACTCGACGGCCCCGGCGTGCTCGCGCAGATGGGCGAGGAGGGGCTCGAGTGCCGTGTGGTCTTTCTCTCGGCCTTCGTCGAGGGCGCAATGGTCCACGAGGCCCTGAGCAGCGGTGCGACCGGCTACATCTCGAAGGACGCGAGCGAGGAGGAGCTCTGCGAGGCGGTGCTCGAGGCGGGCGCGGGCCAGACCGTGGTCTCGGCCCGGCTGCAGGGTGACGTGATCGACCACGTCCGCAGCCGCACCGATCGCGCCGGCAGCCTCTCGGCGAGGGAGCGCGAGATCATCGAGCTGATTGCCTCGGGCGAGACCGCACCCTCGATCGCCGCACAGCTCCACCTCAGCGAGGCGACGGTGAAGACCTACCTCCGCCGCGTCTACGAGAAGCTCGGGGTGACGACGCAGGCAGCGGCGGTCGCCGAGGCGCTCCGTCGCGGCGCGATCGAGTGAGCGCCGCCGGCGCCGCGCTCGAGCGGGCGGGCACGCCGCTCGCCACCTCGATCATCCGCGTCCTCGTGATCGCGGTCGTCTTCGCGGGCTCGCTCAGCGACCAGCCGTTCATCGAGAACCACTGGTCCTTCCCCCTGATCCTCGGCGCCGCCGCGATCTACGCGGTGGCCACTCTCGGCCTCGCCCGCGCCGGCCGGCCGATCGCCCTCGCCTGGACCTCCATGGCCGACCTCGCCTTCGTCGCCGCGCTGATGCTCGCCTCCGGGGGAGCGTTCGCCGACGTCCGCCTCGCGTTCTTCCTGTTCCCGGTGGTCGCGGCGGTCACCGCGGGTCCGAGCTCGACCGCGCGCTGGGCCGCGCTGGCGCCGGTGATCTACGTGATCGTCTCGGCGCTGCACGACCCCGGCGACGTTCCCGGCCGCGACGCCACCGCGGCCACCTTCAGCATCTACCTGGTCGGGGTCGGCTTGATCTCGGTCGGGATCTCCGAGATCCTCCGCAAGCGCGAGCAACGGATCGAGGCGCTCGCGGAGGCGAGCCGCACGCTCGCCGTCCGGGCGCTCGAGGCCGAGGAGCGCGAGCGCCGCGAGCTCGCCTACGCGCTGCATGACGAACCGATCCAGCAGCTGCTCTCGGCGCAGCTCGACCTCGACCGGGCGACGCGCGGCGACACCGAGGCCGCCCTCAGCGCCCGGGCCGCCGTCAAGGAGACGGTCGGACAGCTGCGCGAGACCGTCTTCGGCCTCTACCCGAGCTCGCTGGAGCAGCTCGGGCTCGCGGCGGCGCTGGAGCAGCTCGCCGCCAGAGCCGCCGACCGCTGCGGCGCGGAGATCTCGATCGACGTGGCGCCGGAGGCAACGGGCAGGCTCGACGCCCTGCTGTTCACGCTGGCGCGGGAGCTGCTCGGCAACGCCGCCGAGCACAGCGGCGCGTCCCGCATCGAGATCGAGCTGATCCAGGCCGACGGCGATCGGCTGCGGCTCCGCGTGAGCGACGACGGGCGCGGCTTCGACGCGGCTCGACCCGCCGCGGCGCTCAGCGAGGGGCACATCGGGGTCGCCTCGGTTCGCGAGCGAGCCGAGGCGCTCGGGGGCGACCTCGAGCTCGAGTCCGAGCCCGGAGCGGGGACGGTCGCCACCGTGACCGTGCCTGCGGGCGCCGAGGCCGGCCCCGCCTGAGTCCGGCTCGCTGGGCCCGGCCGCGTGGCGGTACGCTCGGCTGACCGATGCCGGTCGCTGAGACCACGATCGAGGGGATCGCCGACGTGACGCTGGCGGTCTCGGCGCTGCTCGCGATCGCCTCCCTGCTCGCGGTCGTCACCCGGCGGCTACGGGTCCCGCTCACCCTCATCCTCGTCCTGGTCGGGTTTGCCGCGGGAGAGATCGCGCGCGCGAGCGGGATCGAGCTGCCGATCGAGGGCGAGGCGTTCCACGACGTGCTCCTGTTCGCGTTCCTGCCGGTGCTCGTCTTCGAGGCTGCGCTGACGCTCCCGGCCCGCGTCTTCATGAAGAACCTGGTGCCGATCCTGGCGCTGGCGGTCGTCGCGCTCGCGATCGCGACCGTGCTCGTCGGGCTGCTCGTCCACTTCGGGCTCGGGATCTCGCTGACCGCGGCGCTGCTCTTCGGGGCCCTGATCTCCGCCACCGACCCGGTCGCCGTCACCGCCACCTTCCGGGACCTCGGGGTGCCCAACCGCCTGCTGGTGCTGGTCGAGGGCGAGTCGCTGCTCAACGACGGCATCGC
>DATFLZ010000150.1:0-2148 GCA_035267205.1 Solirubrobacterales bacterium | reverse complement strand
TCGATGCCGTGGGGCTCGTTCTCCAGGCGCCCGAGTGACAGCGCGGTCCCGTTGCCCCGGCCGGGGCGGCCCGCGACTCCGGCTCCGTAGGGCCCGCATCGCAGCAGCAGGTCGAGGATCCGCTCGGGCCCGCGGCGGTCGCCCAGGGACTCGAGCACCTCCGCCGGCTCCATGCCCTCCGCGGGAGAGCCCGCGGTGACCGTCTCGCGCCGCGCGGTCTCCAGCGCGACGAAATCGTCGATCGCGTCGACTTCCGCGTCCGGGCCCTGCCCGGTGACGACGCCGAGCAGGCGCAGCATCGTCCGCCACTCCTGCTCCATGCCCTCGCGAAGCGGGAGTGAGGGTGGCGTAAAGCGGGCGATGTTGCGGATCGAGAGCTGGTAGAAGGCGAGGTCGTAGTGGCTGCGCTCGAGCGGTGAGGGCACCGGCAGCACAACGTCGGCGAGGCTCGTTGTCTCGTTGAGGTAGCAGTCGAGGGAAACCATGAAGTCGAGGGACTGCAGCGCGGCGCGCAGCCTTGCGGAGTTCGGCGTCGAGAGCACGGGATTGCCGGCGACCGTGAGCATCGCCCGGATCCGGCCCTCGCCCGGCGTCTCGATCTCATCCGCCATCGTCGCGGCGGGGAGCTCGCCGAACGCCTCGTCGAGCTCGCTCACCCTGCTCCGCCAGCGCCCGAGCTTGATGCCCCGGCCGCGCCCCTGCTCACCGTTCGCGTTGGACTGGCCGGCTGCCGCCAGCGGAAAGAGCGCACCGCCTTCCCGGTCCAGGTTCCCGGTCAGCAGGTTGAGGACATCGACGAGCCAGCTCGCCAGGGTCCCGTACTCCTGGGTCGTGGTGCCGATCCGGCCGTATACCGCCGCCCGCTCTGCGGATGCGAGGTCATAGGCGATCGCGCGGATCGAGGCGGGGTCGATCCCGCATGCCGGGGCGACCGCCTCCGGCGCGAACGGAGCGAGCAGCTCCCCGATCCGGTCAAGTCCCTCGGTGAGGTGCTCGAGCCGCCCGGGACGGGCGAGGTCCTCGCTGAGGATCGTGTGGGCGATCGCGGCCAGCAGATGCGCGTCGTGCCCGGGCCGGATGAAGTGATGAAGGTCGGCCGCCTCCGCCGTGCGCGAGCGGCGTGGGTCGATCACCACGAGGCGGCCGCCACGCTCACGCAGGGCCCGCAGGCGCCCGCGGAGGTCAGGGGCGGTGAGCAGCGAACCGTTCGACGACAGCGGATTGGCGCCCAGTACGAGCAGGTAGTCGGTGTTGTCGATGTCGGGAATCGGCACGGCGAGGCCGCTGCCGAACATCAACCCGACCGAGATCTGCTTCGGCAGCTGATCGACCGAGGAGGCGCTGAAGACGTTGCGCGTGCCGATGCCCTTGAGCAGGGCCCGGAGGTGGATCGCGCCATCCAGCGTGTGGGCATTCGGGTTGCCGAGGTAGGCCCCGATCGCGTTGCGGTCGCCGTCGGCGAGGATCGGGCCCAGGCCGGCATCGATCGCCTCGAACGCCTCCTTCCAGCTCGCCTCGACGAGCTCACCGCCCCTGCGGATCATCGGAGAGGTGAGCCGGTCCGGGTCACCGTGCAACTCCCCAAGGCTGGCTCCCTTCGGGCAGATGAACCCGGCGCTGAAGACGTCCCGGTCATCGCCGCGGACCCCGGTCACCTCGCGTCCCTCGAGCTCGATTTCGAGGCCGCAGGTGGCCTCGCAGAGCGGACAGGTCCGATAGACGGTGGTTGCGTTCGTCACGATCGAGGCGATTGTCTCAGACGCCGGGCCCCGCGCCGCCCTCGCCGTCGGCGCCTTCCTCACCGATCAGACGGCGCTCCAGTGGGCCCGGCCCGTCTCTCTGCTGGCGGCCGAGGTTGCCGACGATCAGGGCCACGACGGTGACCAGGTAGATCTGACCGGCGAGCGCCTCGGTGACGGCGAGCGCGCGGCCGGCCTCGGTCGCGGCGCTGAAGTCCCCGTACCCGGTGGTCGTCAGCGTCGCGAGGCTGAAGTAGAGGAAGTCGTTCGGCGTCCCGCTCATGCTGTTCGCGAAGAAGGGGTCGCCGCTGACGTCCTCGGTCAGATTGAAGGTGAACGCGAAGGCGAGCCCGAGCAACAGATACAGGCACAGGCCACCGGCGACCGTCTGCAGCGTGATCCGCGAGTC
>DATFLZ010000149.1:0-2415 GCA_035267205.1 Solirubrobacterales bacterium | reverse complement strand
GGCGACCCGCTCGGCGGCCTCCACCTCGGTCAGGTCGCCGACGTTGCGCAGCAGCTGCTGCAGCGCGTCGCGGTCGCCGGCCCGGCCGAGCTCGGTGCGGTGCTGCAGCTGCGCCTCGACCTCCTCCAGCGCCTCGGGGTCGATCAGCTCGCGCAGCTCCTCCTGGCCGAGCAGCTCGCGCAGCAGGTCGCGGTCGAGGGCCAGCGCCGCGGCGCGGCGCTCGGCGTTCGGCGTGTCCCCCTCGTACATGTACGTCGCGACGTAGTCGAAGAGCAGCGAGGAGGCGAACGGCGAGGCGCTCGGCGTCTCGACCTCGACCAGGCCGAGATTGCGCGACTGCAGGTCGGTGAGGATCTGGCGCAGCGACGGCAGGTCGAGCACGTCGCGCAGGCACTCGCGGTAGGTCTCGAGGATCACCGGGAAGCGGGGGAAGTCGCGCGCGACCTCGAGCAGGCTCTGCGACTTGAGCCGCTGCTGCCACAGCGGCGTGCGCTTGCCCGGGTAGGCGCGCGGGATCAAGAGCGAGCGAGCGGCGTTCTCGCGGAAGCGGGCGCCGAACAAGGCCGAGCCGGAGAGCTCGCGCACGACCAGGTCCTCGAGCTCCTCGGGCTCGACCATGACCAGGTCTGCGGACGGCGGCTCGTCGGCGTCGGGCAGGTGGATGACGATCCCGTCGTCGGACCAGATCGCGTCCGCCTCGAGGTCCTGCTCCTCGCGGATCTTCTGCCCCAGCGCCAGCCCCCAGGCGGAGTGGACGCGACCGCCGAAGGGCGAGAGCACGCAGAGCCGCCAGTCGCCGATCTCGTCGCGGAAGCGCTCGATCACGATCGTCTCGTCGGAGGGGACGACGCGGGTCGCCGCCTGCTGCTCGCGCAGGTAGGCGACCAGGTTCTCCGCGGCGCGGCGGTCGAGGTCGTACTCGCCGGCCAGCTCCTCGGGCTCGCGCGAGACCGCCTCGCGGGCGAAGGCGCCGATCGCCCGCCCCAGCTCGGCCGGACGGCCGATCCCGTCGCCCTTCCAGAACGGCACGGCGCCGGGCATCCCCGGCGCCGGGGTGACGATCACGCGGTCGCGGGTGATCTCCTCGATCCGCCAGGTCGTCGCGCCGAGCAGGAAGGTCTGGCCCGGGCGGGCCTCGTAGACCATCTCCTCGTCGAGCTCGCCGACCCGTTTGCCGTCGGGCAGGTGGACGCCGTAGAGGCCGCGGTCGGGGATCGTGCCGGCGTTGGTGACGACCAGCTGGCGGGCGCCTTTGCGGCCGTGCACGGTGCCCCTGGTGCGGTCCCAGACGATCCGCGGCCGCAGCTCGGCGAAGCGATCCGAGGGGTAGCGGCCGTCGAGCATGTCGAGCACGTTCTCGAGCTGTTCGCGCGAGAGCTCGCCGAAGGGCTCGCTGGCGGTGACCAGGCGCTCGACCTCGTCGACCTCCCACTCCTCGTCGGCGACGATCGAGACGAGGTGCTGGGCGAGCACGTCGAGCGGGTTCTGCGGGATCACGGTCTCCTCGATCGCGCCCTCGCGCATGCGCCTTGCGACGACCGCGCACTCGAGCAGGTCGGCGCGGAACTTGGGGAAGATGCGGCCGCGGCTGACCTCGCCCAGCGAGTGGCCGGCGCGGCCGACCCGCTGCAGGCCGCGGCTGACCGACTTCGGCGACTCGACCTGGATGACGAGGTCGACGGCGCCCATGTCGATGCCCAGCTCCAGCGAGCTGGTCGCGACCAGGCAGGGCAGCTGGCCTGACTTGAGCATCTCCTCGACGACGAGGCGCTCCTCGTGGGACAGAGATCCGTGGTGGGCGCGAGCGATCTCCGGCGGCTCCCCCTCCTCCCCCTCGGCGGCCAGCTCATTGAGGCGCTTGGCGAGGCGCTCGGCGGCTCTCCTCGCGTTGACGAAGATGATCGTCGACTTGTGTTCCTTGACGAGCCTTAGGAGCTCGGGGTAAATCGCGGGCCAGATGGATCGCACATGCGCATTCGGCTCGCCCTCGTTGGGCACGCCCTCGGCGGCGGGGAAGTTCGGCGCCCCCGGCTCGGACATGTCCTCGACCGGCACGACGATCTCCAGATCCAGCTCCTTGGCGACCCCCGCATCGACGATCTCGCACTCGCGTTTCGGACCGACAAGGAACTTCGCAATTCGCTCCAGGGGGCGCTGCGTCGCGCTCAACCCGATGCGCTGAACTCGATCCGCTTCGCTGTGGTGTTCGAGGCGCTCCAGCGTCAGCGCCAGGTGCGAGCCTCGCTTGGACTGGGCGACGGCGTGAATCTCGTCGACGATCACCGCCTCGACCCCGGTGAGGATCTCGCGCGCCCCCGAGGAGAGGATCAGGTAGAGCGACTCGGGCGTCGTGATCAGGATCTCGTGCGGGTTTTTGCGCATCTCCCGCCGCTCTTTCTGCGAGGTGTCGCCGGT
>DATFLZ010000148.1:0-7663 GCA_035267205.1 Solirubrobacterales bacterium | reverse complement strand
AGCTACAAAGGGATGAATGCGTCCGGAGGTGCCCAGGGTGTGGGTACGGCGGTGAACGAAGCCGTCGTGATCGCCTTCATGGGTGTGTTCGCGTTCAACTACGTCTTCACCCAAACCCTGCTCGCAACCCACCCCGAGATCTCGACCATCAAGTGAGCGGCTCCCTGACACTGCGCATCTCTGCGTCCTCGTCGGAGGTTTCGTGAGCGGTTGGCTCGCAGTACCGCGGGACTGGTTCTCCTCGCTCGGGGAGATCGCCCGCTTCTGCGGCCGCGTCATGGGGCTCGTCTACTCGGGTCGCGTCTTCCAGTTCTTCGGTGAGGCCCTGCGTCAGGCCGGGATCCTGATCCTCGGATCGACGATCGTGATCTGGGGCCTGGTCTTCATCCTCGGCCTCACGTGTGGGATCGAGGGCGCCTACTTCAACCGCTCGGTGGGCGCTCCCGCGTACGCCGGCGTCTTCGCCGCGTGGTGCGACCTGCGCGAGGTGATTCCCTACGCCTTCGGCTACATGATGGCCGCCAAGGTCGGCACCGGCATCGTCGCCGAGCTCGGCGCGATGCGGATCTCCGACGAGATCGACGCGATGGAGGTCATGGGCATCCCGCCGGTCACCTTCCTGGCCGCGACCCGCCTGCTCGCTGCCTGGCTGGTGCTCCCCTTCATGTATCTCGCCGCGATCGGCGTCGGCTTCTTCGCTTCCTGGCTCGCCGTCGTCCAGCAGATCGGGGAGGTCTCATCCGGCGGGTACCTGTTGATCTTCTGGATGTTCCAAAACCCACCCGATCTCATATTCAGCGTCATCAAAGCCATGACGATGGCTACGGTCATCGTCTTGGTCGGTTGCTACTACGGCTACACCGCCTCGGGCGGACCGGTCGGAGTGGGGACGGCGACCGCGAAGTCGATGGTGCTCAATATCGTCTTGGTCCACATCATCGGAATGATGGGAACCCTGGTGTTCTGGGGGGCGAATCCCCGGGCACCGATAGGTGGTTAGCTGAGCATGGGTACTGACCTGTCGAATCGAGGAGGAGAGAGCTAGATGCCCGGAGGATCGTGGAGTCCGTCGTCCGATGAGGGCGAGAATGAGGAGCGCGAGGACGAGGCCGCGCCGGTCGACGAGTTCGACCAGGTCACCGGCAACCCCGACGCGGCCGGTCAGGACACCGACTACATGCCGGGATCCGGCGCGGCCGCGAACCGGGATCCGGATGCCGCCGCCCCGGAGCTCGGCGCCCTCAACAAGGACTACACGATCCCCGGCGTCGAGCCCGAAGACACCGACCCCTACCGCTGGCACACCGGCGAGAAGCGCAACCACGGTGGCGAGGACGCGATCGAGGTCATCGACCTCGTCAAGCAGTTCGGCAAGACGCGGATCCAGAACGGCCTGAACCTTGGCCTCCCCGACAACGAGGTCTCGATGGTCCTCGGCCCGTCGGGCACCGGCAAGTCGGTGCTGATCAAGCTGATCGTCGGCCTGCTCTACCCCGATGCCGGCGACATCCTCGTGCACGGCGAGTCGGTCCCGAACATGACCGACGACGAGCTGTTCGAGATGCGGAAGAAGTTCGGACTGCTGTTCCAGGATGGCGCGCTGTTCGGCTCGATGAACATCTTCGACAACACCGCGTTCCCGCTTCGCCAGCACACGGACAAGGCCGAGGACGAGATCTCCGAGATCGTCAACCGGCGGCTCGGGGAGGTCGGCCTCGCCGAGGCGCACTACAAGATGCCGAACGAGCTCTCGGGCGGCATGCGCAAGCGCGCCGGCTTCGCCCGGGCCCTGGTGCTCGATCCGGCGATCGTGTTCTTCGACGAGCCGGACTCGGGTCTCGACCCGGTCCGTACGGCGCTGCTGTGTGAGCTGATCCGCGAGATCCACGAGGAGAACGGCGGCTGCTACCTGGTGATCAGCCACGACCTCGGCACGGCACGGCGCATCGCGGACTTCATCGCGGTGCTCTGGAAGGGCCGGATCGTCGAGAGCGGCCCGAGCGAGGAGCTGTTCAACAGCCCGAACGACTTCGTGCGCCAGTTCCTCAACGCCGAGGTAGTCGGCCCCCTCGCGATGGACTGACTCCGCCGGCCGGTCCGCCGGCCAGCTTCCGGCCCTGGCCGCGAATAGCGCGGCCAGGTCAGGAAGTCGGCGGCGATCACCGGATCGTCGCCCGGGCGCCGGCCGGTGGCGTGCCCGCGGCCCCCGCTTTCTAAGCTTCCCATCGTGAGAGGGTTCCTCGGCAGGGTCAGTGAGTGGGCGGTTGCCCGCCCGACGCAGACGCTGGCCGGCGTGATTGCGCTGGTCGCGATCGTCGGCGTGGTCGGCGCTCTCCGCCTGACCCCGGACGCCGGCACCACCAAGCTCGTGGACAACGGCTCCTCCGCGTACGAGGGAACCGAGGAGTTCCGCGAGCGGTTCGGGGACGACGCGATCGTGGTCCTCGCGCGCGGCGATCTGCAGAAGCTGGTGCTTCGCCGCAAGCCGATCCGCCAACTGCTCCGGCTCGAGGCCTGCCTCTCGGGCAACGCGCCCTCGGACGCGGAGCTGGTCGAGGGCGATGATCCGTTCCCCGACGTCTGCGAGGAGATCAAGGCGCTCGACGCGACCCGAGTCGTGTTCGGCCCGGCGACCTTCCTGAATCAGGCCGCCACCGAGGCGGAGAACTTCCTCAGGGAGGAGATCGGCGCGACGCTCGCCCGGTCCCAGGAGGCGCAGGCGCGGGCGCTGCGGAGAGCCCAGCGCCAGGGCCTCAGCGACGAGGAGGCCGCGGCCGCCGGGGCGCAGGCGCGCGCCGACGTCATCCAGGAGGCGTTGGTCGAGAACCGCGCGGCGGCGGAGGCCTTCACCGAGTTCCAGGGCGCGCCGGCGCTCGACAACCAGCTGTTCGTCAGCGCGGTGGTCTTCGACTCCCGGCAGCCCGCCGGCACCCCCAAGGCGCGATTCGGCTATCTGTTCCCGTCACCGGATGGGGCTTTGGTCTCGATCCGCCTCGAGCCCGACCTCGATGACGAGACGAGGCGCGAGGCGATCGGGCTGATCCGCGAGGCCGTCGGCGACGAGTCGCTCGCGATCAAGGACAGCGACTTCGAGATCAGCGGGGTCCCGGTGGTGGTCGAGGGCCTCGCGAACGAGCTCGGCGGGGAGATCGCCCTGATGCTGGTGGTCGCGCTCGTCGTCATGGCCCTCACCTTGATCGTCGCTTTCGGGCCGCCGCTGCGGCTGCTGCCCCTCTTCGTCGCCCTCGCCGCCTCGGCAATGGCGTTCGGCGTGCTCTCGATCGTCGGCGGATCGCTGACCATGGCCTCGGTCGCGGTCCTGCCGGTGGTGATCGGCCTCGGCGTCGACTACGCGATCCAGCTCCAGTCGCGCTTCCGCGAGTCGCGCGCGCGGGGGGAGCGTCCGGCGCCGGCCGCGGTCATCGCGGCGGTCCGCGGCGGCCCGGTGATCGCGACCGCGGCCGTGGCGACGACGGTCGGGTTCCTCTCGCTCCTGCTGTCCCCGATCCCGATGGTCCGGGAGTTCGCCTTCGCGCTCGCGATCGGGGTGCTCTCGGCGCTGGCGATCTCGCTGACCGCCGGCCTCGCCGCGCTGTCGGTGGCCTCGGAGGAGCGCGAGGGCCGCGGGCTCCATCGACTGCGCTCGGAGCGGCTCGACCGCTCGCGGCGATCGTTGACCGAGGCGACGAGCGGCGCTCGCGAGTCGCTGGCCAGGGGGCGCGCCCGCGGAGCCGAGCTCGGCAACCGGGCGCTCGCCCTCGCGATCAGGGCGCCCGGACGGGTCCTGGTGGCCGCGCTGATCCTCGCGGTCGTCGGCTGGGCGGCGAGCACCCGGACCGAGGTCGTCTCCGACATCAGCGAGCTGGTCCCCGAGGACCTGCCCGCGCTGCAGTCCGTGAACGCGCTCGAGGACGTGACCGGCGTATCCGGGGAGGTCGACGTGATCGTCAGCGGTGAGGACGTGACCTCGCCCGAGGCGATCACGTGGATGCGCGACTTCAAGGAGGGGGTGCTCGCGGACCACGGCTTCGCCGGCGAGTTCCCCAACTGCCAGGACGAGGGCACCGAGCTCTGCCCGGGCCCGGCCCTGCCCGACCTGATCCGGACCACCGGAGAGCCCAACCAGGCGCGGATCGACAGCGTGATAGACGCCGTGCCCGACTACTTCCTTCAGGCGATCCTCTCGCGGCCCGAGGGCGGGGAGCAGGTCGCGGGCATCTCCTTCCTGATCCCGGTGATGCCGCTCGACGAGCAGGAGGCGCTGATCGAAGAGATCCGCGCCGACCTCGACCCGCCGCCCGGAATCAGCGCCGAGGTCGTCGGCCTCCCGGTGCTGGTCGCCGACGCGAACGCCGAGCTTTCCGGGTCCCGCTACTGGCTGCCGCTGCTGAGCCTGCTGGCGGTCGCGCTCGTGCTGTTCGCGGTCATGCGCGACCTGCGCCGGGTGTTCGTGCCGCTGGTGCCGATCGCCCTCGCGACGGGCTGGTCCGCGCTCGTGATCGAGGCGATGGGCGTCAGCCTCAACCCGATGTCGGCGACGCTCGGCGTGCTGGTGATCGCCGTCACGACCGAGTTCAGCGTGATCCTGTCCTCCCGCTATCGCGAGGAGCGGGACGGCGGCAAGAGCATCGGCGATGCGCTGCGCACGACCTACTCGCGCACCGGCACCGCCGTGCTCGTCTCCGGCATCACCTCGATCGCCGGCTTCGGCGTGCTGATCGTCAGTGAGATCACCATGCTCCGCGATTTCGGGCTCGTGACGATCGTCGATCTGACCGTTGCGCTGCTTGGGGTGATGCTCGTCCTGCCGGCGACCCTGGTCTGGGCCGATGGCGGCTTCAGGCCGCTCCCGGCACTTCGCAGCCGGCTCCGCCGCTCGGGCTCCGAGCCCGCCGTCGTCTCGGGGTCAGATGGCTGATCGCGGCGGCTGGTGGCCCGACGGCGAGGGTGAGGAGCCCGGGGGTGAGTCCGAGGGCGACGACGAGCCGAAGCAGGAGGAACCGCCCTCGACCCGGCCGCCACGAGGCCTCGCCTCCCGCGACCGCCCGAAGGCGGCGTCCCGGTACTCCCTGTACGTCGGGATCGCGTTCGCCGCCCTCGCGATCATCGCCGTGATCAACGCCGTCCGCACGGATGAGGGCGGGATCATCGGCGCCGACAGCGCCGCCGACCGGGGCTGGCCGCTGCCCGGGTTCGCCGCCCCGGATGCCCTCGCGAGCCTGCCGGACGACGTCGACGCGAACATCGCCCAGGACGACTGTGGAAGCGACCGCAACCCCTGCCCCGCCGACCAGGTCCGCCCACCGGCCTGCGACGTCGAAGTCGAGGGCGCGCTCCGCGTCTGCGACTACTTCGACCGGCCGCTCGCGATCTCGTTCTGGTTCACGCGTGGCGGGGACTGTCTGCCGACGCAGAACGCCTTCGCGCGGGTGGCCGAGAGGCGCTCGGATGAGCTCAACTTCCTCTCCGTCAACGTCCTCGATGACCGGGCCGAGGTCGCCGAGCTGGTGCGCGAGGGCGGCTGGGAGCTGCCGGTCGCGCATGACAGCGACGGGGCCGTCTCCAACGTCTACGGGGTCGGCGTGTGCCCGACGGTGCTGCTCGCATATCCGGGTGGCATCCTCCACAGCGCCGAGATCAAGCCGGGTAACTTCAGCGCCGCCGAGCTGAACGCGGCTATCGACGATCTACTGAAGGCCTCCATGGCGCGGGAGCGGGCGGGCCGGTGAGCCCGGCCGATCAGGAGCCGCAGGCCACCGCCGGCTTTCTCGATCGGAGCCTCAGGGAGGAGTTCCCCGGCCTCGCGCTTCGCTGGCTGGTCCTAGCTCGGGGCTCGGGGCGCAGCAACCGGGCCTTGAAGGCGCGGCTCCATATCCTCTCCGACCGGTTCGCGGGCCCGCAGGCGATCCAGCTCCGCCAGCGCCCGATCCCGTGGGCCTACCGGGTCTTCTTCCGGCACATCGGCCTCGATCCCGATGAGCAGCCGACGCCGGTCGAGGCGATCGCGCTCGAGCGGCTCAAGAAGGGCGGCTTCGCCTCCCAGAACCTGCTCGACGACGCGCTGACGATCGCGATCATGGAATCGGGGGTGGCGTTGCAGGCGTTCGACGCCGATCGCGTCGTGCCACCGCTGGGGCTGCGGCCGTCACGATCGGGGGAGGAGCTGGACGGGCGCCCCGGTGCGCTGCCGGAAGGGACGCTGGTGATCGCCGACAGCGAGCGCCCGGTCGGGCTCCTGTTCGGGGCGATGGGCTCGGGTCGCGGGGTCAGCAAGAAGACCACCCGCACGGCGCTGGTCTCGATCCAGGTCTCGGGGGTCCCCGACATCGCGGTCGAGGAGGCGCTCTGGCTTCTGGTCGAGGCGCTCGAATCCGGCGGCTGAGACCGGAAGGCGCCTGACGCTTGCGGCCCGCCGATGCCGACGGCTACAATTGCCTGGTTCGCGAGCGGAAGGGGCCGGGCGGATGCCTGAACTTCTAGAACTTGAATCCACCGAGCGGCTCGAGCCGGTCGGTGGCCCGCCGCCCGCGACCCGCGACGGGGACCACGCTTCCGCGCCTCCCGCCGCTCCGGCGCGGAGCCGCCGCACGGCACGCGGCGAGCTCCGGCGCCAGATCGCCCACCTCGAGCGTGAGCTCGGCGAGCTGTTCGCCTCCACTTTCCCGCGGCGTGGGATCGAGTGGAAGGTCGGCGCCGCCGGCGGTCCGCGGGTACTGGGAATCGGCGAGCTCGAGCGGATCCGCGACCGGCTCGCCCGTCGCCTCGCCGAGGCCCGGGCCGAGGTCGCGCGCCGCGCAGACGCCGAGGAGGCGAGCCGCGGACTGGTCGAGCGAATGATCGCCGACCCCCAGGACTACCGCTGGGTCAGGGTCTCGAACGAGAACGTCGGCGAGCCCGGCTGCAAGCACTGGCACTCCCGACCCCGCTTCGGCATCCTGGGCATGCTGATGGGCTGGTGGCGGGTCAAGCTCTCCTCGGGTTGCCCGTTAGCCGGCGGGCGTGGCCCGGCCGCGACCCGCACCGAGACCTGATCACGATCATTCCCTAGTCCTGTGGCTTCGAAGGCGAGCAAGCGGCGGCGCAAGAAGCGGCGCGCGAAGGATCAAGCTCCGTCGGGCGCGCCCGCTGAGACGGGCGAGGACTCGACGGCCGGCGCAGTCGCGGCCGGGGAGGCATCCGGCGCCCCCGAGCGGTCACCTGCGCGCAAGGCGGCGCCCGCCCGGCGGCGGCGTCGAGGCGCGATCGACGACGAGGCCCCGCCCGCCCCGTGGGGAAGCTTTCCGCTCATCGAGATCACGGTCCTCGTCGGCATCGTGATGCTGGTCATCGGACTCGTGTTCGTCGAAGGGGATCGCGGGGTGATCCTGATCGGGACCGGACTCGTGCTTGCCTCGATCGGCGGCCTGGAGGTCTCGATCCGCGAGCATCTCGCGGGCTACCGCTCGCACACTCTGATCCTCGCGGGCGTTCCGACCGCCGTGGCGCTCGGCGTCCTGTTCAAGTTCGCCACGGACATGGCGCCTGGACTGCGGGTCGCGATCGGCGCCGCGGTCTTTGCGCTCGCGGCCTACGGCTTGACCCGGCTCTTCAGGAGGCGGTCGGGCGGCTACTCATACCGCTTCTCCGGCCTGCGCCGCCGCTGAGAGCCTGAGGGCCCGGGCCC
>DATFLZ010000147.1:0-9592 GCA_035267205.1 Solirubrobacterales bacterium | reverse complement strand
TGCTCGGCGACCCGGGCCCGAGCCCGTTCGCCGCGCTCTCGATCGCGCGCCACCATGAACACCTCGGCCCCGTGGGCGGCCAGCAGCGCGGAGGCCGCCTCACCGAGGCCGGAGTTGGCGCCGGTGACCAGCACGCGCGAGCCCGGCAGGTTGGCCTCGGGATCGGCGGGGCTGTCCCCGAGCCCGCGGAGCCGGTAGCCGATCGAGGCGTAGCCGGGCACCACGGTCCGGTCGAGGACCCAGTCGAGTGCGTCGCCCGGGCCGCTCATCGGAGGGCCTCGCCCTCGCGCGATCCGTGGGTCGTGCCGGCGGCGTCGGTCGAGGTGCTCTCGCCGATCTCCCCGGCCCGCGCCCCGGGCCCGGCATCGAGCTGGCGTCGGTCGCGCCGCTCCTGCACGATGCCCCAGGCGATGATCCAGCAGGCGGCGCTGACGATCGAGAAGACGACGAGGCCGTAGAAGAAGATCGCGATCTCACTCATCGCTCAGCGTCCTCCCGCCCGCCGCCACGTGGGGCGATGAAGGCTCCGAGTGCGAGGATCGAGGGAACCCAGAGGCCGACGAAGATGCCGTCGGACTCGTCCCCGAGGAAGTACAGGCCCACCGAGAGCCCGAAGGAGAGCAGCGCCGCGATTCCGATCAGGGCGCGTGCCGTGGTGAGTCGCTGGTTCGGTTGCACTGGAAGAAACCTCCTGTCGATGCCGCTTTGCGGACTTGACGAGGAGCACCGTACCAGATATGTTCAAGGTCTGTCAAATGTTTGTACGGACTCCTGACACCGAGGTTGAACCGCGTCGCCCACGCCGGCCGGCGCCGCCGTTCCCACTACGGTGGGCGGGATGAGCGAGCTGGTCCGGATCGGGGAGCTGGCCCGCCGGGTCGGGGTGCCGCCGGCGACGCTGCGCGCCTGGGAGCGGCGCTACGGGATCCTCAGGCCGGCACGGACCGAGTCCGGATACCGGCTCTACTCGGACGTCGACGAGCAGCGCCTGCGGGCGATGATCGAGCTGATCACCCGCGGCCAGGCTCCCGCCGAGGCGGCGGCACGGGTGCTCGAGGACGGGGCGCCGGCCGCGGGGCCGGAGCCGCCGCCGACGGCTTCGGAGTCGCTCGGCGATGAGCTGTTCGACCGGCTCGCCGCCTTCGACGGCACGGGCGCGCAGCGCGTCATCGATCGCGCCGTGGATTCCTACAGCGTCGAGGGGCTGATCGAGCGCGTCGTGCTCCCGGTCCTGCGGGTGATCGGTGCGCGCTGGGAGGCCGGCGAGCTGACCGTCGGCCAGGAGCATTTCGCGAGCCATCTCCTACGCGCGCGGCTGCTCGCGATCGGGCGCTCGTGGGAGTCCGGTTCCGGGCCGACGGCGCTCCTCGCGTGTCCACCCGGGGAGGAGCACGATCTCGGCCTGGTGTGCCTCGGGCTGCTTCTGCGCGAGCGGGGGTGGCGGATCGCCTTCCTGGGCGCGGACACGCCGCTCGGGACCGTCGCCGAGACGGCCGAGCGGGTCGAGCCTCGGGCGGTCGTGCTCACGGTCACCGCGCCCGAGGTTGCCGTGGACCTGGACGGTGACCTCGCAGACCGGATCGCCGCCCCTCTCTACGTCGCCGGCGCCTCCGCCACGAGCCTGCTCGCGGAGCGGCTCGGCGGCGAGCTGCTCGAGCCGGATCTGATCGCCGGCGCGCGCATGCTCGCGAGCTCGGGGCGGGACGGGTGAGTGCCGCCCCGCCGGAGCCGGAGGCCCCCGCCCTCGAGGGCTTCGCACTGATCGTGGTCGACGGCAACAACGCGCTCGGATCGCGACCGGACGGCTGGTGGCGCGACCGGCCCCGTGCGATGAGGCGCCTCGTTGCGGGCCTCCGGCGGCTCGCGGAGTCGCTCGACCGAACGCGGGTCGAGGTCGTCTTCGATGGCCGGCCCCACGCGCAGGTCACCGAGGAGGCCGCGCGCGAGCCGGCGGTGCCGGTCGAGTTCGCCGGCCCCGGCGCCGATGCGGCCGACAAGGTGATCGCAGCACGGGTGAGGGAGGCGGAGCGGCCCGGCGCGGTGCTGGTGGTCTCCAGCGACCGGCGCCTGCGGGCTGCCGTCAAGGCGGCCGGAGGCGCGAGCGCCGGCGCGGGTGGATTCGTCCGCGAGCATCTCCGGGAGCCGTCCCGCGACGACGGATAGCATCCGCCGGATGGGACGCCTGGCGCTGATCGGAGGACACTCGATCCTCGACAACGAGCCGGGGGAGGGGCTCGAGCGGGTCGTCCGGAGCTCGTCCTTCGGCGATGTCGAGCTGCTCGAGGGCCCGGGGCACGTGCTGCTGCAGCGCCACGGGCTGCGCGAGTACTCGACCGCCGCGAGGATCGATCATCGGGCGAACCTCTCGGCGCTCGCCGACCTCGGCGTCGACCGGATCCTGGCCGTGGGTTCGGTGGGAGGCCTGAAGCCGGAGCTCGGCGTCGGCAGCTTCGTCTGTCCCGATGACTTCATCGCCCTGCACCTCGGCCTCTCGTTCTCCGACGAGCACGGGGGGGAGCGTGTGCCCGCCTTCGACGGCAGCTGGCGCGAGCGGATCATGGCGGTCTGGCGTCGCCACAGCGACGTGGAGCTGCGCGATGGCGGCGTCTACTGGCAGACGATCGGCCCGCGCTTCGAGACACCCGCCGAGATCCGGATGATCGCTCCGCATGCGGACGTGGTCGGGATGACGATCGCCTCTGAATGCGTGCTGGCCGGGGAGCTTGGGATCTCCTACGCGGCGGTCTGCGTCGTCGACAACCTCGCGAACGGGGTGGGCGGCGCACCGCTCGCGGTCGAGGACTTCGAAGCCGGCAAGGCCCTGAACAGGGAGCGGCTCCTCGCCGCCCTGCGACCGCTACTCGCCGACCTGGGCGACGCGCCGGGGGGTGAGGCTTGAGCGCGCTCGCGGTCACGGGAGCCGAGCTCGACGGCGAGCGCGTCGGCCTACGGGCCGAGGGGGGCGTAATCACCGAGCTCGGCCCCGGGGTCGAGGCGGCGCCCGGAGACGAGGCCCTGGACGGCTCCGGAACGGCGATCGTCCCCGGCTTCGTCAACGGCCACACGCACGCCGCGATGACGCTGTTCCGGGGCTTCGCGGACGACCTGCCGCTGATGGAGTGGCTCGAGGAGCACATCTGGCCCGCCGAGCGGAGGTTGCAGCCCGAGGATGTGTACTGGGGCACGCGGCTGGCCTGCATGGAGATGATCCGCACCGGGACGATCGGCTTCTGGGACATGTACTGGCAGCCCGGCGCGACGGCGCGGGCGGTCACCGACGCGGGGCTGCGGGCGACGATCGGAGCGCCGCTGATCGACGGCGCGGATCCGGCGGCTACCGAGGGCCTGCAGGAGGCCGCCGAGGCGGGGCTCGCCGAGCTCGAGGGCCACGATCCGCGGATCTCCCCGGCGCTGGCGCCGCACTCGATCTATACGGTCTCGGAGCCCTCGCTGGGCTGGGTCGGCGAGCGCTCGCGGGAGCGGGGGTTGCCGATCCACATCCACCTGGCGGAGACCCGGCAGGAGGTCGAGGACTGCGTCGACCGCCATGGGCTCCGTCCCGCGGCCTACCTGGATCGCGTGGGCCTGCTCGGCTCCAGGACCCTGTTGGCCCACTCGGTCTGGCTCGACGACGCCGATCGCGAGCTGATCGCCGCCTCGGGCGCCACCGTGGTCAGCAACCCACATGCGAACCTGAAGCTCGCCGTCGGCGGGATCTTCGACCTGCCGGCCGCTCGCGAGGCCGGGATTCCGGTCGCGATCGGCACCGACGGGGCGGGCTCCAACAACGCGCTCAGCCTGCTCGCCGAAGCGAAGCAGTTCGCCCTCCTGCAGAAGCACCGAGCCGGTGACGCGGCCGCCCTGACCGCCGCCGAGGCGCTCGCGATCGCCCGCGGTCAATGGGCGCCCCTGGTCGCCGGCGGCGAGGCCGCCGCGCACGGGCTCGCGGTCGGTGGGCCCGCCGACTTCCTGCTGGCGCGGAAGGCGACCCCCGCGCTGGCGGTGGGCGAGATCGACGCCGGGCTCGCCTACGCGGCCGACTCGACCGCGATCGACTCCACGGTGGTCGCGGGCCGCGTCCTGATGCGCGGCGGGGAGCTCACCTCCGGCGACGGGGACGAGGTGATCGCCCGCGCCCGGGAGTCGGCCTCCCGGCTCGGCCTGCAATGAGCCCGGGGTGACGCTCAGTGCAGCCGCTTCTCGAACCAGTGCGCGGCGTACGGGTTGCCGTTGTAGTCGGGGATCGCCTCGTAGCCCGCGGCCTCGTAGATGCGCTTCGCGGACGGCTGCTCGGGGCCCGTGTCGAGCCGGACCCGCTCGTATCCGAGCTCCCGGCAGCGGCGCTCGAGCTCGGTCAGCAGGAGCCGGCCGATGCCCTCGTTGCGGTGCTGGGGCACCACGTACATCCGCTTGATCTCGGCGAGGTCGGCGGCGAGGCGCTTGACGCCGCCGCACGCGACGGGCGATCCCGCGCGGCAGAGCAGCAGGAACGAGCCGTCGGGCCCCGACATCTGCTCGGGCGTTGCCGGGAGCGAGTCGAGCTTGCCGTCGACGCGTGCGTAGAGCGCGTCCAGCTCGGCGGCCATCGCCGCGAGCAGCTCGCTGGCCGGCGGCGCCGCGGCGTCTGCCTCGCGCACCTCGATCGGGGGTTCGAATCGCACCGCCGCATTATCGGTCAGGATGTCGGACCGGCACGGTGAGCGAGGAAACCGACAACGAGGCGGACGGCGGGGAAGGAAAACCCCAGGGGCGGCTGCGCGGGCCGTGGTGGTACTCGGAGCGCCGCAGCGTCACCGAGGCACAGCGCCGCGACGTCTACAGCCAGCTCTTCTACGAGGGCCCGGACTTCGTCCCGTTCCTGAGCCGGTTCGCGCTGATGATGGCGATGGCGGTGCTGATCGCCCTCTTCGGCCTCGCCCGCGATTCCGGGCCGGTGGTGATCGGCGCGATGCTGATCTCGCCACTGACGACGCCGATTCTCGGTCTCGCCACCTCGCTGGTTCTCGGCCATCCGAGGCGACAGCTCTGGGCCGCGCTGGTGCTCGCGGGCGCGACCGTCGGCGGGATCGGGCTGGCGGTTCTCGTGACCTACCTGCTTCCCGACCCGAAGTTCACGACGCTCGCCTCCCAGCAGCTCCTCGATCGCACCGAGCCCGACATCCTCGACCTCGCCGTCGCGGTGGTGGCGGGCGCCGCGGCCGCCTACATCCTGGTCCGTCGCGAGGCGGTCTCGGCACTGCCCGGCGTGGCGATCGCGGTGGCTCTCGTGCCGCCGCTGACCGCGGTCGGAATGACGCTCGAGCTCGGCAAGCCCGAGCTCGCGGGCAATGCGCTGCTGCTCTACCTGACAAACCTCGCCGGCATCATCCTCTCGGCCTCGCTCGTGATGCTGCTGATGGGGGTCGGCGCCCGTCCTGACGAGCACGGCACACTGCCGCGGCGCATCAAGGTAGGGCTGAGTACAGCGGCGGTGGCGGCCTTCCTGGTCGCTGTGCCGCTGCTCGAGCACACCCGGCGCTCCTTCCACAGCTCGCAGGACCTCTACGACGCCGAGCAGCGCGCGGCCGATTGGGTCGAGGACAAGGACCTGACGCTCGGGACGGTCGATCTGGATGAGACCGACGAGATCACCATTGAGGTGTCCGGGCCCAACCCGCCACCGGAGCCCGACGACCTGGCACAGCAGATCGCGGAGGATCTCGAGGAGGAGGTCACGATCAAGCTCTTCTACCGGCCGGCCGACTCCACGACAGTGACGGCCACCCCGTGAGCGGCGGCCGGAGACGGGTCGAGGCCGCCGGTGGCCTGGTGGTTCGCGGCCCGGCACAGGCCCGCGAGGTGGCGATCGTCCATCGCCCGCGGTACGACGACTGGTCGCTGCCGAAGGGGAAGCTCGAGTCGGGGGAGAGCTTCGAGGCGGCCGCTCTACGCGAGGTCGAGGAGGAGACGGGACTGCGCTGCCGGCCGGGCCCCGAGCTCGAGGCCAACTCCTACACCGACCACAAAGGCCGGCCGAAGCTGGTGCGGTGGTGGCTCATGGAGCCCGAGCCCGCCTCCGGCGTAAGCGGAGCCTTCGAGCCCAATGACGAGGTCGACGAGCTGGCGTGGCTCACGCCCGACGAGGCAGCGGCGCGGGTCGACTACGACCACGACCGGAAGCTGATCGAGGGGCTGGGGGATGGGCCCGAGCGTTGAGTTACGTGCCAACCCGGTCGAGGACCCGAAGGCTTGGTACGAAACTCGCCCATGAGGGCAGTTAGGTGCCAAACCTCCTTGGGTGCATCGACCTTTGGAACCTAACTCACGCTCGGGGACCAGATCGGCAGCCGGCGCACCCTCAGCTCCACCCTCTCTGCAGAACATCCCTCAGCGCCGAGCGTCCCTTATCCGGATCCCTCAGTCCACGGCCGGGGCTGCGGCGGCCGCTTCGTCCGCCGGGCCCCGCGTCCACACCGTCTGCTGGGGGAAGGGGATCTCGATGCCGGCCTCGTCGAAGCCCGTCTTGATCCGCTCGCGGAGCTCGCGACTGATTCGCCACTGCTCGGACGGCTTGGTCTTGACTACGAGTCTGATCACGACCGAGCTCGCCGCGAGCGCCTCGACGCCCCAGACGGCGGGCTCATCGAGGATGTCCGGCTCCTCCTCCGCGTAGGCACTCGCGATCTCCCCGATCACCCGCTTTGCCTGGGGGATGTCCGTGTCGTAGGCGACCTCGAGGTCGAGCAGGGAGCGGGACCAGTGCTGCGACATGTTTCCGACCCGCAGGATCTCGCCGTTGGGAACGTGCCAGACGACGCCGTCGACCGAGCGCAGCCGCGTCGCGCGCAGGCTCACCGACTCGACCACACCGGTCGCCTCGCCCACGTCGACGATGTCGCCGACCGCGTACTGGTCCTCCAGCAGGATGAACAGGCCGCTGAACATGTCTTTGACCAGGCTCTGCGCCCCGAAGCCGACGGCGAGGCCCGCCACGCCGGCGCCCGCGAGCAGGGGCGCCAGATCGACTCCGATCTCCCCGAGGATCATGAAGGCCGCGATCAGGTAGACGATGAAGCGGGTGGCGCCCGCGAGGACCGACGCGATCGCATCGACCCGCTGGCCGGAGCGCGCCGCCGCCTCCTCGCTCTCCCGCAGCGCCGGCGCGAGCGCCGCCGCCTCCTTGACCCGCTGCTGGAGGGAGTTGTTGGCGGCGCGCCGCACGCTGACCGACACCGCGCTGGAGGCGAGCCGGGCGACGACGATCGCGCCGAGCGCGATCAGCACGATGCGCAGCGGCTTGTCGACCGCCCACTCCCCGACCTCGGAGAGGGTCAGCTCGGCGATGGGCGCAAGACGAGACACCGTGGCGAACGCTACCCGCGGCGGCGGCGGTCACCCGCACCACGCCGGGCCTCATGCGCTCGGCCGGCCGGCCACGGGTCAGTCGATCGGGATCTCCTCCACCGTCTGGGACGGCGCCGGCCGCTCGTCGAGCCGCTCGATGTAGTGGTCGAGCAGCGTTCTGAGGGTGGTCAGCGCCTCGCGCTGGAACTCGCTGACCTGGCCGCGCAGCTCGGGCGGCCCACTGGCGCGGAGCACGTCGGCGGCGCGGCAGATCGGACAGAGCTCAACGCACTGCATCTCGCCGGAGTGACCGCTGGCCGTCGCGGCTGCGCCGAGGCCGTCCCGGAGCGCGCGCCACGCTTCGGCGGCGGCCTCGGGATCGGCGGCCTCGGGACGACCCGTGAACTGCGACTCGCGCTCAGGCACGCACACCATCCCCGACCCGCGAGGTCGAGTCCTGGGCGCTACCCGGGCCGTTCTCACTCTCTCCCGGTGCGGACCGGCCGTCGTCGAAGCTGACGCGGAGCCGGCCGTCCTCGAGCTTGGCGCCGATCGGCCGGTGGCGGCCGAGCGCGGCGGGCAGGATGATCGTGCGCTTCTCGCGACCCGCCCGCACGATCAGCTCCTGACCGACCTTCTTCAGCGTCAGCTCGTCCCGTTCCGCGAATGGGACGCGAATCGAGAGCACGGTTCCGTCGGCTCCGCTGGTGAGCTGGTGGGCCAGCTCGCTGTGCATCACCGCGGCGGCGTCGCGCTCCCCCTCGAAGAGCTCGTCCGCGAGGCGGTCGAGCATTCGCTCCCCGACCACCTCCTCCTCGAAGTAGCGGGCGGTGAGCACCGGGACCGGGTCGAACCCCTCTCTGACCAGCTCGAGGTTCTCGCTCTGACGCTCGCGCCAGGCGCCGAAGTAGGTGTCCTCGACATCGGCGGGAAAGACCCGATTGACGACGACCGCGTCCGTCAGGTACCCGTAGAGATTCAGGTAGGTGAAGGTTCGTTGCGCCTCGCGGATCACCATGCGATCGGGGTTCATCACCAGGCGGATCGAGGTCCGCTCGCGGTCGCGGAGGATCTCGTTCATCGCGATCAGGTTGCCGACCAGCCGCTGGACGTCGGCGAACACGTCCTCGCTCGGCAGGGGCACGTCCATGAACGTCCGGGCCAGGGGGCGAGCCGCGGCCACCAGCCGTCGCTCCCAGGGGAGGATCTTGTCCAGCCACCAGCGGGCGATGTCGGGGAACGAGAGCAGCCGCAGCGTCTCGCCCGTCGGCGCACAGTCGACGATCACGGCGTCGAACTCGCCGGAGTCGTGGTGCCGCTTGATCTGGAGGAGGCTGAAGAGCTCGTCCATGCCCGGGGGAACGGTCAGCTCCTCGGCGGCCACGCCGAGGACTCCGCGATCGGCGAGCAGGCGGCCGAGCCAGTCCTGGACGGCGGCCCAGTTGCTCTCCATCTCGCGTTGCGCCTCGACCTCGTAGGCCCAGAGGTTCTCGCCGATCCGGCCCGGCTCGGGGCCGAGCTCGGTCTCGAGCGAGTCGGAGAGGCTGTGTGCCGGGTCGGTCGAGAGAGCCACGGTGCGGAGCCCCGCCGCCGCGCACCTGCGTGCCGTTGCCGCGGCGACGCTGGTCTTCCCGACGCCGCCCTTGCCGGTGTACAAGATCGTGCGGGGCGGCTCTCCCGGCCCGGTTGGGAGCGGGTCAGGCATGCGAGCAGGGTAGTCGATCGGGGCGCCTCGGCCACGCGCGGCGCCGCCCGGGGAGCCACGAGCGGGCTCCGCTACCCTCACCGGTCCCCGAGCGTGAGGAGACCATTGAAGCCTTCGAGGACCATCAGGATCGCCACGCTGCTCGCCACGATCGGCCTTGCCACCGCGCTCGTCGCCGGGTGCGGCGGATCCGACGCGGCCGACGGGGAAAGCGACCCCCAGGAGCTGCTCGAACAGACCTTCAACGGCGAGGGGGGGACGATCTCCAGCGGCGCGCTGGAGGTCAGCGTGGACGCGTCCGCGGCGGATGGCTCGTTGACCGGCAGCCTCGCCGGCCCGTTCGAGACGCGGGCCGACGACGAGCCGCCGCTGGTGGACATGGGGGTCGAGCTGAAGGTCGACGGCGGCGGCCGGAACACGGACTTCTCCGGCGGTCTCACGATCACCGAGGACGCGGGCTTCGTCACGGCGGACGGGGTCGCCTACGCCGTCGAGGGCGAGCAGTACGCCACGTTCCTGGCCCTCTTCGCTGAGTCCGCCGCCCAGCAGGACGAGCAGGGGGAG
>DATFLZ010000146.1:0-12118 GCA_035267205.1 Solirubrobacterales bacterium | reverse complement strand
CCGAGCCCGTCCCGCAGACGCGCGACGCCCGGCCCGCGTCAGGTATTGTCCGGGTCTCGATGAACCGCTCGCACACAGCCCTGCGCCGGCTCGCGCTGACCGCCGCGCTCGCCGCGCTCGCGCTCCTCACCGGGGCACCCGCGGCCCTCGCGGCTGACGGCGAGGGCCTGCTCGGCCGCCCGAGCGACTTCGAGATCACGATGTGGGGCTTCGCCGTGATCGCGCTCTTCATCGTGCTGCCGATCGTGCTCTCCCTGATCCAGCACCGGCTGGAGACCCGCAAGGAGCGGGCCCGGGAGCAGCTCGAGCGCGTGCGTCGCCCCTGAGGCCCTGCGGCCCTGCAGCGCCGACCCGAGGCCGGCGCAAAGCCCTTCCTCCAGAAGGCGAAGCAGAAGAAGTAGCGGCGTCGTGGCCTGCGCATAAGATGGGGCGCGTGGCGGATCGGACCAGCTACAGGCGCGAGGGGGCCGCTGCGGTCCTGACCATCGAGCGCCCCGAGCGCCGCAACGCGGTGGATCGAGAGACCGCCGAGGAGCTGCTCGACGGCTATCGGCGCTTCGAGGCCGACGACGAGGCGCGGGTGATGATCCTGACCGGCGCCGGCGACGTGGCGTTCTGCGCGGGGGCCGACCTGAAGGCACTTGCCGAGGCCGGGCCGACGATCACCGAGGAGGACATCTCCCACCACATGGACCGGCCCGAGGGGCCGATGGGCTTCACGCGGCTGACCCCGTCCAAGCCCACGATCGCGGCGATCAGCGGCTGGTGCCTCGCAGGAGGTCTCGAGCTGGCGCTGTGGTGCGATCTGCGCATCGCGACGACGGGCTCGAAGCTGGGCTATCCGGAACGGCGCTGGGGGGTTCCGCTGATTGACGGCGGCACCCAGCGGCTGCCGAGGATCGTGGGGCTCGGCCGTGCCCTCGACCTGATCCTCACGGGGCGAATCATGGATGCGGACGAGGCCCGTGACTGGGGGCTCGTCAACGAGATCGTCCCGGCCGGTGCCCATATGAGCCGCGCGCTCGAGCTGGCCGAGGGGCTCGCCGGCTTCCCGCAGGAGACGATGCTCTCCGACCGCCGCGCGGCGATCATCGGCTCAGCGATGGATCTCGACGCCGGTATGGCCTACGAGGCCGAGCAGGGCCGCGAGGTCGTGGACGTCGCGATCCGCGGGGCGGGCCGGTTCGCCGGCGGCGCCGGTCGCGGCGGCGAGGGCGCGGGGGCCTGAGCTTGGCCGGGGGGCTTGCGAGGAGGGCGCTCAGCGCGCCTGCCGCTCAGATCCGGAACTCGCGCAGCAGGCGCTTCTCCGTCTCGCCCTCGATGGCGGCGATCACCTCGACGTAGCCCTCGAGCGGAGTGCCGCTGATCTTGGTCGCGAGCAGGTCGTCCACCTGGAAGATCCCGGCCGAGTTGTTCATCTTGATCTCGACCCGGATCGGGCGCTCCTCGCCGGCATCGATGTTGATCTCGTCGATCGCGGCCGCGGAGATCGAGTGGATCCCCACGTCCCCGCGCTCGACCGGGATCCGGGAGCGGCCCTCCGCCATGTCGAGGGCGTCTGCGACCCGCACGACCCCGGCCTCCAGCGTGTACGGCTCGCCTCGGCGCCGGTGCCCGATGATGCAGTGGAGCGCTTCGGAGACGATCACCGTGAGCTCGGGCTCACGGTAGATCCCGTCGAGCAGCTGGCGGAGCTTGCGATCGGCGATGAACAGGCTGTAGGCCTCGTGGTCGGCGCGATGGATGCTCATCCCGGTGTCGTGCATGAGCGCCCCCGCGATCACGACCACCTCGGCGTCGCGGTCGCTCAACCCGTGGTCTGACACCACGGCGGGCTCGATCCCGCCCTTGACCGCAAGCCTCAGGATGCGGAGCGCGATGTTGGCCACGATCTGGATGTGGACGCGGCTGTGATCGGACATCCCGAGGCGCTCCGAGGTGACCTGCTGCATGTACCAGCGGGCCGCCATCTCACGATCGGCATTGGCCGCCTCGAGCAGTCGCTCCAGACGCCGGTTCCCACGGGTCGGGACCCTGACTCCGGCGCTGCCGATTCGCTCCGCGAGGCTGTCCGGCTGATCGCTCACAGGGAGCCAGTCTCGCGCACCGGGGCATCGAGCGCGGCGACGGCGATTCCGACCGCCCCGCCGCATACCTTGGAGACGGTGAGCGGCTCGCAACGGAGGCTCAGGATTGCCGGAGAGGCACCGATCGGCGGGACCGGGGCACCCTCCCCCGAGGCGAAGCACTGCGGGGTGACGGGGCTGACGATCCCCGAGTGTTCGTGCACGCGCTGCGCGACCGAGCAGATCCGCAAGCACGCGCCGTGGGTCCTCGGCGGCGAGGGCGACACCGGCCGCCACGGCCACGCCGCCTGACCCGGCGTGGGCGCGGAGGATCCAGCGGGGCCGCTGCTCGTCGAGCACGGCTCCGATGGGGTTCTCGCGCTCACGCTGAACCGCCCCGAGAAGCGCAACGCGCTCTCGATCGAACTGCGCGAGGCGCTGGCCGCCGAGCTCGGTCGGCTCGACCCGGGCGAGGCGGGCGCGGTCGTGATCACCGGCGCGGGCAGCGCGTTCTGCGCCGGGATGGACGTCACGCAGTTCGGTGGCGACCGGAACAACCGTGAACGCCTCCTGGAGAGCAGCCTCGCCTGTATGCGATCGGTGGGGGAGTGCCCTGTGCCCGTGCTCGCCGCGGTCAACGGTCCCGCCCTCGCGGGCGGCTTCGTGCTGGCGCTCGCCGCCGACGTCCGAATCGCGGAGCCGGCTGCGACCTTCGGATTTCCGGAGCTGCCGCGCGGGATCCCACCGTCGTTCGCATGGGCCCGGGCGGCGCTGCCGGCGGCACTCGCCACCGAGCTCTGCATCAGCGGCAGGGTGATTGACGCCGAGTCCGCACGGGCCGACGGAGTCGTCTCGGAGCTGGCTGCAGTCGGCCGGGCGGCGACGCGGGCCCGGGAGGTGGCCGCGGAGATCAGTTCGCGCCCCCGGGGTGCGATCACCGAGACCAAGCGGCGGATCCTGCTCCAGCGCGAGCGCCTCTACGGGTTCCTGTTCGAGGACGAGGAGCGGATGTTCAGAACCACGCTGCTCGGGGACGGAGGCGGCTCGCAGGCGGCTGGCCCGGCCTCAGACCACGGGTGAGACTGCCATGAGAATCCGGGGCCAGACGTAGAGCTCGATCGCGGCCGCGGCCAGGAGCATCGGCACGGCGAGGGCAACGGTGACGACGGTCGCAGCGAGCAGGTCCTCCCACTGATCCCGGCGGGATGCGATCAGCCAGGCCGCGAGCGGCAGGAAGACCGCGGTCAGCTCGAGCAGCGCATGCGGCAAGACCGTGACGATCAGCATCGCCGAGCTGATGTCGAGCTGATCGGCGAGCGTCGCGCCGTCGAAGCCCAGCGCGAACGCCTGGGCAAACAGGGAGAACGTCGTGACCAGCACGACCCATGTGATCGCCAGCGGCCCGGCCTTCTCGTGGACGAACCGGCTGAAGCCGGTCATCTCCCGGGCGGCGAGGGGCAGGGAGGCTCCGGCGATGAAGCCGGCGACGCAGGCGGTGGCGTGCAGGGCGAGCACGAGCATGTTGTTGCTGAGCACATAGGCGAACTCGCGCGCGTCCACCGGGATGCTGACCCCGGGGACGAAGAACGGCGTCAGATCCGGCGTACTGAACACGGAGACGACCCAGACGGCGAGCAGCAGCCCGAGGGAGATCAGCAGCGCTCCCGCGAACCATGGTCCGAGGATCGGGCCCGGATTGTCCGACCAGCTCTTGAGCGCGCCGCGGGTGTCCCTGATGCCCTGGACCAGGACGAACTCCTGGTCCGGGCTGGATGAGGTCTCGCCCGGCATCGCTCCTCTCATCGGCAGCGGGCTCGCCGGCATTGAACGGGGGCCTGGATCCTGGCCGCGGCGCCAGCCCGCCCGGGCCGGCTAGGAACCGCAGACGGGCCAGGGGCTGGAGCCGGACTGCGAGTAGAGCAGCGCGGCGCGGTAGTCCTGCTCGGCCTCGGGGGCCGCCGCAGGGTCGCCGGAGCCGCCAACGGCAGCCCAGGTCCCGTAGTCGAACTGGTACTTGCCTCGGTAGGAGCCGCTCGAGGAGACGGCGGTCGGGTCGCCGCCCGACTCACAGGCCGCGATCGACTCGAGCGTGCCGGTGGAGACTCCGACAGCGCCGGGGCTCTCGAACTTCGCCTCCCGCTTGGCCTGGCGCTTGGCCTGGCGCTTCGCTTTGCCCACGTCCGTGCTCAGGGTTTCGAGCTTGCGCTCGAGCCGGGCCGGGGAGAGCTGCTGCTCTGCGGCGTTCCGCTCCGGCGCAACGTCGAGCCTCTTCGCCTTCTTGTAGGCGCGCTCGTAGTCGTTGCGGAGCTCGGCGGCGTCGAGCGAGCGCTCGAGGTGGCTGCGCTCGAGCGGAACTTCCAGATCGACGAGCTCGGCGGCGGCCGCGGAGGCGACCGTACCGAGTGCGATCGAGCCGGCGGCGATGAGCCCGCCGATCGTGCTGCGGGTAAGTGTCTTCGTCCTGTTCTGCACCTGAGACCACCTCCATTGGGGCTGGGCGTCACGCGATTGCCCGCGGATGGCGCTCGCTGGGAGCGGGGCGGGCCTGGATTCCGCGACGGGCTGCCGCGGCGGTGACGGGTGCCGGTTCCCCGGGGGTGTGTGATGTGGCGTACCTTCTGTCCGGTACGCGCCCAGGGTTCAGTTGACGAACGTACGATCGCATCCCCAGAGCGGTTCATGTGTGCGTACGCTCACACTCGCAACAAAACTCTCACATTGGCAGCAGACGTCACAAGCACCACCCCGGACCACATGGAAAAGCCGGATCTGGACCTGATCGACGCCTCGTTCGCCGGCCAGGCGGCACTTGGGACCGGCGTCTCAGCCGCGATCCTACGTCGAGTCGCCCGTGGCGATCTGCCGAGCACCATGCGCCTGCACCGGACCGGACGGATCCTCGCGTTCGGGCGCATCGACCGCCTCAGCCCCGGCTACCCCAGGGCGCTCGAGATCGCCCGCGAGCACGGCTACGAGCCGATCGAGCGGATGGCGGGCGGGCGCGCCGCCGTCTTTCACGAGGGGACGGTCGCGATCTCGCGCGCCAGCCGGGAACGCTCGCTGCGCAGCGGCACCCGGGATCGCTTCCTTGACATGGCGGGGCTGCTGGTCGCCGCCCTGCGGCGGCTCGGTGTCGACGCCCGCGTCGGCGAGGTCGCCGGCGAGTACTGCCCCGGACAGTGGAGCGTCAACTGGGCGGGTCGCGCCAAGGTCGCGGGGATCGGGCAGCGGGTCGTCGCCGGCGGCGCCCATGTGGGCGGTGTTCTCGTGTTTCGCGGTGGGGACCGGATCCGGGAGGTGCTGATTCCGGTCTACGACGCGCTCGGTCTGGAGTGGGATCCGGGGACCGCGGGCAGCGTGGCGGAAGCGCTCGGCGCGCCCGCGGCGCCGGCCGACGGGCCCGACCCGCTCCTGGCCGAGCTGCGGGAGGCGCTCCGGGCCGAGCTCGAGCTGCGCTACTCGGTGCGGGAGACGGAGCTCGACGAGGAGACCATGCGGCTCGCCTCCGAGCTGCGAGCCTTCCACACGCCGAAGCCGCGGTAGCGGCGGCGCTGCTACTCGTACTGGAGCGCCTCCATGACCTCGATGCGCGAGGCGCGCCGCGCGGGCCAGACCCCGGCGAGCACGCCAGCGATCGCGGCAAGCACGAGCACGACCAGGATCCCGGCCACGGGGAAGGAGAGCACCAGGCCGTCACCCTCGAGCGCCTTGATCGCAGCCACGGCGACCGCGACCCCGACCACGGCGCCGATCAGCGCCCCGATCATCGCCGTGATCAGCGACTCGTAACGGATCATGCGCCGCATCTGGCTCCGCGATGCTCCGATCGCGCGGAGCATCCCGATCTCCCGCTTGCGCTCCAGCACGGTCAGGACCAGAGTGTTGACGACCCCGACAAGACTGAGGATCACCGACAGCGTGAGCAGCACATAGATCAGCTGGATGAGGCCGTTGACCTGCTCCTCCTGCTCGTCCTTGAGCTGCTGCTGGGAGCGGGCCTCGGCGTTCGGGAAGTCGGAGGCGAGCAGCGCCTCGATCTCGTCGCGAGTCTCGTCGAAGCTCGCGTCCGGCGCGAAGCTGGTCAGGATGAAGAAGTCCTGGCGCACGTCGAAGCTCCGCCGCGCCAGCTCGTTGGTGATCGCGACCGAGTCGATGAGCAGCGCGATGCGATCGCGGACGCTTCCTTCGACGGTCACCTCGACCTCGGCTCCAGCCGGAGTCGTGAGCTCGAGCGCATCCCCGACCTCGACGCCGTTGTCCTCGGCCCAGCCCGCCTCCACGATCGCTCCATCGATGCCAAGGCCGGCGAGCGTCTCGTCGGATCCCTCGACCCAGTCCAGCTCGGTGACGTCGGCCAGCGGGCCCGGCTCCCAGCCGATCAGGAGCAGGTCGTCATCGATTCCCGCGGCGCGACCTGCGGCACCCGAGAACGGCGCCGCGGCCTCGACCCCCGGCTCCTCGCGGACGGCCGGCGCAACCCTGTCCGAGATCGGCGAGAAGCCGTCGACGTTGAAGATCGCCACATCGCCGGCAAAGGTCTTGTCGATCGCGTCGCCGACCGACTTCGTGAGCGCCGCGCCCAGCATCAGCACGAAGACGACGAGCGCAACCCCGATCATCAGCGCCGCCGAGGTCGTCGCCGTGCGCCCGGGGTTACGGACCGTGTTCTCGCGAGCGAGCTTGCCGGTCACGCCCCGAAGCCGCTCGATGGGGCCCCCGACGAAGCCGGCGAGCGGCTTGACCAGCCTGCCGCCCAGCATCGCGATCCCGATGAACAGAAGGATCAGCCCGAGGCCCATGTTGGAGAGCGTCGTGGTCGTCCCACCGCCGCCGAACAGCCCGAACAGCAGCAGGAAGATCCCGAGCGCGAGGACGATCGCCGCGATCACGGTGCGGCGGCGGCCGTGGGCGTCCTCCTCAGCTCCCGACCCGTCCTCGAGGACCGCCTCCATCGGGCTGACGCGCGTCGCCCGCCGCGCCGGGATCAGCGCCGAGGCCATGGTCGAGATGAGCCCGACCAGCAGCGCGATCACGATCGTGCGCGGCTCAATCGGCAGGCCAGACTGGGGCAGCTCGAAGCCGAGGGACTCGAACGCCGCGAGCAGGAGCTTGACGAAGCCCGCTCCGGCGACGATCCCGATGATCGACGCGATCAGGCCGAGCACGAACGCCTCGCCGACGACCGAGGCGAGCACCTGCCGGCTCGAGGCGCCCAGCGTGCGGAGCATCCCGAACTCGCGGGTGCGCTGGGCGACCGTGATCGAGAACGTGTTGAAGATCAGAAAGCCGCCGACGAAGACCGTGATCCCGGCGAAGACGAGCAGCGCCGTGGTCAGGAAGCCGAACCCCTCCTTGATCTCTTCGGCGTCGTCGCTGGCGATCTGTTCCCCGGTCTTGACCTCAACGCTCCCGGGCAGCACCTCTCGCAGCCGGTCGCGAAGCTCCTCCGGACTGACGCCCTCGACGGCCTCGACGGCGATCTCATCGAACTCGCCCTCCTTGCCGGTGATCCGCTGCGCCTCCGGCAGCGTGAACTCGGCCAGCGTCGCGCCGCCGAGCGGCACGCCGGAGCCGAAGCGGGCAATTCCCGAGAGCGTGTACTCGCTCAGTCCCTCCACGCCGGTGATCGGAATCGTCTGACCGACCTCGTACTCCTCCTCCTCGGCCGTGATCGAGTCGATCGCCACCTCCCCTGCGGTCGTCGGCGGCCCGCCCTCGGGATAGCTGAAGGGGGTGAACGGCTCCGGCTGGACACTGTTGACGATGTGCGGTGGCCCGCCCTGGGGCGGCCCGATCCGCTCGCCCTCCTCATCCAGGATCGCGATCGAGGAGCCGTCGCCGATCGCCCCGGATGCCTGCTCCACGCCATCGGTCTCAGCGACCACCGGCAGCAGCCGCTCCGGCACGGCCGTTCCCGCCTCCGGCAGCTCGAAGCCCGCCTCGACCTCGACCCTGGCGCGAACGCTGACGTCGATCCCCGCGTTGGACTCGGCGAAGATGTCGTCGAAGGAGCGGTTGACCGAGTCGCTGAGCATCAGCGTGCCCGCGACCATCGCCACCCCGAGCAGGATCGCGAGCGCCGTCAGCGATGCCCGGAGCTTGTGCGCCGCAAGCCCGCGCAGCGCGAGCCGAAGCACGCCGGCTCAGAGCTCCCGCATCAGCCGAATTACCTCGTCCTCGCCGCTGACCCGCTGGTCGGCGGCGATCCGGCCGTCCGCGAGCACGATCACGCGGTTGGCGTAGGAGGCGACGCGGGGATCATGCGTGACCATGACGACCGTCTGGTCGAGGTTGGTGACGGACCCGCGGAGGAGGTCGAGGACCCCTGCGCTCGAGTTCGAATCGAGGTTGCCCGTCGGCTCGTCGGCAAAGATCACTGCCGGCCGTGAGGCAAGGGCGCGGGCGATCGCGACGCGCTGCTGCTGGCCGCCGGAGAGCTCGGCCGGTCGATGGGTCCGGCGATCGGTTAGGTCCACCATCCCGAGTAGCTCGTCGAGCCAGGCGGGATCGATCTCCTCACCCGCGATCCGGACCGGCAGCGCGATGTTCTCCTCCGCCGTCAGGACCGGGACGAGGTTGAAGAACTGGAAGACGAAGCCGAGGCGGCTGCGGCGCAGCTCTGTCATTCCCTTGTCCGAGAGGCCGGTGACCTCGACCCCGTCGATCCACGCCCGGCCCGCGGTCGGTGCATCGAGTCCGGCCAGGAGGTGCATGAGCGTCGACTTTCCCGACCCCGAGGGCCCGACGATCGCGGTCAACTCCCCGCGCGGGAAGTCGAGGTCTACGCCTCGCAGCGCGTCGACCGCGGCCTCGCCCTCGCCGAAGCGGCGGCTGAGCCCACGGCAGGCGACGATGGAGTCGGTGAGCGGCTCGGAGGGGACGGTCGCGGCTTCCATCGCGCGGCACGATAGCGAGGGAGCGAAGGTGCGAATATCCCGGACGTGGACGACGGACGCGGCATCAACGCCACCGGGGCCGAGGCAACGGCGATCGGAGCCACTGCCGCCGGCGCGACCGGCGCCCTCGCGGTCGGCGCCCTTGCCGTCGGCGCCCTCGCGGTGGGTGCGCTGGCGATCGGCCGCCTCATGATCGGGCGGGCCCGGATCAGGCGACTGCGCGTGGACGAGCTCGACGTCGGCACGCTTCGGGTGGGCCGGTTCGAGCGGCCGGGCGACGAGCGTTGACCAAGCCCTGCTCGAAGCTCAGCCACGTCGACCTCGTCGTCAGCTCGATCGATCGCAGCCTGCCCTTCTACCTGGGCCTGCTCGAGCCGATCGGGTGGAGCGACCACGAGCAAATGACGGGCGAGCGCGGCGAGACCATCCACTACATCTCGATGCCCGGCTCCGGCGTCGCCGCCATCGGGCTGCGCCAGGCGCAGTCGGAAGGCGGCCCGATCCCATACGACCGCTACGCGGTCGGCATCCACCATGTCTGCGTCGACGTCCCCAGCAGGGCGATCGTCGACGAGCGCGCCGAGTGGATCGCGGGCAGCGCCGGGAGCGTACTCTCGCCCCCTGCCGAGCACGACTACACCCCCGGCTACTACGCCACGTTCTTCACCGATCCGGACGGCATCAAGCTCGAGTTGCTCCATCGGCCCACATATTGGAATGATGCGGACCAATGAAGATCCTGGCGTTCAGCGATCTGCACACCGACATGGAGACGGCGGCCACGCTGGTGGAGCGCAGCCCCAGCGTCGATGTCGTTATCGGGGCGGGCGACTTCGCCTCCCAGCACCGCGGTCTCGAGGAGACGATCGAGGTCCTCGCCGGGATCGAGACCCCCGCGCTGCTGGTCCCGGGCAACAACGAAACGGTGGACGCGCTGCGATCGGCGTGCGAGCAGTGGCCGGCGGCGACCGTCCTGCACGGAGAGGCGGCCGAGGTCGACGGCCAGGCCTTCTTCGGGCTCGGCGCGGGAATCCCGATCACCCCGTGGGACTGGAGCTACGACCTCAGCGAGGAGGACGCGGCGGAGATGATCGCGGACTGCCCGGGCGAGGGCGTGCTGATCCTCCACTCCCCTCCGCACGGCCACTGCGACGAGAGCCACGGTTCGAATCTCGGCAGCACCGCTCTCGCCGCGGCCATCGAGGAGCGCCGGCTGGCGCTCGCCGTCTGCGGCCACATCCATGAGAGTTGGGGGGCGCGCTCACGGATCGGCGGCACCGAGATCGCCAACCTCGGGCCCGACGGCGCGATCTTCGAGGTCTGAGGGGCCCCGAGCACAGCTCAGGCGCGGGCAGGATCCGCCGCGGGCTCCCTATCCTCGGCGGCCGGCTCGAGCGGCGGCTCGCCCAGCCCGAGGCGGCCGTGGAGACGACGCAGCGGCCCTGGCGCCCACCAGTTCCATTCGCCGAGCAGACGCATCAGCGCGGGCACGAGCAGCGCCCTGACGATCGAGGCGTCGATGGCGACCGCGACCGCCTGACCGAGTCCGAGCTCCTTCATAAAGAAGATCTCACTGGTCGTGAAAGCGAGAAAGACGACCGCGAGCAGCAGGGCGGCCGCCGTGATGACGCGGCCGGTGCGGTCGATCCCCAGCGCGATCGCCTCGCGGGTCGGCTGGCCGAGGTCGTGGTACTCCTTGATCCGGGCTAGGACGAGGACCGCGTAGTCGGTGGCCAGGCCGAACGTCGTCGCTCCCAGGACGACGATCAACGCCGTCTCCAAGGCCGCCGGGCCGTCATAGCCGAACAGCCCCGCACCGAAGCCCTCCTGGAAGACCACCACGACGATCCCGATCGCAGCGGCAATCGAGAGTAAGTTCATGATCAAGGTCTTGATCGGCAGGATCACGGACCCGGTCAGCAGAAAGAGCAGGAACATCGTCGAGGCCGCGATCAGCCCGGCGACCAGGGGCGCGTTGGCGAGCAGCGACTGCTTGAAGTCGATGAACTCCGCGGTCGAGCCACTGACGGCGCTGGACCCGGCGAGCCCGGCGGACAGCCCACGGAGCTCGCGCGCGGTGTCCTGGGCGGCCGGCGTGAGGGGGCCGTCGACCGGCGTCACCTGAACGTAGGCCTGCTCACCCTCCTCCCCGAGCGGCATCGGAGGCGTGACCGCGAGCGCGCCGTCCAGGCGCTCCGCGCGGCGCACCAGGCGCTCCCCTTCCCGGGCGTCGATCGTGACGCCGATCGGCGACTCCAGGTTGTCGGTGAACTCCGCGGCGAGCCGGTCACTGACCGCGCGGGACTCGGCGCCGCTCGGGACGGCATCGCTGCCGGGCTGGGTGAGGACGGCGTTGGTCAGCGGGTAGGCGAGGGCCAGCAGAACGACCGTGACGCCGATCGCGACGCGCCGGGGCATCCGCATCACCCCGTGGACGAGCGCGTACCAGCGGCCGGTGCCCTCGGCGACCGGCTCGCCGCCGCGGATCGAGAGGGAGTTGACCCGATCGCCGAGCAACGCGAGCATCGCCGGGGTCGCGAGGAGCGCCGCGGCGGCGGCAAGCAGCGAGACGATCGCCGCGCCGGCCCCCATCGAGTAGAGGAAACGCTGGGGGAGCACGATCATCGAAGCGACCGCCGCGGCTACGGTCAGGCCGCTGAAGAACACGGCACGACCGGCGGTCTCGACCGTGCGGCGGTGCGCCTCCCACCCGGGCCCGGATCTCCTGAGCTCCTCCCGGTATCTGGAGGTGAGCAGCAAGCCGTAGTCGACGGCCAGGCCGAGGCCGAGGGCCGTCGTGATGTTGAGAGCGAAGATCGAGACGTCGGTGAACTCGGTCAGCACGCGGAGCGAGATGAAGGTGCCGGCCACTGCGATCACGCCGATGATCAGCGGCAGCGAGGCGGCGATCAAGCCGCGAAAGACGATCACCAGAAGGAGCGCGAGCACCGGGAAGGCGATCATCTCGGCCCGGATCAGGTCTTCCTCGACCTGGCGATTGACGTCGTTGAAGGCGATCGCCGAACCGCCGATCTGCAACTCGACCCCCGCGGCCTCGAGCTCAGACGGGATGCGCTCGGCGGCATCCTCGACCAGGCCGGGGTCGGTCTCGGCGAAGTGGGCGAGGACGAGCGCGCTGCCGCCGTCCTCGGAGCG
>DATFLZ010000145.1:0-12221 GCA_035267205.1 Solirubrobacterales bacterium | reverse complement strand
GTCAGGCCCAGGCCGGAGCCCTTGCTGGAGCGCGCAGCCTCGCCGCGCCAGAAGGGCTCGAAGACCTTGTCGATGGCGTCCGGCGGGATCCCCTCACCGTCATCGGTGACGAGCAGCTCGATGCCCTCCCCGCTGAGCTCGGCGCGCACGACGACCGTGCCCTCCGCGGGCGTGTGGCGGATCGCGTTCTGGACCAGGTTCTGGATCACGCGGGCGAGCCGGGTCGAGCAGCGAGCCGTCGCTGCGTCGCCCAGCGCGGCGCGAACCTGCAGGCCCTTCTCGAGCGCAGCTCCCTCGCACAGCGCCAGGGCGGTCGCCGTCACGTCGCTCAGGCGGGCGGGGTCCGTGTCGGCCTCGATCGCCCCGGCCTCGAGCTTGATCAGCTCGAAGAGATCGTCGGTGAGCCCCGCGAGCGAGTCGACCGAGTTACCCATCTCGTGCAGATAGCGGTCGCGCTCATCTCCCTCGGGCACGACGCCGTCCTCGAGCGCCTCGATCATCGCCCGGAGGCTCGCCAGGGGCGTCCGCAGGTCGTGTGAGGCCGCGGTGATCATGTCGAGGCGATGAGCCTCCAGCTGGCGCTCGCGCTCGATCGAGCCTTGTAGGCGAGCGGCCATGTCATCGAGGGTGCGGGCGAGCTCGCCCAGCTCGGGGTCGTCGTCGATCGGACCGACGCGGGCGTCCAGGTCGCCGTCCCCGAGCCGGTGGGCGGTGGCGCTGAGACGCTCGACCGCCCCGGTCGTGCTCCGCGAGAGCGCGAGCGCGGCGCCCCCGGCGGCGGCCGCCGAGTAGAGCAGCAGGACGACCAGATGCAGGGCGTCATTCGCGTCGAGATACATCAGGGAGGCGAGCACGATCATGTTCGCCAGCCCGAGGACGCTCGCGAGCGCGACCACCCCGACGATGCGGCGGCGGAGCGAGGTCCCTGCGAGCAGGCGGACCGTGACCGCGGCCGCGGCCACCGAGAGGACGACGGCGGGAAGCAGCGAGAGGGCGAGCGGCCCGAGCTCCTTGCCGGGCATGCCGACCATCGCGCCGAAGGCGAGGGTTGCGACCGCGCCGACTGCCGTCACGGCGGCCGCGGTGGTTGCCGGGCCCTTCATGCTGAGCCGGGCGCTCATGGCTCGAACCTGTAGCCGGCGCCGCGCACCGTGACGATCCGCTCGGGGCTCGACGGGTCGGCCTCGATCTTCTCTCGCAGGCGGCGGATGTGCACGGTCACCGTCGCCGAGTCGCCGTCGAACGAGAGGTCCCAGAGCGCGTCGAGCAGGTCCTCACGACTGAAGACACGGCGCGGGTTGGTCGCGAAGTAGTGGAGGAGGTCGAACTCCCGCGGCGCCAGGGCCAGAACGTCGGCGCCGAGCTTGGCCTCCCGCGCACCCGGGTCGATGACCAGCCGGCCGAACGTCAGCGGTTCGGCGCCGGCTCCGTTGCCGTTTCCTTCCGCGGCGTCGCTCGCCTCACGCCGCCGTCGCAGGACCGCGTGCACCCTCGCGACCAGCTCCCGCGGGGAGAAGGGCTTGGCCACGTAGTCGTCGGCGCCGAGATCGAGGCCGGCGATGCGGTCGTCGGTCGCGCCGCGAGCCGTGAGCATCACCACGGCGCTGTTGGTCGCGGCCCGGGCGCGCCGCAGGACCTCGAGCCCGTCGACCTTGGGCAGCATCAGATCGAGCACGATCAGGTCGGGCGCGGAGGTCAGCGCACGGATGGCGGCCTGTCCGTCGCCGACCGCGGTGACCCGAAAGCCCTCCCGCTCGAGGTAGCGGGCGACGACCTCGCGAACCATCTGTTCGTCGTCGACGACCAGTATGTGGGCGGAGCTCCCCATCGGGACCAAATCTCCTCCTCTCCTCTTAAGGTGAGGTTACGGCGCGGCGGCCGGGACGTCAGGCGATTCGGGAGAGGACGGCGCCGTCCGGGCCGACCGCGACCGCGGTCGGCACGATCGCGATCCCGTACTTGCGGGCGATCTCGGGCCGCTCCCGCACGTCGACCTCGATCAGCGCGTCGGGGCCCCCGGCCAGCTCCTCTCCGAGCTCGACGCACTCGGTGCAGAGCGGATGGGTGAACTGCAACACGGTCCGCGGGCTCCCGGCGATGCCCAGGAAGTCGGCGGGGTCGACGCGGTCGTGATGGCGGGGAGAGATCCCGCGCAGGCGCGCCTGCAGGCGGTAGAGCTCGCAGCCGGCGCAGAAGCCGGTGGCCGCCGCCAGCAGGGCGAGCGCCGCGACGATCAGGCCGAGCGCGGCGCCGACAGCGGGCGCCCCGAGCCACCAGGCCAGCGCGGCGGCCGAGAGGAAGACGACGCCCATCTGGTTCGCGAGCCGCGGGGCGCGGGAGTCCTCGAGCCGGCCCTCGCCGATGCGCGGCTGGATCAGCTCGAAGTAGGCGAGGCAGCTCAGGCACCAGCGGCGACCCATGGTCAGGCCAATGACCAGCTGGAGCGCCATCAGCGCCCAGGCCAGCGGCCAGCCGAAGATGGCGCCGGCCAGGGCCACGACTCCAACCACGGTCTGATTGACGCGGGGGGCGCGCTCGTCGATCACGCTCAGGTCGCGGTAGGGGTCCGCGTGCACCAAGGGCGCGTCAGGCTGGCTCGAAGTCATTGCATTCACAACCTTATTGTTGCAAATCCCGATCGGGATAGCTGGGTTTCCGCGTCGCGCCCGGTGGCGCCGGCGATGCCGCTTAGCCTTTGGCTCCGCGTGTTCCCGCTCAAGGACAACATCCCGACCGCGCGCTTCCCGGTCGTCACCGTGATCCTGATCGCGATCAACGTGGCTGTCTTCGGCTACCAGCTGCTGCTCCCGGACGATCGGGCGTCCTCCCCCGAGCTCGCCGAGGTCGGGCTCTCCGAGCGGGACGAGCTGACCACCGCCTATGGGGCGATGCCCTACCGGATCACGAACCCTGGGGACGAGCCCTGCGGGGTCGCGCTGACGACGTCCTCACAGGAGATCCTCTGCGAGGGCGCGCCGGAACCCACGGCCGAGTCCGTTCAGGCCTTCGCGCCCGTGGACCTCGCGCCCTGGTGGCTGACCCTGCTGACGGCCATGTTCCTGCACGCCGGCTTCCTGCACCTGGGCGGCAACATGCTCTTTCTCTGGGTCTTCGGGAACAACATCGAGGACTCGCTCGGCCGTGGGCGCTTCCTGCTCTTCTACCTGCTCGCGGGGGTCGCGGCCGTCTACGGCCAGGCCCTGCTCGACACGGGCTCCACCCTGCCGACGATCGGCGCCTCGGGGGCGGTCGCGGGAGTTCTCGGCGCTTACGCGCTGCTCCATCCCCGGGCGCGGGTGCTGACGATCATCTTTATCGTCTTCTTCTTCACCTTCGTCGAGATCCCGGCGCTGATCCTGCTCGCGATCTGGTTCCTGCTCCAGTTCCTGCCGGCGGTCGGCCAGCTCGCGTCCCCGGAGTTGAGCGAGGGGGGCGGCGTCGCCTACTTCGCGCACGTGGCCGGCTTCCTCTTCGGGCTGGCAATGATCAAACTGTTCCTGTGGCGGCGGGATGAGGAGCCGGACCCCCAGCCCGGGCTGCCCTACTGATCGAACGAGGAGACCGAGAAGCGGATGGACAACCAGGTGCGCGGGATCATGCTCGGCCTCGGCGTGGCCTTCGTGGTGCTGTTCTTCGGGCTCACCCTCGCCTCGCTGCCGAGCGCCGAGCTCAACTTCGCGTCGATCCTCACCTTCGGCCTCAGCTTCCTCGTGCTCGGCGCGGTTCTCGCCGGACTGATCGGCGCGATCCGCAATCCGCCCGACGAGGACGAGTAGCGGCCGACGGGGCTAGAGGTGAAAGCGGCCCTTGTGGTGGTCGTGCTCGGGGAGCTTGGGTGGCGGCGGGTCGTCGTCGGGGGACCGCACGTAGACCCAGGTGAGGATGGTGCCGACGAACGCCAGCGCGATCGGAATCCAGAGCGTGGTCGAGAGCGCGTGCGCGAAGGCGTCGTCGACCACGGAGCTGATCTGCTCGGCGACGCGGGGAGGCTGGGAGGCGAGCTCCGCCTGGGCGGAGGCGGTGCCGTTGGCCAGCCCCTCGACCTCGTGTGCGTCGCTCTTGCTCAGGTCGGCGGCCGTCACGTCTTCCTGGATCCGGCTGCGGAGCGCGGTGTGAAAGACCGATGCGGTGATCGCAAGCGCAAGCGCTCCCGAGAGGATCCGGTTCATCGCGAGCACCCCCGACGCGATCCCGGCCTTGGCCGCCGGCATCGCGGCCATCGCCGCCGTCTGCATCGGTGCGTAGACGAAGCCGAGGGCCACGCCGAAGATCAGGTACCCGGCGAACAGCACTCCGTATGACGTGTCGCCGTCGATCCGGCCCATCACGAACAGGCCGATCACGCCGAGGATCATTCCGGTGCCCATCAGGACCCGGATTCCCAGCACCCGCACGAACGTGTCCGCGATCGGCGAGACGAAGACCATCGGCAGGGTGATCGGCAGGATCAGCACTCCGGCGAGCGCCGGTGAGTAGCCGAGCACGTCCTGCAGGTACTGCGGCTCGAAGAACATCACGACCCAATAGGCTCCGACCAGCGCGAAGGCCGCGGCGGAGGCCCCGAAGTAGGGCTTGTTCCGGAACAGGTCGAACTCGACGATCGGGTTCCTGACCCGGTGCTCCACATGCCAGAACGCGACCAGCGTGAGGAGCCCTGCAGCGACGGTCCCGAGGGTGGCGGTGGAGGTCCAGCCCCACGCCTCGGCCTGGGCGAAACCGATCGTAACCGCGGCGAGCCCGACGGTGAGCAGCGCGAAGCCGGGCCAGTCGATGCTGCGCCCACTGGTCTCGTCGCGCGTCTCCGGCGCGGCCCAGCGCGTTACCAGGAATCCGAAGACGACCGGCGGAAGGTTGATCCAGAAGATCAGGCGCCAGTCGATCTCGGCGAGCGAGCCGCCGGCAATCGGGCCGATCGCGAGCGCCAGCGAGCTGACCGCGGCCCAGATTCCCATCGCTCGGCCGCGTTCCTCGCCGGGGAAGGCGTCGGTGACCAGGGTCATGGAGAGCGGCAGGATGAAGGCGGCCCCCGCGCCCATCACCGCGCGGGCCGCGATCACCGCGTCAGCGCTCTGGGCAAACCCGCCCAGCGCCGATCCGCCTCCGAACAACAGGAGGCCACCGAGGAACGCTCGGCGGCGCCCGACGATGTCGCCGATCCGGCCGGCGGTCACCACCAGGGCGGCGATCACCAGGAGGTAGGCGTTCGGGATCCACTGCAGCTGAGTCGAGGAGGCGTCGAGATCCTGGCGCAGCGCCGGCAGCGCCAGGTTGACGACCGTCGAGTCCAGCATCAGGACCATCAGCCCGCCGCAGGCACCGGCGAGCACCCACCAGCGGCGGCCGTCCTGGGGCGGGGCAGGGCTCTCGGCCATCAGGCGCGGAGCCTATGCCCCACGGGGCGCGGAGGACGTTTGATGTCCAGCGCCCCGGCGGCTACCAGTGGAGCCAGCCGGGATCGAACCGGCGACCTCCTGCTTGCAAAGCAGGCGCTCTCCCAGCTGAGCTATGGCCCCTGGGAGCACTGATTCTAGGGCGGCTCCGACGAGCGCAGCGGGACCTTCACCGCGATCGGGCGGGTTGTGGGAGGATGCGGCCGTAGAGCCACTTTTCGGAGGAGAGGAAATGGCGACGAAGACTGAGGACCCGCCCGCGGCGGCCGACCGGGATCCTGCCGGCGACGATCCGGGACACAGCGCGGATCCCCGATCCGCCCGCGCCAAGATCTCCGACCTCGAGGTCGTCGAGCACTACTTCAACTGGGCCTGGGAGTCGCTCGAGCTGCCCGACGACATCCGGCCGGTCTTCTGGGAGCCCTACCGCCAGGTCTCGGTTCAGATCCCGGTGAAGATGAACGACGGCCACACCGAGGTCTTTCACGGCTACCGGATCCAGCACAACGGCGCCCGTGGCCCCTACAAGGGCGGGATCCGCTTCCACCCGGAAGTCGATACCAACGAGGTCAAGGCGCTCGCGTCGATGATGACCTGGAAGACGGCGATCGCCGGCGTGCCCTTCGGCGGCGCCAAAGGCGGTGTCAACGCCCCGGCGGACCAGATGGAGAGCAACGAGGTGCAGAAGATCGCGCGCTCGTTCATGGACAAGATCTACAAGATCCTCGGGCCGACGAGGGACATTCCCGCACCGGACGTCAACACGAACGCCCAGGTGATGGCCTGGATGATGGACGAGTACGGCAAGCTCGAGGGCCACACGCCGGCAATCGTCACCGGCAAGCCGATCGAGCTCGAGGGCTCCTATGGACGCGACGCGGCGACCGGTAGGGGCTGCGTCTACATGTACCGGGAGGCGGCGCCGAAGGTCGGGCTCAGCCCGCGCGAGACGACGTTCGTCGTGCAGGGCTACGGCAACGTCGGCTCCTGGGCCGCGCGAATCATGCAGGAGCTCGGGGCGACGATGGTCGGGGTCTCCGACGCGTTCGGCCAGATCCGCAACGACGAGGGGATCGACGCCGAAGCCCTCTACAAGCACATGAACCGCGACGGCGGCCGCCTCGACGAGTTCCCCGACGCCGAGAAGATCGAGGCCGGCGACCTCTACGAGATCCCCTGCGACGTGTTCTTCCCCGCGGCGCTCGGCGGGATGATCCATGAGAACAACGCCGACCTGATGCAGTGCAAGATGATCGTCGAGGGCGCCAACAACCCGACGACCTTCGACGCCGACGAGATCCTCGAGGACAAGGGCGTCTACGTGATCCCCGACCTGATGGCAAACGCCGGGGGCGTCGTCTGCTCATACTTCGAGTGGGTGCAGAACCTCCAGCACTTCCGCTGGGACGAACGCGAGGTCAACGACCGTCTCGGCGGGATCATGCGCAAGGCCTTCCGCGAGGTCTCCACCCGCGCCGAGGCCGAGAAGCTCAGCCTCCGAAAGACCGCGTTCAAGGTCGCGATCCAGCGCGTGGTCGACGCCTCGCGAACCCGCGGCTACGTGGACTGACCGGCCGCGCGGCGCTGCCCGCGGCGCTCAGTCGTCGTCGTCGAAGTCGAAGTCCTTGGGAGCGCCCTGCTCGAACCAGAGGCGCTCGTCCTCCGGCGTGTCCTGGAGGAACTCGGGGGTCTCCTCGAGCAGGTCCTCGTCGTCGTCCTCGACCGCGTCCTCCTCCTCGTCGTCGGCGAGAAAGTCACCCTCAGGCTGGGCGCGCGACGGGGCCTGGTCGCCGGCCTCGGGGGTGGGCGGCTCTGACGGAGGCGGCGAGCCGGGCTCGTCCTCGAGGTCAAGCTCGAGGTCGATATCCCCGAAGTCTTCGTCGCCGATCTCATCGTCGCCCTCGTCGAAGATGGCGGTCTCGGCGGGCTCATGGGCCTGAGCCGTCCCCGCTTCCGGCTCGCCGTCCTCGGACGGCTGGGGAACTGCCGGGTGATCCACCGTGTCACCAAGATCGGCGTGCTCGACGCGTGCCCGCTCGGCCGGCGAGGTCTCGTCAGCGATCGGCTCGGACTCGGGGCTCTCGTCCTCCTCGATCGCGAAGTCGGCCTCATCCGCGGAGTCATCCTCGAATGAATCGTCCCGGTCCGGCTGGTCCTCACCGTGGGCGCCGTACTCGTCCTCATCCTGCTCGGGGAGCTGCTCCTCACCGGTCTCCGGCCCGGGGCGCTCGGCGGGGCCGAAGGCCTCCTTCTCGAGGCGTTCGAGATCGTCGCCGGAAGCGCCGTGCTTGCGCTTCAGCTCCAGGTGCTCGCGGATGGCGTCGTCGAGGATTCCCATGCGCTCTTGAAAGGGTTACAGATGGCAGGCGGCTCGTGTTGAACGAAACGCTGCTCGCAACTTCTATGGCCGCGCCGCGATCCCTGCGCATGCGCATGCCGCTTGCACTCAGATCTTCGGAGGGCGACCACACGGTTCCTGCCCGCGCGCTTGGCTCCATGAGAGCCCTCAACGCCGGGTTCCCGCCGACGCCGAGGCCCTCGGCCTCTATCCTTGCGAACGCGGACCCAGCCACCTGTGGGGGGCCCGCACCACCCGGCCCGCCGATCAGGCGGACCCCGAGGGGCTGTAGCTCAGTTGGGAGAGCGCCTGGATCGCACCCAGGAGGTCGTCGGTTCGAGTCCGATCAGCTCCATACGCGGACGGTCGAACGACGTTACGCCGGCACGCCGGTCTCGGGCCAGGCCCCAGTGCGAACGCGCTCGTAAAGGGTGTCGGGCGCGAGGTCTGCCCCTCCGGGCCAAACGATCGTGCCGCTCTCCTCGTCGACCGTCACCTCAGCGAAACCCTTCTCGGTCCGCGCTCGCTCGAACACTGGCCCCCGCATCCGGCCGAGGATCTCGACCTCGCCCCTAAGTCCGTCGGCGAACATGAGCGCCACCACGCCGTGGCGGCGGACGTCGACCTTGGTGATGTCTGGTGTGAGGCTGCTCATCGGAGTGGCTCTATTGAGTTAAGTGTCTCACCAGCTCGCGCTCTGCGCCAGCTTTCTTCCAGCTCTGGCTGATGAAGTTCGGCCCAGCCGAGGACGAGCCGCAGCTCGCGCCGACCTAGCGTGCTGTCCATCACCTCGAGGCTGTCGATCCGCACCTTCGCCTGGCCCTCCCCATGACGGGCATGAAAGTGCGGATGACACGCTCCCGCAGCATTGACAGCGCACGAATGTGATGATTTCATATGACCCATGAGCAAGCTACTTTCGGTTTCCCTGCCAGACGACCTCAGCGAAAGCACTGACGAGCTCGCTTCCGCCCAGGGCCGGACCCGCAGCGAAGTGGTCAGGGACGCGCTCCGCAGCTACCTATGGCGCGAGCGCTGGCACGAGGGCACCCGCGAGGCGCGACTATCGGCCGAGGCTCGAGGCGTCGGGCCGGAGGACATCGAAGAGCTCATCGACGAGTCCAGAGCTAGCCGCTGAAGGTTGCGGTAGACACGAACGTCCTCGTCTCCGCGGCGATTGCAGACGGCCCGCCAAGACGAATTCTCGAGCTAGCCGCTGAAGGGGATTTCGATCTAGTCGTGTCGCAGTACGCCTTGAGGGAGTTGGAGCGAATCCTGACCGAGAAGCTCGGCCTCGATAGGGAGGCCGTGTTCGCGTTGCTGGAGCTAGTCGAGGAGCTTTGCCCGATTCCGATCCCGACGCCCGAGGCAGTCACCGCCCTCAGCGGCGATCCAGACGACGACAAGATCATCGCCGCCTCGACCGCCGCTGGAGCCGACTACCTGGTCAGCGGCGACACCAAACACGTCCTTCCACTCGGCCGTCTGGGCGAGATGCAGATCTTGCGGCCGCAGGATCTTCTGGCTCGCCTGCGTTCATGAGCAGCCTTCTAGGTTCCATGCTTTGTGAGACTTCGGGCTTGCTCAGCGGATGGACCTAGCTGGCGCTGCCGGCAGCTCGGATCAGCTCCGAAACCACGGCCGCCGGACTAGCCCACGCCCGAGCTGAGCAGAACGAGCCGCGACGGCTTCACGTGAGCTCGGACCCTGCGGACATCGGCGCCCACCCTATAGCGGATACCCGCCGGCCGCTCACGAGGCCAGGCCGTTTCGATCCCCCGTAGAGTCGACTCCTGTGAGCAACGTCCAGTACTACTGCGCCGCCTCACTCGACGGCTTCATCGCCGAGGCAGACGACACCCTCGAGTGGTTGACCGGGTATGAGGGCAGCTACGCCGGGGGCGAGGGCGACGCGCTGGGAGCAGGCGGCTCATACGAGCGCTTCTACGCGGAGGTCGGGGCACTGGTTAGCGGCTCGGTCTCTTACGAGTTCGTGCTGGGCAACCTCGGCTCGGGGGAAGATTGGCCCTACCCCGGCAAGCCCTGGTGGGTGCTGAGCTCCCGCGAGCTTCCGGTCCCGGAGGGAGAGAACGTCGACGTACGCGTCACCGGTGCCGGGATCCCCGAGCTCCACGCCGAGATGCTCGCCGCGGCCGGAGACGGGAACATCTGGATCGTCGGGGGCGGCAACGTGGCCTCGCAGTTCGCGGCCGCCGGGCTGATCGACGAGGTGCTGGTCACGGTCGTTCCCGTCGTGCTCGGCTCCGGCAAGCCGCTGTTCGACGAGCGGCTCCCCTCGGGACCGCTGCAGCTGACCGGCACGACCCCGTTCGGCAGCGGCATGGTCGAGCTCCGCTACGAGGTCCCGGGCCCGTGAGGGCGGTCGTCTGCAGGGACGCCGAGCTGGAGGTCGCCGAGACCCGGCCGCCCCGTCCTGGCCGGGGCCAGCTCCTGGTCGAGGTCCATCGGTGTGGGATCTGCGGCTCCGACCTGCACGCGCGCCACCACTGCGACGAGGTCGCCGGCGTGATGTCCGAGGTCGGCTACGAGCACTTCATGCGCTCCGAGCAGGAGGTCGTCTTCGGTCATGAGTTCAGCGGGGTCGTCGCCGAGCATGGCCCGGGCGTGCGCGGGGAGGCGCCGGAGGGCGCGCCCGTCGTCGCCATGCCGCTGCTGCGGTCCGGCGGCCAGGTGCATGGCATCGGTCTCTCGCGGCACGCCCCGGGCGCCTACGCCGAGCAGCTGGTGGTCGAGGAGTCGATGGCCTTCGAGGTGCCCAACGGTCTCGGGCTGGATCTGGCGGCGCTGACCGAGCCGATGGCGGTCGGCCTGCACGCGGTGCTGCGCGGGGAGGTGCGGAAGCGGGACGTGGCGGTCGTGATCGGCTGCGGCCCGGTGGGTCTGGCCGTGATCTGCATGCTCAAGGCTCGCGGGGTCCGCAACGTGATCGCCGCCGACTTCTCAGCCGGGCGGCGCGCCCTGGCCGAGCGCTGCGGCGCCGACCTGGTCGTGGACCCGGCGGAGGACTCCCCCTACGCGGGCCTCGGCGAGCACGGGCACGTCCGCTCCGCGCCCGAGCTGCTCGAGCTCGCGGTCGGGTCGATGGAGCGGCTGCGGAAGCTTCCGCTGCCGTGGCAGCACGTATGGCGGGCCGCGGAGTCCCTCGGTGCAACACCCGGCGGTCCCGTGGTCTTCGAGTGCGTCGGCGTGCCGGGCGTGATCGACGACATCATCACCGGCGCACCCCTGTACTCGCGCGTGGTTGTCGTCGGGGTCTGCATGGGCGAGGACCGGGTCCGGCCCTCGATGGCGATCAACAAGGAGATCGACCTGCGCTTCGTCCTCGGCTACACGCCCCGCGAGTTCCACCAGACGCTCCACATGCTCGCCGAGGGCGCGGTCGACCCATCGCCGCTGGTCACCGGAACGGTCGGCCTCGACGGCGTGGAGGGCGCTTTCGAAGCGCTCGGCGATCCCGAGACCCACGCCAAGATCCTGATCGACCCCCGGAGCGAGAACACCATCCTGTCCTGACCGCCGATAGCGCCGGTCGGCGGCGGCGGACCGATACTCTCGCCTGAAACCACCGAGGAGGAGAGACCTTGACCCTTACTGCCGCCGCCCCCGCCCCCGAGATCCCAGATCTCGACATCGCCTCGTTCACGCTCGCCGCTGCCGGCGAGCGGCCGGACAAGCCCGCGCTCATCGACGGGCCGAGCGGGCGCACGATCACCTACGGGCAACTCGACTCGCTGAGCGGCGCGCTCGCCGGCGCGCTCGCCGCCCGTGGCCTCGGCAAGGGCGACGCGGTGTGCATCTACATGCCCAACCTGCCCGAGTACGCGATCGTCTTCCACGGCGTGATCCGCGCGGGCGCCACGAACACGACCGCCAACCCGCTCTACACGGACAAGGAGCTACACCACCAGCTCACCGACTCCGCGGCGAAGATGATCGTCACGGTTCCCCCGTTCCTCGAGAACGCGCGCAAGGCGAGCGAGGACACCGGGGTCGAGGAGATCGTCCTCGTCGGCGCGACGGGCGACGAGACGGGTGCGACGGACATCATGGAGCTACTCGGCGCGGGCGAGTCGCCACCCGAGGTCGAGATCGACCCCGCCACCGATCTCGCCGTGCTCCCGTACTCATCCGGGACGACGGGGCTGCCCAAGGGCGTGATGCTCACGCACCGCAACCTGGTCGCCAACATCCTCCAGTGCGACGGGCTGCTGCCGCTCTCCGAGGACGACGTCCTGGTCGGAGTGCTGCCGTTCTTCCACATCTATGGGATGACCGTGATCATGAACATGGGGCTCCACAACGGGGCGACGATCGTGACCATGCCCCGCTTCGATCTCGAGCAGTTCCTCGGGCTGGTCGAGGAGCGGGGGGTCTCGACCGCCTACGTCGTTCCGCCGATCGCGCTGGCGCTTGCCAAGCACCCGCTCGTCGACGAGCACGATCTGACCTCGCTGCGGATGGTGATGTCGGGC
>DATFLZ010000144.1:0-43236 GCA_035267205.1 Solirubrobacterales bacterium | reverse complement strand
CGATGCCAGCTCTTCTGCGACGAATGGGAACAGGCCGCAGGTGGCGGTGAGCTGGCGGGCCCGGTCGCGCGTGGCGAGGTGTCGCGCGAGCAGGTGACCGACCTCGGCGCGGTCCTTGCCCGCGAAGCGGAGGGCAGGCGCTCGGCGGACGAGATCACCCTGTTCGATTCGACCGGTCTGGCGATCCAGGACCTCGGCATCGCGATCGCGGCCTACGAGCGCGGCCGCGAGCGGGCCGTGCGGGTGGACCTGTAGCGGCGGCCTAGGAGCGCAGCTCGACCAGTCGGTCGGCCGCCGCCTCCCACCCGGGCTGGAGGTGGAAGGTGTGCTCCCCGAAGATCAGCTTCAGGCCCTCACGTCGCGGCGGCTCGGTGAGCGGTTCGAGCCTCGTGCCCTCCCCACGCGGCCGGGCGGCGAAGAAGGTCACCTCGTAGACGATGACCTCGCCGCCCTGCAGGACCACCGCCTGTCGCCGCAGGACGAATCCGGCGACCAGTGCGAGCGGCAGGAACACCACGATCACCACGATCACGGCCCAGAACGGGAACGGAGTGAGCGTCGAGCACACCGCCTTGGGCGTGCCCGCGTCCCCCGCGGTCCCGCGGATCTTCTCCCAGAGGTCCTGCTCGCTCTCGGTCAGCTCCACCCCGAGCATGCTGGCAGGGGTAAGCCGGGAACGTCCCGTAGGAAGAAGAAGAACGTCCGTCTACGCGGCAGCGTTCGTCCGCACCCGCGCATCGCCCTCGTCCCGCCACGGTGGCGCCCTCGGCCTGTCAGCCCCTCGGCCTGAGCTCGGCGACGTAGAGCCCGTCGGGGCCACGGGCGACGACCTTCAGCTCGAAGCGGCGCCGAATCTCCTCCTCGGCGGCCGCCGTGAGGGGGCCGAGCCGCTCGCCCGCCGGCACGTTGCCGAAGACCTGCTCGAACAGGAGAGCTGCCGAGGGCTGCGCGCCGGGCTCGGGGGGCTCTTGCAGCAGCACGCGGGCGCCGGGCTCCAGACCCTCGACCGCCTCGATCACCGGCGGCAGCGAGTCTTCGAGCACGACCTCGTCCTGCCACGGATACGCGATCGGCAGCCCGTTCGCCCGGTCCGTGCGAATCAGGGCCTCCTGTCCGAGATCGGGTTCGACCAGGACGATCGCCTCCTCACCGGGGATGTGGGTCTCGATCAGCTCCTGGGCCGCCGGGGCGCGGCGGTCGATCCGGGGGGAGGACCACATGCGCCGTAGGTCTTCCTCCAGCGAGGGTCCGCCCGGGACCAGGTGGGCGAGCGCGGTGCGTGGCAGGCGGCGCTCGGTCTCGGCCAAGCTACCTGCGAGCACGAGCGCAGCCCCGAAGGCGGCGACGGCTCCTGTTGCGCCTCGCCACGTGGCCGGGAGCCCGCGGAGCGCGAGAGCGAGCCAGAGCGCGCTTACGATCAGAGCCGGGAACACGACGTAGGGCAGAAACAGATCCGAGGAGTGGGCGATGAAGTAGGAGAGGAAGGAGGCGCCGATGCCGCTTGCGCCGGCGATCGCATAGGCCCGCCGGCGCGCGAGGCGGTCGCCCGCCCGACCGACCCTGAGCAGGAGGAGCATCGCGCCGAGCCCGGAGGCCAGGTAGAGGCCGCCGACGAGCCACGCGCGCGAGAAGCTCTCCACGGGGGCGCCGAAGGTCTGCTCGAGGATGCTCGCCCACTCCCCGAACAAGGCTGCGTACCGACCCCAATCCGGAAGCTCGCCGCTCACCAGCAGCGTGAGCATGGCGAACAGCAGGTGAGCCGCGACGAAGGCCCCCAGGGTGGCGCCGAGGCCACGCAGCACCTCGATCATCCCGGTCCGCAGCGCCCGGGTCGCGACGGCGTCCGCCGCGATCAACGCGATCATCGCGCAGCCGCAATAGACGAGCGCCTCGAGGCTCCACAGCGCAAAGAAGCCAAAGCAGGTGAGCACGGGCGCCGAGCGGGCGACGGCCCCCTCCCGGCCGCTGACCCAGACCGCGAGCACGAGCAAGAGCAGTGGCGGCCCGAACCGGAAGCCACCGACATTCAGGAACAGGCTCGGGGATGTGATCGGCGCGAGCACGGTGAGCATCACCCCGAGGAGCAGTGCGATCGCGGCGATCACGCGGCCAACTCCAGCGAGCCTCATCACACCCCAGCCGGAGACGATCATCACGGTGGATGCCAGGCTTCCGAAGAGCCCGAACGTCCCGTAGCCGAAAGGCACGATCTGGAACCAGCCGGCGAGCACGTAGGCGTTCGCGATTCCATAGACCGAGTTCGTGTCGACGAGGAGCGTGCGGCCGGCGAGCACGTCGCCGACCGGTCCGAGGTAGAAGTGCTGGTGAATCTGGGCGATCGGCCCGAGCTGGTCGGGCCCGACCCCGGACCAGGTCGACACCGCGAAGTCGCTCCCCCAGTAGCCCGTGACGTCGATCACCAGCGACGCCGCAAGCAGCACGAGACCAAGGTCAATCGCGAGTCCCAGGCGGCGACCGACCGACCGACCGCCGCTCTCTCGGCCAAGGCGCCATGCGGCCCCGCCGGCAAGTAGTGCGCCCGCCACGCCCACCGGCCCGACCTCGTCGGGAACGAACAGCAGGATTGTGACTATCCCAAGCGCGGCGAAGGTCGCGGCGCGGCCTCCGGCACCGAGGCGGTGGAGCCGGCGGGGCGGTGCGCATCGTCCCTCCGTCAGTGCCACGGCGCCGGCGGCGATGGCGAGTCCGGCGAGCACGCCGAACACCGACACTGCTGATCCCTCGATTCCAGCGAGGGTCGCGAGGCGCATCAGCGCGAGCGCCGCGACCAGGGCCCCGGCTACGCTCAGCGCCGCGTCGGCCGGCTGAGCAGGCGGCTCGAGGCGCAGGGCGCGGACCACGAGCAGCGCCCCGAGCGGCAACAGCAGCCCGTACGCAACCACATAGGCTCCGTTCTGAAGCGCCCGGGTCTGGCCGAGAAGGCCGATCAGCGAGGCGAGGGCCAGGCCGAGCGCTAGGGCGAGGGCTGCGCCGACCCCGACCGCCGCGGCGCCGCGACCCGGTTCGAGCCGCCCCCACGGGCTCTGCCTCGAACCCCGGTCCATGGGCGGCAGTCTAGGCTGCGATCGCGTGAGCCGCCCAGCCCGACAGGCGAGCGAGAGCGTCGCCCAGAACAGCGACTTCTTCTCGCGCGACACCTACGGGCGTCACGCGGACCGGCTCGACAGCCACGAGCGGATCAGGACGGAGCTCACCGCCGAGCTGGCCGGCACGCGCCGGCTGCTCGACGTGGGCAACGGTGGCGTCTTCGAGTACGACCCCGCGGTCGCCGAGGAGATCGTCGCCATCGACCTGTTCCTCGACCGGAAGCCCGGTGGGCAGCATCCCGATCACGTGACGCTGCGCCGCGGGGACGCGCTGGCGCTCGAGGAGGCGCCGGGCAGCTACGACGTCGTTCTCCAAGCGTTCCTCTATCACCACCTGACCGGCGTTCGGCCCGAGGATTCGATCGCCAACACGCGCCGCGCGATTGCCGAGGCGGCGCGGGTGCTGTCCCCGGGCGGGAGCCTGGTGATCGCCGAGTCCTGCATTCCGCGGGCGCTCTGGGCCCTCGAGCGGGCTCTATATCGACCGCTCCGCGCGGTCGCCGCCCGGACCCCGCTGACCGGTGGCCATCCGGCGACCCTGCAGCTGCCGATCGGCGTCATCCACGACCTCGTCGCCGAACAGCTCGAGGTCGTGCGCTGTCGGCGAATCCGTCTCGGCCGCTGGGTGACCCAGTTCGGCCGCCCATGGCCGACTGCGCTGACCCCGGTCCGCGCCTTCCTGATCGTCGGCCGCAAGCCGGGCTGAGTGGGGTCGTCCCGTGGAGGAGCGCGTCTACCGGCTCGTCTACGAGCAGGAGGAGGAGCACTGGTGGTTCCGGGGCCGCCGGGCGGTGATCTCCGCGATGCTCGCGCAGGCAGACCGACCGGAGCCGCCGCGGGTCCTCGACGCCGGCTGCGGTACCGGCCGCAACCTCGAGCTCTATGCGTCGCTCGGTGAGGCTGAGGGCGTTGATCCCTCACCGGAGGCAGTTGGGCTCTGCCGGCAGCGGGGGCTCGAAGGAGTCAGGGTCGGCGACGCCGAGGATCTGCCGTTCGAAGACGAGCGCTTCGGCCTCGTCGCGGCCACGGACGTGATCGAGCACGTGCCCGACGACCGGGCCGCGCTGGCGGAGATGCGCCGAGTCGCGGCCCCGGGCGCCCGGCTCCTGCTCACCGTTCCAGCCTACGCGTGGCTGTGGACCGCGGAGGACGATCGGCTGGGCCACTACCGCCGGTACACGCTCGGCGAGCTGCGCGAACGCTGCCGCGGAGCGGGCTGGAGCCCCGAGCTCGGCACCTACTTCAACTCGCTGCTCCTGGCCCCGATCGCGCTCGCCCGCAGGCTTCCGGGTCGCGACGCCGGCCGCCGCGACCTCGAGCGCACCCCGGCCGCTCTCAACGGGCCGCTGTCGCTGCCGATGCGGGCCGAGGCGGCGCTGATCAGGCGCGGCTTGCGCCTTCCAGCCGGCGTATCCGTCGCCCTCCTCTGCCGGCGCGCCTGAGCCGGATCGACATCCGCAGGACGTCGCGTGTCATCGCGACCGAGCTGGGCGCCACGCGCAGCTTCGAGCCGTCGTCGTGGACGTAGCTGACCGGCACCTCTACGACCGGATGGCCGGCCATTCGGGCTCGCAGCAGCAGCTCGACGTCACAGGCGAAGCCGGGCGTGAGCTGTTCGCGCACGAGCTCCCGCGCGACCCCGGTCTCAAGCAGTTTCAAGCCCGACTGCGTGTCCGCGAAGCGGAGCCCGGTCAGCGCCCTGACGGCGAGATTGAATCCGGCCCCGAGCACCCTCCGGTAGCGGGGCGCGATGACCATCGCGCCCTCGACGTTGCGCGAGCCGATCGCGATCGGCTCTCCGCCCTCGCGCATCGCCTCGCTCAGTCGCCAGGCGTCGGAAAGGGGGGTCGAGAGGTCGACGTCGGCCAGCAGGGTCAGTTCCGCCGTCGCCGCCTCGATCCCGGCCTTGAGCGCGGCGCCCTTGCCGCAGTGTTCGGAGTAGGGGCGCAGCGGCCTGATCCGCGGGTCGCGGACGGCCGCGTCGCTGACCAGCTCGCTCGTCCGGTCGCTGCTGCCGTCGTCCACGATCACGATCTCGCGCAGACGCAACCGGGCGCCGGCGAGGTCCTCCTCCGCGCTCCCGGCCAGGGTGGCCAGCAGCGCCGGCAGCCGAGCCTCCTCGTTGTAGGCGGGGAAGACGAGGCTCAGGTCGCGCATCTCCTGCCTCACGCGGCGGCCCAGCTCTTGCCCTCGGCGTCCTTTTCGGCGACCCAGTACTGGGTCCAGAGGAGCGCGGCGAGCCGGCCACCTCGTCGCACCAAGCGGCGCTCGAGGCGCCGCTCCAGCCCCAGCGCCCGGCCCCCTCCGAGCTCAGCGACTACCGGCAGATACAGGCCACCGATCGCGCTCTCACGAACGCTGAATCCGGCAGCCCCAAGCATCGCACCCATCTCGCCGCGGTCGAGCAGGCTGATGTGGCCGGTCGGCAGCACAGGCTCGCGGTAGATAGCGCGGACGAGCTCAATGATTCCCGGCAGGAGGGCGACGCGGCCCACCAGCTCGACCGTGCTGTGTGGTTGCGGGGTGGAGAGGATCAGCGTTCCCCCGGGGCGCAGCAGTGCTCGAATGCCGGAGAGCACGGCCGCGGGGTGCTCCACGTGCTCGATGACCTCGCTGCACAGGACCAGATCAAAGCCCGGCTCCAGCCGTGAGGCTGTGATGTCGTCCTCGACCAGCTCCAGATTCGGGAGGCCGGCAAGGTCATCAGCGAGGAAGTCGAGGTGTGCGCGTTCGATATCGGAGGCGGTGACCATGCCGTAGAGCTCGGACAACAGCGGCAGATAGGGCCCGGCGCCGGGCCCTATCTCGAGCGCTCGTTCGGTGCGGCCCCCGGCGGCGGACTCGCGCAAGGCGCGTGAGATGCGCTCGCGACGCTCCGTATGCAGCCAGCGGCGGGTGGGGTTGCGGGAGTCGTAGAGCGTCCGCTGCAGCTCGGTCAGCTCGGTCCGTTGGCTCGATGGCGCGTCCATCAGGGCAGGAGTGCCTCTCGAGGAGGCTGAAGGAGTGCCGGACCGGCGCGTGATACGCGTCCCCGAATGGTCAGAGCGGAATGTTTCCGTGTTTTCTCTTCGGCTGCTCGACGCGCTTGGTCTGCAGGGTGCGCAGTGCCTTGATCAGGCGCGGGCGAGTCTGCATCGGTTCGATCACGTCGTCGATGTAGCCGCGCTCGGCCGCCGAGTAGGGATTCGCGAAGCGGGCCTTGTAGTCGTCCATCAGCTTCCCCCGGCGCTCGTCGGGCGTCGGGGAGGAGGCGATGTCCTTGCGGTAGATGATGTTGACCGCGCCCTCGGGCCCCATTACGGCGACCTCGGCAGTGGGCCAAGCGAAGTTGAAGTCGGCGAGCATGTGCTTGGAGTTCATGACGTCGTAGGCCCCGCCGTACGCCTTGCGGGTGACGATGGTCAGCTTCGGGACCGTCGCCTCGGTGAAGGCGTAGAGCAGCTTCGCGCCGTGGCGGATGATCCCGTTCCACTCCTGGTCGGTTCCGGGCATGAAGCCGGGCACGTCGGTGAAGGTGACGAGCGGGATGTTGTAGGCGTCGCAGGTACGGACGAAGCGGGCGGCCTTCTCCGAGGACTCGATGTCGAGCACCCCGGCGAGGTGCTTGGGCTGGTTGCCGACGATCCCTACGGGCATCCCGTCGAGGCGCGCGAAGCCGCAGATGATGTTCTGGGCGAAGTGCGCGTGGACCTCGAAGAAGTCGCCGTCGTCGACCACGAGCGAGACCACCTCCCGCATGTCGTAGGGCTTCTGCGGGTCGGCCGGCACGATCGTCTCGAGGGCCTCCTCCTGGCGCTCGGGGTCGTCGTAGGGCTCGGCCCTCGGCGGCAGCTCGAGGTTGTTGGAAGGGAGAAAGCCCATCAGGTAGCGGACGTCTTCCAGGCAGCTCTCCTCGTCCTCGGCCGCGAAGTGGGCGACGCCCGACTTGCTGTTGTGGGTCATCGCACCGCCGAGCTCCTCGAACTCGACCTCCTCGCCGGTCACGGTCTTGATCACGTCGGGGCCGGTGATGAACATGTGCGAGGTCTCCTTGACCATGAAGATGAAGTCGGTCATCGCCGGGGAGTAGACGGCTCCTCCCGCGCAGGGACCCATGATCACGCTGATCTGGGGGATCACGCCCGAGCACTGGACGTTGCGGACGAATACGTCGCCATAGCCGCCGAGGGACACGACTCCCTCCTGGATCCTGGCGCCGCCGGAGTCGTTGATCCCGATCACCGGGGCCCCGACCTTGGCGGCCATGTCCATGACCTTGACCATCTTCTCGGCCATCACCTCCCCGAGCGAGCCTCCGAAGACGGTGAAGTCCTGGCTGAAGACGAAGACGGTGCGGCCATCGATCTCCCCGTACCCGGTGACGACCGCGTCGCCCCAGGGCCGGTTCTTCTGCATGTCGAAGTCGTAGGTCCGGTGGCGGACGAAGGTGTCGAGCTCCTCGAAGGTGCCGGGATCGAGCAGCTTCTCGATCCGCTCGCGGGCGGTCAGCTTGCCCTTGGAGTGCTGCTTCTCAACCGCGGCCTCGGAGGCGGAGTTTACGGCGGCCTCGCGCAGCTCGCGGAGGTAGGCGAGCTTCTCTTCGTAGGTCTCGGGGTGCCGTTGGCGCATCGGGCGCGGAATTGTATGGACGATCCGCCCGATCGGGAGCGCCGACCCCCGGCGCCCCCGGGCCGGATGCGGGTCAGCCGGCCGCCGCGCGCACGGCATCTCCCGCCAGCACGGGGTCGAGCGCGCTGCCCGCAAGCCGCCCGATCCTGGCCAGCGCGGCCGCACGTGGATCGGCCGCGGCATCGGGCTCGAGCAGCGCCGCATCGAGGTACTCGCGGGTGACGGCGATCACGCGCGAGCCGAGCGGAATCTCGTCCCCGGCCAGCCCCGCCGGCCCTTCGCCGTCCCAGCGCTCCCGCGCATGCATGATCCAAGTGCACGCCCGGTTCGGGATGCCGGCCCCACGCGTCAGGGCGCGGCCGTGCTCGTAGTGGGCCCGGACCGTCTCAAGCTCGGCGCCGGTGAGCTCGGCCGGCGGCTTTGCGAGCAGCTGCTCGGCGACGTAGATCTTGCCGACCTCCTGGAGCCGCGCGGCCTCCCGGATCATCGCCGCCTCGCCCTCGTCGGCGCGCTCGCCGGCCAGGGCCGAGGCCAGCTGCGCTGCAATCTCGGACCGGGCCTCGGCGTTGGGTAGTCGCTGGCCGAGCGCGATCAGCAGCGGCTTGCCGCGCTCTCGCGCCAGCTCCGCCTCCTCACCGACTCGGCCGTGCTCAGCCACAGCTCCGCTCCGACATAGCGCGTTCAGCCTATGCGATCCTCGGCGCATGGAAGCGGCGGCGGAGCTCGAGACCGATGTGGTGACTGCGCTGCCGGCGCGGATCGCAGTCGGCGGCGGCACCGCGCTGTTCCTCGACGGCCGCTGCCGGACGCCGGCCGGCATCGACTCGCTCGACGTCGCCTTCGGTGGTTCCGTCCATCCGACCCTCGGCTTCGGCCTGGCCCCGCCCCGGATGCGCGGCGAGGACTACTGGTGGGCGATCGTCCCGATCTCCCCGGTCGCCGGGCGGCGCGAGGCCGAGGTGGAGCTTCGTGCACGCGATGGCGCCGGGCGCGCTCTCACCGCGCGTCTGGGCGCGGTGACGCTCGAGCCGGGCCTCGACCGCGCCGGTTCGTCGGCGTTCGCGCGCCCGGAGGGCGGCGAGGGGCCGCTCGTCGCGATCTGCATCGCCACCTACGAGCCGGACCCCGAGATGTTCGAGGTCCAGATCGAATCGATCCGCGCCCAGACCCACCGCAACTGGGTCTGCCTGGTCAGCGACGACGCGTCGAACCCGCGAGCGAGCGCCGAGATCCAGCGCGTGATCGACGGGGACCCCCGCTTCGAGCTCTCGGTATCCCCCGAGAACCGGGGCTTCTACGCGAACTTCGAGCGGGCGCTGGCGATGGTGCCCCCGGAAGCCGAGATGGTGGCGCTGTCCGACCAGGACGACCGCTGGTATCCCGACAAGCTCGAGCGACTGCTCGGGGCCCTCGAGCCCGGCGCCGGGCTGGTGTTCAGCGACATGCGGATCACGACCACGTCGGGCCGGGTGCTCGCCGACACCTACTGGGGGTTCCGGCCCGTCAACTTCACCGACTTCGGCGGGCTCGTGATCGCCAACACGGTGACCGGGGCTGCGAGCCTCTTCCGCGCGGAGCTGCTCGACGACATACTGCCGTTCCCGCCGCGCCACGGGGCCGCCTACCACGATCACTGGATCGCCCAGGTGGCGATGGCGCTCGGACCGATCAGCTACCTCGACGCCCCGACCTACGACTACGTCCAGCACGACGAGGCCGCGCTCGGCTTTCTGCGGGCCAATGGCGAGGGCCGCTACAGCGCCCCGCTCAGCGAGCGCGCGAAGATCTGGTATAGCCGCTGGAGCGGGCGCGGATTTCGCCTTGGTTGGCGCGTGCCGTACTTCCGGCTCTACTGCCGCGTGCGGGTTGCGACGACCGCGCTGCGTCTCCGGCTCGGCGACCGCCTGGCGCCGGACCGCCGGGCGACCCTCGACCGGATCGCCGACGATCCCGGCGGCATCGCCTGGCTGATCCGCCGAGGGGTGCGCGACCTTGGCGGGGCGACCTCGACCATCGGGCGCGAGCGAGTGATGCTCGCCGGCCTGGCGTGGCGCCGCGGCGCCGAGGCCCGGCGCCGACTGCGCCGACTGCGCCGACGAGCCCTCGCGCGGCGTTGACGGCCCGAGCCGATCTACGATCCGCGCCGCGATGAGTACGGAGCAGCCACAGCCGCCGCCGGACGACCTCGCCGCGCTCGGCCCCGTCGATGACGCCGCCCGCTCGATCGCGGAGCGCGTCGCGCCATACACGATGACGGGCCCGTCCCGGGTCGTCGCCTTGATCGAGGCTGTCCGCTACTGCGCCCGGCGCGGGATTCCCGGCGACTTCGCGGAGTGCGGGGTCTGGCGCGGCGGCTCGGTGCTGGCGATGATCCTCGCTCAGCAGGATCTCGGAGCCGATCCGCGTCGCATCCACCTCTTCGACACCTTCGAGGGTATGACCGAACCGACCGAGCACGACACCTCGCCCTACCACCCGCCCGCGGCGGAGCAATGGCAGGCCGAGGAGGGGCGTCCGTGGCGCGATCTGCTCTTCGACGGCGAGACGCACGGCGAACGGGCCGTGCGCTCGACGCTCACCGAGACCGGCTACCCGGAGTCGATGCTGGCGTTCGTCGCCGGCCCCGTCGAGGAGACGCTTCCCTCAGCCGCGCCGGAGTCCCTCGCCCTGCTCCGGCTGGACACCGACTGGTACGAGTCGACCCTGCACGAGCTGCGCCATCTCTATCCGCGCCTGGTCTCGGGCGGGGTCCTGATCATCGACGACTACGGCCACTGGGAGGGCTGTCGCCGGGCGGTCGACGAGTACTTCGCGGCCGAGGCCGAGGCGCCGCTGCTGCAGCGCATCGACTACACGGCGCGGCTCGCGATCAAGGTCTGAGGGCCTCCCCCGGAACCTCATCGCGCTCGCGGGCCACCGAGCCCCGGCGTCCGAAGCGATGGGCCCAGCGCCTGATCGGCTGCTCCAGGAACCGCGCCGACAGGTACCCGTAGAGGATCGCCAAGGGCAGCGCGATGATCGCCAGAGCGAGCGAGCCGTCGATCGGTCCGATATGTACGACCTCGGGCGAGAAGAGCGCCGGGATCAGGAACAGGATCGGGAGGTGGATCAGGTAGACGCCGTAGGAGATGTCGCCCAGCCTCCGCGCGAACGGGAGGGCGAACGGGATCTGAAACCTCCTGGGAGCGAAGCAGGTCGCGAGCACGAACGCGGTCATCGCGGCCGGCAGCACCAGTGAGAGAAGAATGTCTTGACGGGCCACACTGGGAGCCAGCACCGGGCTGTCGATGGCGTTCCGCCCGAACAGGTACATGCAGAACCCGAGCACGAGGAGGCTCCCGATCTGAATCAAGACTGCGCGGCTCTCGAGCCACTTGGGAGCACTCTCGGCTCTGTATCTCACGTACGCCCAGGCGGCCGTCATCCCGAGCCCGAACTGGAAGGCGAAGCTGGGAAACTGGTTGACCGCTCGCAGTTCGGTCGACGCCAGCTCGCGCGGGTCGGGGGCGAACCCCAGCCACGAGGTGATCTCCCGCAGGTTCGAGAACCCGAGCTTCCAGAGCACGGTCACTGCGGCCGCCAGCGCCAGGCCCAGGAGCGGCCGCCGGAAGTACCACGCCGCGATGAACGGAAGCACGAGATAGAAGGTCAGCTCCAGCGAGAGCGTCCAGAGCGGGCCGTCGATCACCAGGCCCAGGTTGAAGTCCCCGTCCAGCAGATGGCCGTAGGTCTGGACCCCGAACAGGTGGGCGCCGACATCCAGAAACGGCGGGATGGCCGGCTTCGGGTCGGCCGGCCAGAAGGCGAGCACCGCCAGCACCACGCCGATCGCCAGCCAGTATGCGGGCAGCAGCCGTGCGGCGCGGCGGATCGCGTATCCGCCGACGCTGCCGAATCGCCCGCCGCGCGCCACCGTGGGGAGAAAGACGACGAAGCCGCTGATGATGAAGAGCAGGTCCACCATGTTCGGGAAGACCCCCGACACGATCGTGCGGTCGACCGACCCCGTCACCCCGCCCGCGAGGTGGAGTGCGACGATCCCGAAGATCGCGGCCGCGCGAAAGCCGTCGAGCGCTGGAATCACAGGGATCCCGGCGGCGGCCCTGTACTGCTTACCGGGATCGTCGGTCCCGGCCGCCGCCTGCGAACCCGGCTCGCTCACGGCCGGCCGATCACCGGCTTGTCGCTGTCGATCCGCTCCATGGTGACGGCGTGGTCCAGTTCCATGAGCCCCTCGGCTCTGGTTCCCTCCACCTCGAAGTTGAGGGCGGTGACCGGCGTCGCCGGCTCGCTCGTTCCGTCGGAGGTGAGCTGAGCGCCGCCGCCGGAGATCACGTAGCGACCCGGTGCGAGTCGGTTCTCGACCTCGACCCGGACCCGGAGCCGCTCGCCGGGCTCGGCGTGACCACCCTCGAGCTCGAGGTCCGCGGCCCCGCCCATGAACAACGACTGGCCCTGACCGTCCTCGATCTTGAACTGGAAGCCCGGTCGCTCAACCGCGCGCACCACCTCGAGCTCGGCGTTGAAGATGATCGGCTCGCCGCTCCCGAGAGCGGAGTTGCGTTGCTCGGGGTCGGCGCCAAGCCAGGCGTCCGCGATGTGGATCGGCGGATCGGCGATCGTCTCCGCGAACCGGGCCGCGTACCCGTCCCGGCCGCCCTCCGCCTCGGCCGCGGCGCGCATGTTCACCTCGAGGTAGCGGTTCGAGACGTCGATCGGCTTGCCGAAGGCGTCGATCCTGCCGTCGTGAAGCAGCAGGGCGTGGTCGCAGAAGGCGTTGACGGTGGGCATGCTGTGGGTCACGAGCACGATCGTCTTGCCCTCATCGCGCAGCTTGGTGAAGACGCTCTCGCACTTCTGCTGGAAGGCGCTGTCCCCCACGGCCAGCACCTCGTCGAGGAGCAGGATGTCGGCGTCCACCTGGGTCAGGACGCTGAACGCGAGCCTGACCTTCATTCCCGATGAGTAGTTCTTCAGCTGTAGGTCCGTGTGGTCGGAGAGCCCCGCGAAGTCGATCATCTCGTCGGCGCGGCTCGCGGCCTCGTCGGGCGTCAAGCCCATCATCACCGCGTTCATGATCACGTTCTCGCGGGCGGGCTGCTGCTGGTTGAAGCCGACGCCGAGCTCCAGGAAGGGAGCCATCCTCCCCGCGATCCGCACCCGGCCGGCGTCGGCCGCGTAGACGCTCGCGAGGATCTTCAGCAGCGTGCTCTTCCCCGAGCCGTTGCGGCCGATCACGCCGAAGAACTCGCCGCGCTCGACCTCGAAGGAGATGTCCTCGAGGACCTTGAACTCCCGGTGCTCGGCCCGGAACGGGTGCAGCAGCTTGTCTTTGCGAGGTCGGTCGGCCGGATGATCGGTCTGGATCCGGAAGCTCTTCGCGACGTCGCGGACCTCGATTGAGAGCGGCCGGTCGCTCATAGCGCCTCCGCGACGCGCGGTGCCTCGCGCTTGAAGATCCAGAGGGAGAAGACCGCTGCGAAGGCGATCATCGAGAGGGGGAGCAGCACACCGAGCAGCGGGCCCGCGACGGCGAGCGGCCCCGGGGCATTGGGATCGATGACGACGACGCGGGCCAGTTCGATCAGGGGGGCGAGCGGGTTGACCGCGGTCATCACCACGTCGAACGGCTCCGGGATCTTCTCGATCGGAAACAGCACGGGCGAGGCGTAGAAGAGGACCCTGGCGACGAGCGACCAGACCTGATCCACGTCGGGGAAGCGGATGAAGGTGACCGAGAGGATCAGCCCGAGGGCGGTCGAGAAGAGGATCAGGGTCGCGAGGATCGGGATCATCCACAGCCACTCCAGCGTGGGCCACAGCCCGAAGGCGAAGAACAGGGGCGAGACCGCGAGCAGGTTGAAGAAGAGGGTCAGCGTGGCGGTCAGCGCGATCGACAGCGGCACGATGATGCGGGGGAAGTGCATCTTGCGGATCATCGACTCGCGGTTGGGGATGGAGCGCACGCCCCGCGTCGTGACCTCCTGGAAGTACTGGAACATGATCAGCCCCATCACCAGGATCAACGGGTAGTTCGGCACGTCGGCGCCGAACCGCAGAATTCCCCGCAGGACCACGAAGATCACGCCGAAGAAGACGAGCGGCTTGATGATCGTCCAGAGGAAGCCGAGCGTCGTGTTCGCGTAGGTCTGCTTGAAGTCGCTGACCGAGACGATCCAGAGCAGCTCCCAGAAGCGGGTCCGGTCTGTGCCGAAGGCCGAGGGCCCCGGGATCTCGCGCAGCTCGGGCAGGTCCGCTCCGATCGCGGGTGCGCCGCCGGCCGAGCTCATCGACGGGGGCGGCCGCGGAAGGGGGCGTGGGGCTCGCGCGCGGACATCGCCGGAAAGGATAGGACCGCGGCAGCGTCGACCGCCGTGGCCGTCCGGCGTGGGTTCCCGGCGTTCAGCCCGTCGGCAGAGCGCTCTGGATGGCGGCCAGCGTGCGCGTTGCCACCGCCGCCGGGGCGAAGCGAGCGATCAGCTGCTCGCGGTCGAACGGGGTGGCCGCCCCGGCGGCCCGGCGCTGCTCACCGGCGAGCCGCACCAGCCGATCGGCGGCGGCATCGGTGGCTCCGGCAGGGTAGAGCCGCGCGCCCCGGCGCAGCTCGTCGATCTCGGCGAACGAGGGGATCTCGGGCAGGATCAGCGCCAGGCCGGAGCAGGCCGCCTCCAGCGCGGGCATCCCCAGGCCCTCGGCTCGCGTCGACGCGCCGAGGTAGACATCGCAGGAGCGGTAGATCTCGGGGACGGACGCCGGCGGGACCCCCACGTGCAGCTCGTCCACGACCTCGGAGCCGACGAAGCGATCCTCCTTCGGCGTCAGCCTGACGAGCTCGAGGTCGGCGCCCGCATCGCGAGCGCGCTCGACGATCTCCAGCACCTGGGCGATGCCCTTGAACGGCACCGGGGCGAAGGGCCCGTCGGGCTCGGGTCCGACGGTGAGGACGCGCAGCGGAGCGCCCTCGCCCCGGGGCGGGACCGAGCGCGGATGGAACGCCTCGAGGTTCACCGGGGCGCCGACGACCACCGAGTCGAGCCCCAGGTCCTCGCGCAGGCGGTCGCGGAGATGCGGCGCGATCACCAGCTTCAGCGTCGGCAGGCGATAGGCGGCCTCGAGCTCGGCGCGTCGCGCGGGCCAGAGGTCCGGTTCATAGCCGGCGCAGAGATGGGCGACGACCGGGACGCCCGCCTCGAGCGCCGGGCCGACGCAGTCCCAGCCGGTGATCACTGCGTCGAGACCGGCGAGGTCCTCGGCCCGATCGACCGATCCCGGCCGGTGGGGGAACTCGACCCCGGTCCAGTCGGCCGCGGGCCGCTCGGTCAGGTAGACGGGCTCGTGGCCCTGCCGCTGCATCTCGTTGCCGATCAGGACGGCCATGATCATCCCGCCCGAGAGCTTGGCCTCGCCGCGCCCTGCGAACGCGATCCTCACCGGCGCAGCATCCTGCGCCGGCGCCGCCGCCGGGCGCCGGCGCCGGGGTGCAGTCGGGGCGGAAGCCCCCTCGCATCCCGCTCGATCCATTCGGTCAGCCACTGCAGGAACGGCTCCGCGTCGGCGCCCCGGATGTCGGGAAAGGCCGAGTCGACCTCGAGCGCGGCCCACGCGCCGATGGCAAAGCGGCTCAGGCCCTTCGATGCGGCCTCGGGGTCGGGCGGGGCCGCAAGCCAGGCGACGAACTCGACCCACGAGCTGCCGGCGAAGGGGTTGGGTGGCGGCTCGGAGCCGTCGCGCTCGGCCTTCACGAGCGCGTCCCGGTAGGCGCAGCGCATCGCCGTGATCAGCGGCCGCCCGCTGGGCTCTCGGGCGAAGGGCGGGGTGGCGCCGATCGCATCGTCGAAGCCGGCCGCCAGCAGGCGCTCCGCGTAGGTCTCCGACATCCGCAGGGCTCCCGGCTTGTCCTCGAGTGAGAGCCACGCCAGCTCGGCTCCGACCCCGGTGCCCGCCTCGGGACGGACCACGACGTGCACGCCCTCCGGGGCCTGCGAGAGCAGCAGCTCGGGCCGGTGTGGGGAGTAGGGCCCGCTGTAGTGGAAGGCCCTGAGCGGGCTCCCCGCGAGGTGGGGCCGGCCGTCCCCCCAGTCGATGTCTCGGTCCAGCAGCTCCCGGGTCATCGCGTTGACGCCCGGGTCGCGCAGCACCCCGACCTCGAAGAAGGCCGGCGCGAGCGCGAGCCAGGACTGCTCCCAGACCTGCCCCTCCGACGGCCTGAAGATGCACTGCCGCGCGGTCCGCGCTTCCCACCACTCGAGTAGCGCCCGCCCCGGCTCGCCAACGGCGATGAGGCCCGAGTTGAAGGTGCCGGCCGGGAGCGTCGGCAGCTCGGCCGCCTCGTGCGGCGTGATCAGGTGGGTGGTCAGCACCGCGCCCTCATCCGCCGCTCGTTCGCCGAGGTCACCCAGCTCGCCGTAGACGCAGATGTCGGAGTCGATCAGGAGCACCGAACCGTCCCCGCGGTCGAGCAGGTGGCGGAGGAGTCGCACCTTGAGGGCCCCGGCGAGTCCCTGGATGGTGAAGGCGAGCCCGAGGCGCTCCAGCTCGGCCTCGCTTCCCACCACGGTCGCCGGGTCGAGTACCTCGACCCCCTCGGTCTCGGTCTCGAACACACCGCCGGCGCCCGCCCCGGCGAGCCCCAGGTCGAGCACGACGAAGGTCTCATCCGGGTGGTGCTCGCGGAAGGATTCGGCCAGCACCCGGGCGTGGGCGTGGTAAGCGGGTGAGGCGACGGTGCAGCCGATAAAGGGGGCGCTCATCCGCGGGCCACCGCCTCGCCACCGGTCCACGGGGTCCGCGCCCGGTAGGAGTCCCAGAGCAACCGGTCCTCGATCGGCGCGTCGTCCAGCCACGGCTTGTTCCGGGAGCCCTCGAAGTGCCGGATCACGGGCGTCCCCCCGCCGCCGGCCGGATCGGCGCCGACCATGGCGTTCCAGCGCTCCTCCAGCGGCAGGCGACGGTCGCCGAGCACGGCGCACATCGCGTCCTGCTCGGGAAGGATCAGGCGGCCGCCGAGCCTGCGGGCGAACTCGCGGATCCGCTCGAAGCTGTCCGCCTCGCGCATCGCGTCGAGGTCGAGAACCATCACCCCGGAGTTGAAGTAGGCGTCGGGATCGACGCCGAGGGCCGCGCAGTACTCGGCGCCGCTCGCGGGGTCCGGAAAGCGGTTGGTAACCGCCGCGAGCGCGTTTCCGGCGAGGTCGAGCTTCCAGAGCTCAGTTAGCGGCCCAAGGACAAGCAGGTCGCTGTCCAGGTAGATCACGCGGGATAGCTCCGGCAGCAGGACCGGGAGCAGCGTTCGGTACCAGTGGGCGAGCGGGAGCGTCGAGGTCGTTCCGAAGTCCTCGAGGCGACTCTCGTCGACCCGGTGGGGGATGAGCTCCCCACCGTCGGCCGCCACGAATCGGGTCAGCGCTTCGACCTCGGTGTCGGGCAGGTCCGGGCCTGAGAGGTGATGCACGCGGACGGGTCCCCCGGCGTTCGCGAGCAGCGAGGCCAGCATCGTTGCCGTGTGGGGCAGGTAGTCGCGGCGGCAGGCGCAGGCCACGTCGATCCGCTCGCGCTCGGTCCCGTTGCTGACGTTCACGCCTCGAGCTCCGCCGTGATTCGACGCCACCGCCGGGACAGCCCGTCGTCGGCGCGGACGTCGAGCGCCCAGGTGTCGAGGCCGTCGGCGACGAGCAGGTAGCCGGCTTCGTGGAGCGCCGCCTCGCACCTGGCCCGCTGGGCGGGGTCGATGTGCTCGTGTTCGAAGACCAGCAGCCGCGGGCGGATCGTCCCGAGGTCGATCGACTCGACGATCTCGCCGTCGGCTCCCTCGGCGTCGATCATGATCAGGTCGGGAGCGGACATCGAGTGCTTCGCGCAGATCGACTCGAGGGTCACGCACTCGACCGTCGTCGCGGTGACGCGATCCTCGGCACTCGGGGCGTCGCCGAGGTGGCCGACCACGTGCTCGCGGTCGAAGGAGGCGAGCAGGTCGTGCCAGGTCGGCAGGCCCTCGGGATCCGCGTCGGCGGCCACGTGGAAGATCTCCCGCCTGCCCGGCTCGGCGGTCACCGCCACGTTCTCCAGCCGGATCCGCTCCTCGTCGCCGTAGAGCTCGACCAGCCGCTCGAAGACGTGGGGGACCGGCTCGATCAGGACGCCCCGCCAGTCGAGCTCGGCGATGTACGGCCGCAGTGGATCGAAGTGGACGCCGTCGTTGGCGCCGATCTCGATGAACCGCGCGCTGCTGTGGGTGTCCGCGAACGCCCGCATCAGCCGCGGCGCGATCATCGTTGCCTGGAGCGCCGGCACCGGCTCACTCGGATCGGCGCCAGTAGGCGCCCACCCAGTCGATGCGTTGAATCGGCTCGGTGATCCCGTGCTTCTCGCGGTAGTCGGAGACCGCCTGGCGGCAGTTGTCCCAGCCGTAGTCGTCGATGATGAGAAAGCCGCCGATCGAGAGGCCGGGGTAGAGGTTCTCGAGGCCGTCCATCGTCGACTCGTAGAGGTCGCCGTCGAGCCGGACCACCGCCCAGTTACGGTCCCGGACAGCCGGCAGGGTGTCCTTGAACCAGCCCTCGAGGAACTCGACCCTGTCGTCGAGCAGCCCGTAGCGGCCGAAGTTCGCCCGGACCTCCTCCACCGGGACCGCGAGCTCGGGCGCCGTGTGGTTGAGATCGCCGGCGTCGGCCGGGTAGGCGTCCTCGTTCGGTGCCGGAACGCCCTGGAAGGAGTCGGCGGCGAAGACCTTCCGCCCGCCGGGCCCGTGTGCCTCGAGCACGGCTCGCATCAGGATCGAGCCTCCGCCGCGCCAGCAGCCGGCCTCGATCAGGTCGCCGGGGATCCCGTCCGCGAGCACGGTCTGGGTGCACGCGCGAATGTTCCGGAGGCGCCGCACGCCGATCATCGTCTGCGCGTAGATCGGCCAGTCGCGGCCCTGCGCCCGGGCCTCGGCGTCCGTGATCGGCGCCACCGGCGTCCCCTCGAGCGCCTCCGCGAACGCCTTCCTGGAGAACTCCGGATCGGTGCCACGGTCGGGGGGGTCGTACAGCGTGTGCAGCAGCGCCCTCTCGACCAGGTCCAGATACATGGCGCGGGCGTCTCGCGGGGAGGGGCCGCGCACCAGCGAGGAGGCGCTCCGCACCTTGCGGGCCAGCGCCCGCAGCGGCCCGGGAAGCGGGGTCGGCCGGTTATCTGGCGGGCTGGCTTCCATCGCGGCGGAGCATACGGCGAAGGGGCGCGCGGTCGAGCGGTGATGGCCCCGGGCTTCTGCCACAATCGACCGCCCATGAGCGGCGACGCTGAAACCGAGCCGCGCTCCGACGAGACCGAGCTTCCCGCGCAGTCCGAGGTCGAGCGCGTCTCGCGTGAGTTCACGAAGGTCTTCCACGATCTGCGCAAGCAGACGTTCTCGACCACCACCTGGCTCGGCGTGCAGCTCGTCAAGACGCCCAACGACATTCTCGTGATGCAGCAGATCATCAACGAGACCAAGCCCGACCTGATCGTCGAGACCGGTGTCTACCTCGGCGGCAGCGCGCTGCTGTTCGCGACCCTGATGGACCAGCTCGATATCGACGGCAAGGTGATCGCGGTCGACATCGACCTCGACGCAGTCCGCGACCCGGTTCGCGAGCACCCCAAGATCGAGCTGATCGAGGGCAGCTCGGTCGATCCCGAGGTGGTCGCCAGGATCCGGGCGGAGGCTCGTGGGCACGACCGGGTCATGGTCGATCTCGATGCCGACCACCGCGCCCATCACGTGCTCGAGGAGCTGCGCGCCTATTCACCGCTCGTCACCCCGGGCTGCTACCTGATCGTCGAGGACAGCTTTCTCGGCGGCCGGCCGGTTCGGCCCGAGGCAGTGCCGGGACCCAGCGAGGCGCTCGACGCCTGGTTCGGCGAGGACCCGCCCTTCGTTCCCGATCGCTGGCACGAGCGGTACCTGCTGACCCAGAACCCCCGCGGCTACCTGCGGCGGGTCGGGGACGACGCGCCCGAGCCCAGGCCGCCACGGCCGCCCTCGTTCATGATCGGGGCGCTCGAGCTGAGCGGCAGCGAGGAGTCATTCCCCACACCGAGCCCGGACGAGGCGATCGAGCGGCTGACCGAGGCCGCCGGCCGGCCGGACCTCGAGGTCGAGGAGCTGCGCCGGTCGATCAACAACATGGCCAAGCGTGACCGCCAGACGCACATCGAGGCGGATCTCGACCGGCGGCGGCAGGAGCTGACCGTCGACAGCCTGTTGCGTGAGATGGAGGCGCAGCGGGAGCTCCTGGCCGAGCGCAATCGCCTGCTCGCCCGCGAGCGCGCCCGCCTGCGCCGGATCGAGGGCTCGGGGCCGTATCGGGCCTATCGAGGCCTGCGCCGGATCCCGGGCTTCAGTCACTACTTCCACTGGCGCGACCGGTCGCGCAAGTCCGACGCTCAGGCACGCGCCCGCACCCGGGCCGAGAACCGCGAGAAGCAGACGGAGCGCTTCTCGGAGCACCACCGGGGTCAGTGAGCCGGGTGGCTGGAGGCCGGCGATGATCGGCTTTGGGGTGGCGATCGGCTCGGAGGAGAAGTACCGCGGGATCGCGCTGCCCGGGATCGAGCGGGCTCGCGACCCGGAGGCGCCGCTCGTCGAGCTGCACGGCCGCACGAGCATCTTCAGCGCCTACAACGAGATCCTCGACGAGTTCGCGGCCGACCCGACGATCGAGGTGGCGGTCTTGATCCACGAGGACACCGAGATCCGGGACCGGTTCTTCGAGGACAAGGTCCGGTGGGCGCTCAACGATCCCCTGGTCGCGATCGTCGGCACGATCGGCGCGGTGGGGGTGCAGGGGATCGACTGGTGGGTCCACGACTACGGCGTCGGGTCAACCGTGCTGCAGCCGATCGATCCCGAGGTGCTCTATGAGACCCCGCTGCTCGACGGCTCGGAGGTCTCGGGAATGGGCAGCTCGGGCGAGGTGGACATGGTCGACGGGTACCTGCTCGCCTTCTCCCGATGGGCCATCAAGGAGCTCCGTTTCGACGAGGAGACCCTCGGCCCGGGTTTCCACGGCTACGACGCCGACATCTGCTTTCAGGCCCGCGAGCGGGGCCGCAAGGTGCTTGCGGTGGAGATGGACGTCGCCCACCACCGCAACAGCGTCGGGCCCTCGGGCTACCGCGAGGACTGGCTGCGGGCCCAGGTCGCCTTCCGGCGCAAGTGGGAGGAGCGGGGCATGGTCGGCCCGCCACGCCTGCCCTTCCCGCCGTACCACAAGAGCGCGCAGGAACTCGAGGAGGAAGAGGAGCGCGAGGGCGGCTGAAGGCTGCCGACCCGGCTCCGCCCGCTCAGCTCCAGGCGTCTTCCTCGCGCTCGGGCGGCCGGATCGGCGGTCCTTCGTTGAGCTTGGCCGGCCTTCCGCGCAGCACCCGGAACAGCTTGCGCAGCGGCCTGTGCTCGAGATGCCAGAGGCGCTTGCGCAGCCGTCGCTGCGCCTCGCGCGACGCGACCAGCTCCCAGTGCTTGGCGGCGCCGTCGGCCTCGGCGCGGCGCGCCCGGTGCTGCCAGGCGTCGACCGTCTCGCCGTAGGCCCGCACGTCACGCCCGCCCACGAGGGTTGCGGCCGCCTCCAGCCGTGGCGGCTCCTCATCGCCGGCGACCAGCAGTAGCGACCGGTCCTCGCTCGGCTCGGAGCCCAGCCACTCGGCCGGAATCGACTCCGAGCCGTTCGCGCTCGCGCCTGCTTCGGGCACGATCGACGACCCGAGGCAGACGCGACGCCGGTAGGAGTGGACGTGCCCGAAGTGCTCGGCGAGCAGTCTCTCCCGCTCACCCGGCTCGCTGCGCTCGGTGAGCGCCGAGCCGTCGGCCGGGTCACGCGCCGGTTCAAGCGCGAAGGAAACGGCGAGAATCCCGCCCGGAGCCAGCAGCCGTCGCAGCGCGCCGATCATCGAGTCGGCGTCCGGCGAGCTCTCCAGCGCTGAGAAGCAGGTGATCAGGTCGAATGCGCCCGCGGCGAACGGCAGCGCGGCCGGCTCGGCGCGGGCGAACTTGACCCGTTCACCGTAGGCGCGGATCGCGAGCTCGACCGCCCTCTCGTCATGGTCGACACCGGTGACCGATCGGGCGCCGGCCGACTGCAGGATCGCGGACCCGTGGCCGGCGCCGCAGCCGACGTCCAGCACGTCGCGATCGCCGGCCAGCGGCGCCGCCCAGCGGTAGGCGACGTCCGCCTCGGCGTCGAGGAGGCTGCCGCGGTGCTCCGCGCTCAGTGCCGGCAGCCCGGCCTGCCAGCTCGTATCGGCCGTTCTCTGCGATGGGCGCTGGGGCCCTCGGCGGTCGTCGAGGTGGCCGGATGCCTTCGGACGCTGGAAGTCGCGATCCCCTCTCATTCGGTCTCCCGGGCCCGGGCCAGCAGCAGGTTGAGCTCGAAGGCGACCAGGCGGCGCTCGGCGTCGGCGGGGGGCTCGAGCAGCGCCGGCTTCCCGAAGCCGGCCTCGGAAAGCGCGGTCGCGCCCTGCAGCCGGTCAGGTGCGATCAGCGCGCACGTCGTGCCCGAGCGCGCGATCAACTCGAGCGAGTCCGGCCAGCTGCCGAGCCGGGCGGGGCGACCGTCGGCGATCACGAGGTCGTGCTCGCCGGCGGCGATCCCGAGCGCCGAGGCGTCGGCGCAGAGGCGCAGTTCGAGCCGGTCGGGGCCGATGCCCCGATGCTCCCGGATGAAGCGGGCGCGGTCGAGCGCGTCGGCGCGTGAGTCCACGGCCAATATCCGGTCGGCGCCCCACTCGAGCAGGCGGTGCGCGAGGTAGCCCTCGTCGCAGCCGAGGACCAGCGCCCGCAGTGGCCGGTCCGCCAGCGCCCGGGCGTTGAGGACGACCGGGCGCAGCGTCTCGGCGAGCGAGTAATAGAGGTGGCGCGAGCCGCGGTCGCGCACCGGCGTCGACCGGCCGGGGTCGAGGTCGAAGCACTGCTCCCAGGGCCCGGCCTCGGGGAGCCCGGCGCCGCCGGGCGTGGGCCCGGTGCCTGTCGTCATGGGCTTCTCGACGAGCGCCTCAGAGCTCATAGCCGAACCTTTCCAGGAGTGGGCCGCAGATCTCGTTGACGCGGTCCTGCTCGGCTTCGCTGAGGTTCTCCCGCCACAGGCCGGGTCGCGCCGCGCGGTTGCGGGTGAGGGGCCCCTTGAGCTCGTCCGGCACCGAGGAGAACGAGTAGCGCTCGGCGAGCTCGTCCGCGTGGCCGGGCGCCCGTGGCAGCTCGAGCCACTCGAGCAGGCCGCCAAGCTCGCCGGCCGTGTCCGCGAGGAGGTCCTCGTAGCGCACGGTTCGCGTCAGTCGTGGGTCGTGCGCCTCGATTGCCTTCAGCGTCATGTCGGTGTTGCAGGCCCAGAGCCGAGCGGCCCACTCGAGGCCCTCGGTGCGCTCGTCGGCGCCTTTGAACTCCCGCCCCTGCTTGGCGGCGAAGAAGCCTCCCGGCTGGTAGGCGTGAAGCAGCGAGTCGACGACGTCGCGGGCGTCGCGGATCAGCAGCAGCATTCGCGATTGCGACATGATCCGCATCACGATGTCGGCCGCGTGTGAGCCGTTCGTCTCCTTGATCACCACAAGCGGATCGTCGGTGAACGGGATCCGCGCCTCCCGGCCGCGCGCGAGCACGCCGCGCAGCCGCGTGAGCGCCAGGGTCTTGGCCGCCGGCTCCCAGATCTCGGCGTACTCGTCGGAGAAGACGTAGGCGGGCCGGCTCGAGAGCAGGTTGTTGAGCGAGCCCGGCGTCCAGCGGCCGTCGACGATCCTGGGGTCTGCCAGCGCCGGCGCGAGGTGGTTGGAGATGAAGGTCTCGTCGACCGGCAGCGTGTCGAGCGCGCTCCGGGGTTGTTCGGCAGGAGGCGTGTATCCGAGCGCTGAGTCGGGGTCGGGGTCGAGCGGGTGACCGAGCAGTCGCAGCAGCCAGGTGCCTCCCGACCGGGGGGAGCCCCAGATCCAGACCAGGCGGGCCTCGAGCCCGTCGGGGTCGATCTCGGAGGCCGGTCCGCCGCCGGCCCCCGGGGCCGCATCCCGGGTCCGCAGTCGCCCGCCGGACGCGCGTCCACGAAGCCGTTCAATCATCGTGCCCTGAGCTTAGACCCAAGGCCGGTGACAATGGGCGTCTCAGAGGACGATTGGGACCTGGCCGTCCGGATAGGACGAGGGGGCGAAGAACCACGTCTCGACCGCGTAGCGCGGGTCGGTCATCGTCTCCTCGGCAGCGGTCCGATGCAGATTCAGGTGATCGAAGAGCAGGGCGTCGCCGGGCTGGAAGTGCGGGCGGACGATTCCGGCCGCGCCCGCCGCTCGCTCGGCAACGTCCGGAGCCACCGACCAGTCGAAGTTCGCGCCGTCGGTTCCCGTCGGCACGATCTCGTCGAGGCGCCTGGCGACAATGTCCATGCCGGGCGCGGTCACTCCGCAGTCCGAGAGGGACAGCCAGACGTTGAGGCTGCGGATGTCGTCGCCGAGGAAGGCGCCGTCCTGGTGCCAGTCGGCGCCGCCGCCACGTGGCGGGACGCGCCTCAGCACCGTCTTGTTCATCGAGATCGCGGGCCGCTCGCCGAGATAGGTCCCGACCAGGTCGGAGAGGCCGAGCCGGTCGAAGCTCTCGATCAGCTCGAACATCAGGCGGGGGGAGTCCGCGGCCCAGATCGCGGTGTTGTTGCGGTTCCAGTTGCGCCCTCCGCCCAGCGAGTAGCCCGGCAGCGGCCTGAACGGCTGATACCAGGCGGCCTCCGGCTGACCACTCCACGCATCCTCGCCACCGTTCTCCTGGGACTCGCCGTAGGCGACGCTCGCGTCGAAGGTGTGGTCGATCCCGGCCTTCAGCCGCTCGACCAGCTCGGTGTCGATCAGGCCGCGAACGTGCAGCGAGCCATGGTCGAGGATCGCCGCCCGGACCTGCCCGGCGCTCAGCTCGGCGGCGTCGGCGACCGGCAGCCCCTGCTCGAGGCGATGCTCGACGCCCTCGGCGGGAGCGACCTCGTGGGCGCCGTTCGCGGGCTTCAGGTGCTCGAAGGCGCGGTGACGCACGCGCAGCAGCCGCCGCTCCTTCTGCGGGTCGGCCGCGGTGCGGTTGGCGGTGGTCAGCTCATCGAGCTCGCGGAACAGGCTCCGGGCTTCGCGCCGTCGGCGCCCGGGTTTGGGAATGCGTGCCATCAAACTGCTCACTGCGGGCGAGGCTAGCACCGGCTCACGGCCGGATTAGATCAGCAGCGGCACCAGCTCGGACGGGAAGTCCGAGCTCGCGAAGCACCAGGTCTCGGTCGCGTATCGGGTCTCGGTCATGCCGGGCCCGGACCCGGTCTTGTGCAGGCAGAGGTGGTCGAACAGAATCGCGTCGCCGGGCCCGAAGACCGGCCGGGCCGGGTCCTCGCCACCGAGCAGCTCCTCCGCGATCTCGCCGGACACCGACCAGGGGAAGGCCGCACCGCGGGTCCCGGTCTCGAGCACGGATTCGAACCGCCGGGGGACCATGTCCAGCGAGGGCGCGTCCTCGCCGCAGGCGCTGAGCGCCAGCCAGATGTTCAGCGTGCGGATGCCCTTTCCGAGGAAGGCGCCGTCCTGATGCCAGGCGCCGAGCGTGTCCGGGGGGGTGCGCCGCAGCACCGCCTTGTTCATCGAAAAGCTCGGGCGCTCGCCGAGATACTCGGTGGCGGCCCCGAGGAAGCCGGCCCGCTCAAACGTGTCGAGCAGCTCAAACATCATTCGCGGCGAGTCGCAGGCCCAGACGGCGCCGCTGCGCGCCTTGATCCGGTTCCAGTCCGCGCCCTCGGTCGAGTAGGGGGGCACCGGCTCGAGCGGCTCGAACCAGGGCGTCGTCTCCTCGGCCGGCCTGCCCTCGGTGAATGCGTCCCGGTGCTCCAGGGCCGTATCGATCCCCTCCCGGAGCTCGGCCGCCGCCGCAGGCTGCATCAGGCCACGCACCAGCAGGCAGCCGGCCTGGAGGAAGGCGCTGCGGATCACCCGCGCATCGAGCTGCTCAGCGCCGATCTCGGGGATCCCGTCGACGATCTTCCAGCGGGCGGCCTCCTCTCCGACCTCGGTCGCGGTGGAGGGCGAGGATCGGGGGCGCCGATGCCGTTGCTTCGCGAAGGCGGCGTTACGCAGATGCACCAGTCGTCGCTCCACCTCGGGGTCGCGGCGCTCGCGGTTGCCGCGCATCAGCTCGTCGATCTCCTCCCGGAGCGTGTTGTCGGCGCCACGTAGGCGAGAGACGACGTTTGCGAGCCGGGTGACCATGGATTGGGAAGTTAGTGGTCAGAGAATGCGGGCGGGTATCCCGACGCAGAGCGACCCGGTCGGGACCGACTCACGGACCACAGCATTCGCCCCGATCGTCGCGCCCGCGCCGATCTCGATCTCGCCGCGCACGCTCGATCCGGTGCCGATCCGAGCTGCCGTGCCGACCCTCGGCGCGCCGCCGCCCTGCTCGGCCGGCCCAAGCTGGGAGAACGGCGCCAGCACGGCCCGGGCGCCAACCTCGGTCGGCCCGTCGATCACGATCTGACCGTGACCCACGTACACGCCCGGCCGGAGCACCGCCGCCGGGTCGATGCGGATCTGGGCGATGGCGATCGCGGCCCGGCGCAGGAACCAGGGCAGCACCGGGATCCCGAGCGAGCGCAGACGCGCTTCCCCGCGATAGATCATCAGTCCGAGGAAGGCATCGGTCTCATAGGCGAGCCGAAGGACCAGCAGCAGCATCCCGAGCCCCTCGCCGGCTGGCGCAGTACGACCCTGGTTGGCGGCGGTCACGCGCGCGTCGGCGACGACTGCGCGCTTGAAACGCGGCTGCGGCCTCCTCATGGTCGCGGCGGGCCGGTCGGCTTGGCCGGCACGCCCGTGACCGTCGTCCTCGCCTCCACGCTCCCGCCGACGACGACGGCGTTGGCGCCGACGCGGGCCTCGTCCCCGATGGTGACGTTGCCGAGCAGGCGGGCGCCGCTGCCGATCGTGACGTCGCGGCCGATCTGGGGCCCGAACAGGACGCCGGCGGTCAGCCCGATCGAGGTCAGCGGGCCGATCGTCGCACCGGGGCCGATCTCGGTGATGCCGTCGATGACCACCTGGCCGTGGAGGATGTGCAGGCCGGGCTGGATCACCACCGGGTCACCGATGCAGACCTGGGAATGAATGATCGCCAGGCGGTGCAGGATTCGCGGCAGGACGGGAACACCGAGCGCCTGTAGCCGGGCGCGTGCCCGGTACATGACCTGCGCGCCGAACGAGTCGCTGACCCAGCAGAGGCGGACTGCCTCCGCGAGGATCCGCCGGCGCGTCGCCCCGCGCAGCGGCCGTCCCCGGTTGCGGGAGACGTGGCGGGCGTCGCCGATCAGCGCCTCCAGAAACTTGGGATGGCGGGCGCGCAGCTCGCGATGGAACTGCCGGCGGCGCTGGGCGGCTGCCCTCTCGTTCTCGCTCATGACCCCGCGGGCCCCGCTCGCCCGCTCGCGGAGCCGCCCCCCGTGATACCACCGCTCAGCATGCCGTCGATCAGGCGCTCACCGCGGGCCCCGAGCGAGCCCCGGAGCGAGAACGTCGCCGGTTCGAGATCGGCCTCGCCCCTCCGGATCACGGCCCAGGGGCGGTCGATCTCGATCGACGAGATCACGTGGGGGTGATACGCGCAGGCGATCGTGGCCTCGGCCACGAGCACCGTCAATGGCTGCGTCTCGGGCCAGACCTCCATGATCGCGTGCGCCCAAGCCCAGTCCTCGAGCACGTACTCGCCGCCGGGCCGGAGGCGGGGAAAGAGGGCATCGAAGGTGAGGCGGCTCTCGTCGAGCAGGTGCGAGGCGTCGTCGATCACGAGATCCAGCGGCATGCCCCCGATCTCCTCGTCGAGGATCGAGTTGAGCCGCTCACGGTCGGCCTGGTCGACGCCCCAGTAGGCGCTGAGCGTCTCGCTGAAGCCGTGGGCAGCGGCGAACTGGTCGAGCGCCGGGCTGGGGTCCTCGGTGATGTCGAAGCCGATCAGCCGCTCCGGCCTAGCGAGCTGGGCGAGCAGTGCCATGCTGCCGCCGTCGTAGATGCCGACCTCGGCGATCCGCCGGGGCGCGAGGCGCCGCACCAGCGCCTCGCAGTGCTCGACGATCTTGCGCGGCTTGCGGATGCAGAAGCGGTCGGCGGAGGAGCGAACCGTGTCCGCCCGGGGGCGGCAGACGTAGGAGACGCCGTCGAGCGAGAACTCGTCGTCGGCGCGCCACTCCAGCGCGGAGCCCGCCGCGGCGGCTGCGGACGGACCGCTGCGCCGGTCGCCCGCCATCATCACTAGAAGAAAGCGCCGCCGTGGTACTCGCCGAAGACCTCCCGCAGCGAGCCGCACACCTCGCCGATCGAGGCGCCCTCGCGCAGGGCCTCCTTGATCGCGGGCAGCATGTTCCCGTCCCCTCGGGCGACGTCCTGAAGTGCGCTGAGGCGGGCGTTCACGGTGGCCTGCTCCCGCGCCGCCTTGAACTCCGCCAGCCGCTTGACCTGGCGGCGCTCAGCGTCGGGGTCGACCTTGAGGATGTCGACGTCGTCGACGGAGTCGGTGACGTACTCGTTGACGCCGACGATCACGTCCTGGCCGCTCTTGTAGCGCTCGTGGTAGCTGGCGGCGGACTCCTCGATCTCCTTCTGCATGAAATCGAGCGCCTCGACCGAGCCGCCCTGATCGGCGACCTGCTGCATAAGCTCAAGCGCGCGCTCCTCGATCTCGTCCGTCAAGGACTCGACGAAGTAGGAGCCGGCGAAGGGATCGACGGTGTCGGCGGCCCCCGACTCATGTGCGAGGACCTGTTGCGTTCGGAGGGCGATCCGGGCGGATCGCTCCGTCGGCAGCGCGAGAGCCTCGTCGAAGCCGTTGGTGTGGAGGCTCTGGGTGCCGCCGCAGACCGCGGCGAAGCCCTGAAGCGCGACACGGATGATGTTGACCTCGGGCTGCTGGGCCTGGAGCGTCACGCCGCCGGTCTGGGTGTGGAAGCGGATCATCTGCGAGCGCTCGCTCGTCGAGCCGAAGCGATCACGGATGATCTCGGCCCACATCCGGCGCACGGCCCGGAACTTGGCGATCTCCTGGAAGACGTTGTTGTGGCCGTTGAAGAAGAACGCGAGCCGCGGGGCGAACTGATCGATCTCGAGACCGCGAGCCAGCGCCGCTTCCACGTACGCGATCGCGTTCGAGAGCGTGAAGGCGACCTCCTGAACGGCCGAGCAGCCCTTCTCGCGGATGTGGTACCCGCTGATCGAGATCGTGTTCCACTTCGGGACGTTCTCGGCGCAGTACTCGAAGATGTCGGTGGTGAGCCGCATGGTCGGCTCGGGCGGGTAGATGTAGTTGCCACGGGCCATGTACTCCTTCAGCACGTCGTTCTGGACCGTGCCGCGAAGCGCCTCGGACTCCACACCCTGCTCCTCGCCGACGAGCTCGTAAAGCAGCAGCAGGACTGCCGCCGGCGCGTTGATGGTCATCGACGTGGAGACGTCGCTGAGCGGGATCTCGTCGAAGCAGATCCGCATGTCCTCGATCGTGTCGATCGGGACGCCGGTGCGGCCGACCTCGCCCTCGCAGATCGGCTCGTCCGAGTCGCGCCCGAGCTGGGTCGGGAGGTCGAAGGCCATGGACAACCCGGTCGATCCATGTTCGATCAGATAGCGGTAGCGCTCGTTCGTGTCCTCGGGGGAGGAGAAGCCGGCGTACTGGCGCATCGTCCAGAGCCGATCCCGGTACATGCCGTCGTGGATGCCGCGGGTGAACGGGTAGGAGCCCGGCTCGCCGAGCCGCTCCTCGAGGCCCGGCTCGACGTCCTCGGGGTCGTAGGCGCGGTCGATCTCGATCCCGGAATCGGTGATCCGGCGGGGGTCGTCGGGCCCGACGACGGGGGCGATAAAGCGATTCTCTGAGTCGGTATTCACGCCGGGGAGAATAGGGGGCGGGTGGCCGAGGGCGCGCACGGATGCCGTCGCCCGCTGCGCTAGCGTCGCGGCGAATGGCCAGCCCCCTGCTCGAACCCCTACGGCGCCTCGTTCGCGCCACCCGGCGCCGCGCACGCCGTGGCCGGCTCTGGGTCGCCCGGGCGCGCCTCGACTACCGCGACTGGCGGGCCGGTGAGGGGGATCCGCTAATCCCGCCGCGCCGGATGGGCCTGCCGTCGCACGTGCCGGCGCTCGGCGAGCGCCTGGTCCGGGCGCTCGCGGACCCGGGCGGACTCGCGCCGGAGGGAGACGTGCTCGACATCGGCTGTGGGCCCGGCCGGGTGGCTGCCCCGCTCACCCGGTACCTCTCCAGCGAGGGCAGCTACGAGGGCTTCGACGTGGTGCCGAAGTCCGTTCGCTGGTGTCGGCGGCGCATCCACGGGCGGTATCCCAACTTCAACTTCCAGCTCGCGGATCTGCACAACCGCCAGTACAACCCGGGCGGCGCGGTCGCAGCGGAGGAGTATCGGTTCCCGTACCCGGATGGGAGCTTCGACGCGGCGCTCGCGGCCTCGCTGTTTACCCATCTGCAGCCGTTCGAGTCCGAGCACTACCTGCGGGAGGCGGCACGGGTCCTGCGTCCGCGCGGCCGGTTGCTGAGCTCGTGGTTTCTGCTCAACCAGGAGAGCGAGGCGCTGATCGCCGCGGGCAAAGCGCGCCGACCGGGGATGTTCGACAGCGAGCCGCTCCGCCTCGAGCACGAGCTCGACGACGGGCGCGGCAACCGCTACCGGGCCAACCAGCGCGACGTCCCGGAGCATCAGATGGCGATCTACGAGCGGGACGTTCGCGCCTGGCACGAGGCCGCCGGGATGCAGGTGGTTGAGATTCGGTACGGCGCGTGGGCAGGCCGCGAGCCCGGACCCGAGGAGCTCGGCCAGGATCTCGTGGTCGCCGAGCTCGTCTAGACCGCGGAGCGGGCGCGCATCGGGCCTTTGCGTCGCGATCGGCGAAAGGGTGCCAAGCTACCGGCCGATGAGCACACCACCGAAAGCCCTGATCACCGGCATCACCGGCCAGGACGGCTCCTATCTCGCCGAGCACCTGCTCGGCCTCGGCTACGAGGTCCACGGCATCGTCCGCCGCTCCTCCTCCTTCAACACGGCCCGCATCGACCACCTCTACCACGACCCTCACGAGCAGGGCGTCCGCCTCTTCACCCACTACGGCGACCTCTCCGACCCGGTCAGCCTCACCCACAAGATCTACGAGCTGCAGCCCGACGAGATCTACAACCTCGGCGCCCAGTCTCACGTGCAGGTCTCCTTCCAGATCCCCGAATACACGCTCGACATCACCGGCGCCGGCACGCTGCGCGTGCTCGACGCCGTCCGCGAGTCGGGCTGTGAGGCGCGGATCTACCAATCAGGGTCCTCGGAGATGTTCGGCGCCACCCCGCCGCCGCAGTCGGAGTCGACGCCCTTCTACCCCAGAAGCCCCTACGCGGTCGCCAAGGTCGCTTCCCACTGGATGGCGGTCAACTACCGCGAGGCCTACGGGATGCACGTCTCCAACGGGATCCTCTTCAACCACGAGTCCCCGAGACGGGGCGAGACCTTCGTCACCCGCAAGATCACCCGCGCGATCGCCCGGATCCGTGAGGGCCTGCAGGACAAGCTCTACCTCGGCAACCTCGACGCCCGCCGCGACTGGGGCTACGCCCCCGACTACGTGCGGGCGATGCAGCTGATGCTCGCTCAGGACGAGCCCGACGACTTCGTGATCGCCACCGGCGAGATGCACACCGTGCGCGAGTTCGCCACCGCCGCCTTCGAGCACGCCGGCCTCGGCGACTTCTCCCAATACGTCGAGATCGACCCCCGCTACTTCCGCCCGACCGAGGTCGACGCCCTGCAGGGCGATCCCTCCAAGGCCAAGGCCGAGCTCGGCTGGGAGCCCGAGGTCGGCTTCAATGAGTTGGTCGAGATCATGGTCGACGCCGACATCTCCTGGCTGCAGCAGCAGCTCTCCGGCAAGGTCACCCGCTACAGCCACGAGGGGACGGGATGAGCGGGGGAGCACCCGCGGGATCCCGCCCCGACCCCGGCTTCTGGTCCGGGAGGAGCGTCGCGGTCACCGGCGGCGGCGGCTTCCTCGGCAAGCCGGTGATGCGGATGCTGGGGGAGGCCGGCGCGGATGCGAGCGCGATCCGCTCCGCGGACTTCGACCTCCGGGATGGCGATGCCACCCGGGAGGCGCTCGAGGGCACCGACGTCGTCTTCCACCTGGCGGCCAACGTGGGCGGCATCGGCTACAACCGCCGCAACCCGGCGCCGCTCGCCCACGACAACATGGCCATGGGCCTCAACGTCTTCGAGGCATGTCGCGATCTGGGGGTGGACAAGCTCGTCGCCGCCTGCTCGGTGTGCGCCTATCCGCTCGAGACTCCGGTCCCGTTCCGCGAGGAGACGATCTGGGACGGCTATCCCGAGCCCTCCAACGCGCCCTATGGGCTGGCGAAGAAGATGCTCATCGTGCTCTCGGACACCTACCGCAGGCAGTACGAGTTCGATTCCTGCGCGCCGGTGATCGCCAACCTCTACGGCCCCGACGACAACTTCGATCTGAACGATTCACACGTGATCGCGGCGATGGTCCGCAAGTACGTCGAGGCCGCCGCCGACGGCCACCGCGACGTCACCCTCTGGGGCTCGGGTGAGCCCTCGCGCGAGTTCCTCTACGTCGACGACGCCGCCCGCGGCCTGATCCTCTGCGCCGAGCGCCTCGAGGTCTCCGAGCCCGTGAATCTGGGGGTCGGCCGCGAGACCAGGATCCGCGACCTCGCCGAGGCGATCGCGGCCGCCTCCGGCTTCGAGGGAGAGACCGTCTGGGACTCCTCGATGCCCGACGGCCAGATGAAGCGCGGCCTCGACGTGACCAAGGCCAGGGAGCTAGCCGGCTTCGAGGCCGAGGTCTCACTCGAGGAGGGCATTGAGCGCACCGTCGAGTGGTTCCGCGAGCACGAGCTGGAGCCCGCCGCGGCCTGAGGCCCCTGCGCTGGGCCGCCGAGCCCCGGCTCCACGGAACCGCCCCAGCTGCGCGAAGAGGCACAGCGCCTCCAGCTCGCCCTACTCGTCGCGCGGGGTGATGCGGAAGATCGAGACGACCTCGGCGGTCTTCGACTCCGGATGGACGACGTAGGCGCTCGGGCCGCCGCCGAACCAGCCGGCGTTCTCGTTGTCGCCGACGAAGGTGCCGGCGTGATGGCGGCCGTCGCCGTCCTCGACCCAGACCGGGTCACCCTCCTTGAAGCCGTGCGGTTCGTCGCCGTCGCTCATCGATCGTCAACCCTACCGGCGGCCGCCCCTGAGAGGACATTGGCGACCTCCTGGGCGGTGTCCGGATAGCGGTGGCGCCGGGTGAGGCCGGCGGGCGGGGACGGGAGGCCGGCCTCGAGCAGCGCCTCGAGCGCGCTCTCGATCGCAGCGGGCTCGGCGGCGCTGACGACGGGCCCGGCGCCGGCCTCGGAGAGGATGCGCCCCGCCTCGGTGCCGGCGCAGAGTGCGAGGATCGGGCGCTCCGCCGCCAGGTACTCGAACAGCTTGAAGTTGACGAGCTGGCTGCGGGTGGGCTGGGCGAGCAGCAGGAGGGCGTCGGCCTCCCGCTGCAGCGCGAGCGACGTGCCGCGCTCGAGGCTGCCGAGGAGGCTCACTTCGATCGGGTCGAGCCGGGCGGAGAAGAGCTCGCGCTCCTCGGTCTTCAGCGGCCCTGCGATCGCAACCTCCAGTCGGGCAGCCTGCTCCGGCCGCTCGGCGGCGAGCTTCCGGAGCGCCGCCACGAATGGCGCGGGATCGCGCCCGTAGGAGCCGAAGCGGCCGGTGTAGACCAAGCTCGTGCGTTCCGGATCCAGCAGCCCGGCGGCGGCCTCCCGGTCGCCGTCGCCGGGATCATCATCCGGATCCCAGGCGTTGGCGATCACCGCCGGGTCGGCGATTGCGCGCTCGCGCAGGTCCGCAGCGGCCGGCTCGCTCACGCAGATGACCTCATCCGCGCCGCCCAGTACCCGCCGCTCCATGCGCTCGTCAGCCCGGCGCTGGAGGGTGAGCGGGAACCGGGGCCGCAAGGGCTCGAAGGTCCAGGCGTCCCGGATGTCGGCGACCCACGGGACCCCGCGCCGGCGCAGCGCGCGGCCGATCAGGTGCGCCGACTCCGGCGGGGAGGTGCTGAGCACGACGTCGAAGGGCTCTCGTCGGTGCGCGGCCAGCGCGGCCCGGCGCGCGAATGGCGCCCACGCCACCCGGAGCGGCTCCGGGACCACGGCGTAGCTCAGCGGGTGGGGCCTACCGGAGTAGGTGTCGGAGTCGAACAGCGAGTCGATTCGCTCGTGTCCGGAGAGCCGGGCGCGCAGGCTCTGCAGGTCGCGGGCACGGATGGCGTTGACGCCCTCGAGCCCCTCTGCCCCGCCGTGCCCACCATCACCATCGCCAAAGGCCTCGGTGGTCAGCACGGTGACGCGGTGCCCGAGACGTGCCAGGTATTTCGCCAGCGCGGCTGGGCGCTGGGCCCCCGTGTCGCGGGTCGGTGGAAAGAAGTAGGAGACCAACAGGATTCTCAGGCCCGGGTCCCGTGCGGCGCTCACGATCAGCCGACCCCGAGCTTCGCGCGGCGGGCCGCAAGCGCCTCGGCGTAGGCGGCCTCCATGCGGTCGAGCAACGCCGGCCAGGCCCAGCGCTGCTCGCAGCGACTGCGTCCCTCCGCGCCGATCCGCTCACGGGCCTCGGCGCCCATCTCGACCATCCGGTCCAGCGCCCGCGCGGCGGCGGCCGAGTCTCCCGCGGGCACGAGAAACCCGGTCTCGCCGTCGTCGATGACCGCCCGGACCCCCGGGTAGTCCGTGGCGACCGCGCCGAGCCCGCAGGCCAGCGCCTCGATCAGGACGATCCCGAACGACTCGGGTGGCTCCGTCGTCAGCGCGAACAGATCGGAGGCGCGCAGCACGTCGGGCAGCTCGGCGTGGGGGACACGGCCGAGGAAGTGCACCCGCTCGCCGACCCCGGCCTGCCGGGCATCGTCGCGGAAGCCTTCGAGCAGCTCGCCGCCGCCGGCGACGAGCAGGTGCAGGTTCCGGGAGCGAGCCCGGGCCAGCGCCTCGATCGCCACGTCGAGCCGCTTGAAGTGGTGGGCGCGGTCGAGGGTGGCGACGAATGCCGCGACCACGGCATCGCCGGGAATGCCGAGCCGGTCGCGGAACCCGGTCCGGTCGGCGCCGGGAGAGAACTGCTCGGTGTCGACCCCGTTCGGCATCTCGATCAGCCGCTCGGGCCTGCGTTCAAGCGTCCTGCGCAGGTAGGAGACCGAGCGGGCATGGTCCTCGCTGAGCACCAGTACCCGGTCGGCGGCGCGAATCAGGACCGGCGCGACGGAGTGTTCATATGCCTCGAACAGCCCGCCGCGGACGCCGCCGCCCATCAGGCGGTTCTTGTAGTGGACGATCAGGGCCGCCTCCCGGCGCCGGCGGCGGAGCCGGCCGAGCAGGGTCAGGTCCGAGCCGAAGATGAAGGGGTAGTGGATGTGGACGACGTCGAAGCCGTCGAGGCGCGCGAGGCTCGGGATCAGCGGAGCGTTCCCAATCGCAAGCCGCGGGTTGAAGCGATGGACGATGGCGCTGCCGGGATCTGGGGGATCGCCCTCCGCTTCGGCCGTGAACACCTCGACGTGGTTGCCGCGCTCGGCCTGCCCGCGGGCGAAGCGGTAGGCGGTGTTTCCGGCGCCCCCGGGATAGGGCGGGAAGGTCGCGGTGAGATGGGCGATCCGCAGCGGCTGCAAGTGCGGCGGCCCGGCTCAGTCGGCGGCGCCGACCAACTGCTCGATCCCGGCCTGCTCGATCGTCCGCCGCAGGCCGTCACGCAGATCGACCTCGGGCTCCCACTCGAGCAGCTCGCGCGCCCTCGAGATGTCCGGCTGGCGGACCTGGGGATCGTCGATCGGCAGCGCCTCGTGGACGATCTCCGAGCGCGACTCGGTCACCGCGACCACGGACTCGGCCAGCTCGAGCAGCGTGTTCTCGACGGGGTTACCGATGTTGACCGGCATGTTCACCTCCGAGGACATCAGCGAGACCAGCCCGCGGACGAGGTCGTCGACGTAGCAGAAGGAGCGGGTCTGGCTGCCGTCGCCGAAGACGGTCAGCGGCTTGTCCTGGAGCGCCTGGCGCAGGAAGGTCGGGATCGCGCGCCCGTCGTGGGGCCTCATCCTCGAGCCGTAGGTGTTGAAGATCCGCACGATCGCGGTGTCCACGCCCTGCTGGCGGTGGTAGGCCATCGTCAGCGCCTCCGCGTATCGCTTCGCTTCGTCGTAGACGCCGCGGGGGCCGATCGGGTTGACGTGGCCCCAGTAGCTCTCCGGCTGGGGGTGGATCTGGGGGTCGCCGTAGACCTCCGATGTCGAGGCCAAGAGGAAGCGGGCGCGCTTGAACTTGGCGACCCCGAGCATGTGGTGGGTGCCGTAGCTGCCGACCTTGAGCGTGTGCAGGGGCAGGCGGGCGTAGTCGATCGGGCTCGCGGGGGAGGCCAGGTGGTAGATGAAGTCGACCGGGCCCGAGATCTCGACCCGCTCGGTGATGTCCTGGTTTACGAACTCGAAGCTCTCATCGGTGATGTGGGAGATGTTGCGCAGCGAGCCGGTGTCGAGGTTGTCGATGCAGATCACGCGGTGGCCGTCGCCGAGCAGGCGGTCGCAGAGATGGGAGCCGAGGAAGCCGGCGCCGCCGGTGACTACGCAGGTGGGCATCGCGGGCTGAGGATAGCGGCGGACCGGCGCAAGATCGCGCGTCTCAGCGCCACTGAGGCGCATCGTTCAGGGATGGGGGCGCGGATCCGGGGTCCGGGGTCCGGGTGGTCATGGAGGCTGGAACCGGGCCCAGACACGTCGGCGACAGCGGCGCGCTGCGGCGAGCCCGGCGCGCTGCGGATCTGTTCGCAGGGCACCAGGCCCGGCTGCGGCGGATCGCCCGCCGCTACTCGGCGAGCGAGGCCGACGCCGAGGACGCGCTCCAGCGCGCGGCGGAGATCCTGCTTCGCAAGGGCCCGGAGGAGGAATCGGGATCGCTGCTCGCGTGGATGACGGTGGTCACGCGGCGCGAGGCGCTCGCCGTCAGCCGTGAGCGTCGCCGGACGCCGCTGAACGCGGGCGATAGCGCCGACGACTGCTTCGACGCGGATCGCCTCGCGGGTGACGCGCCCGGCCCGCCCGCGAGGCTCGTGGCGCGCGAGCGAACCGCCGAGGTCGCAGCGCGGCTGGCGGCGCTCAAGCACCAGGAGCGCCGCGCCATCGCCCTGCAGGCGGCGGGCTGCAGCTACGCCGAGATCCAGGCGATCACGGGCTGGTCCTACACGAAGGTCAACCGGGCGCTCGCCGAGGGCCGTGGTCGCCTTCGCTCTCTACAGCCGCTTCCTCCCGGATGAGCCACGTGAAGACCTCATTCAAATCGTCCAGTGGGTTGTGCACGGAATCCAGGGCTCCTCGCCGAGCCCACTTCGGCAACTCGGTTGCGCCGACCCCATCTGCTGGGACTATTGTTCCCCTGCCAACACCGCTTCGGGAGAGGGCCATCACGGGAATCATCTTCAACCTGTTCGAGCAGACCATCGTCGACGAGTGCGGCGAGGACTGCTGGGAGAAGGTCGCCAACCCCGTCGGCTCCAGGTGGTCCCGCTGATGCAGCATCGCGATCGCGACGAGTTGGAGGCCGGCCTGGCGACCGTGCGGGAGGCGCCCGCTGCCGCCGGCGAGCTCCGGCTGATCTGCCGCCGCCCCGCCGAGGAGGAGCGGGAACTGCTGGACCGAGGCGAGCTGGACACCGAGCGGGGCCTGGTCGGCGACGACTGGGAGCGGCGTGCCGACCGGCGCAGCGCTGATGGCTCACCGTTGCTTGACGCCCAGGTGACGATCATGGGCGCCCGCGCCGCCGCGCTGGTCAGCGGCAGCGAGGAGCTCGAGGGTTGGGCGCCCGCCGGTGACCAGCTCTATGTCGATCTGGACCTGAGCGCCGACAACCTCCCGGCCGGAACGCGCCTAAGGATCGGCGAGGCGGTGCTCGAGGTGACCGCCGAGCCTCATCTGGGCTGCGGAAAGTTCTCGAGCCGCTTCGGCGTCGACGCCCTGAAGCTCGTCAACTCGGACGCCGGCCGCGAGCTCCGCCTGCGAGGGATCAACGCCAGGGTCGCCGAGCCGGGCGAGATCACGGTCGGCGACCCGGTCGAGAAGCTCGCCTGAGCACCCGCCGGGTATCGGGCCTTCGGCACTGCCCCGATTGGGTGCCGAGGCCGCTCAGGCCTCGGCCTCCCGCTTTGCCCTGCGGGCGGCCTTGGCCCGCTGGGTGGCGTCGAGCTCGGTCTTGCGGAGTCGCACGACGTCGGGAGTGATCTCGACGCACTCGTCCTCGCGGACGAACTCGATCGCCTGCTCCAGCGAGAGCAGCTTCGGGGGGATCAGCCGGATCAGGACATCGGCGCTGGCGGCGCGGACGTTGGTCTGCTGCTTCTCCTTGGTCGGGTTGACATCGAGATCGTTGGTGCGCGAGTTCTCGCCCACCACCATGCCCTCGTAGACCTCCTCGCCCGGGCCGATGAACATCGTTCCACGCTCCTGAAGGCTGAACAGGGCGAAGCCGGCGCTCTTGCCATGGCGGTCGGCCACCAGGGAGCCGGTCGGCCGCGTTCGCAGCTCGCCGAACCACGGCTCCCAGCGGTCGAACACGTGGTGGAGCAGGCCGGTGCCGCGGGTCTCGGTTAAGAACTCGGTTCGAAAGCCGATCAGGCCGCGGGCGGGGACCAGGAACTCGAGCCGGACCCAGCCGGTCGAGTGGTTGACCATCTGCTCCATCCTGCCCTTGCGCACCGCCAGCGCCTGGGTGACGACGCCGACGTACTCCTCGGGAATGTCGATCGCGAGCCGCTCGACCGGCTCGCAGCGCTTGCCGTCGACCTCGCGGGTGATGACCTGCGGCTGGCCCGCGGTCAGCTCGTAGCCCTCGCGGCGCATCAGCTCGAGGAGGATGACGAGCTGCAACTCGCCGCGGCCCTCGACCTCCCAGGCGTCGGGGCGCTCGGTGTCGCGGACCCGGATCGAGACGTTGCCGACCAGCTCGCGATCGAGTCGGTCCTTGATCTGGCGGGCGGTGAGCTTGTCGCCGCCGCGCCCGGCCAGGGGCGAGGTGTTGATGCCCACGATCATCGAGAGCGACGGCTCGTCCACGCTGATCACGGGCAGCGCCTCGGCCCGCTCGGTGGCGGCGAGCGTCTCGCCGATCGTGACGTCGTCGAGGCCGGCGATCGCGATGATCTCGCCCGGGCCCGCCTCGTCCGCCTCGACGCGCTCGAGCGCCTCGGTCACGTACAGCTTCGAGATCGTCGCCCGCTGGTTGCTGCCGTCGGCGCGGCACCACGCCACCGCCTCACCGGCGCGCACGCTGCCGTTGTAGATCCGGCAGATCGCGAGCCGCCCGACGTAGCTGTCGGCGTCGAGGTTGGTCACGTGGGCCTGAAAGGGATGGTCGGGGTCGTGGCCCGGGCCGGGGATGTGGGAGACGATCAGCTCGAGCAGCGGCCGTAGGTCAGTTCCCTCCTCACCCTCGGTGGTCGACGCCCAGCCGTCCCTGGCATTTGTGTAGACGATCGGGAACTCGATCTGGGAGTCGTCGGCATCGAGGTCGAGGAAGAGCTCATAGACCTCGTCGACGACCTCGGCGATCCGTGCATCGGGCCGGTCCACCTTGTTGACCACGAGGATCACCGGCAGCCGGGCCTCGAGCGCCTTGCGCAGTACGAACCGGGTCTGCGGGAGCGGTCCCTCCGAGGAGTCGACGAGCAGCAACACCCCGTCGACCATGGTCAGCCCGCGCTCGACCTCGCCGCCGAAGTCCGCGTGGCCGGGGGTGTCGACGATGTTGAGCTTGACGCCCTCATGGACCAGGGACGTGTTCTTGGCGAGGATCGTGATCCCCTTCTCGCGCTCGAGGTCCATCGAGTCCATCACGCGCTCGGCGACGTCCTGGTTGGCGCGGAAGGCGCCCGACTGATGCAGCATCGCGTCGACCAGAGTCGTCTTGCCGTGGTCGACGTGGGCGACGATCGCGAGGTTGCGAAGATCGTCGCGGCGGGTCGGGCTGCTCGCGGGCGGATTCATCAGGGCGCGGGATGGTAGGGACCGGGCCGCCTGGTCCCTACCGCGCCCACCAGGGCTGGCGGGTCAGCCCTTCTTCAACGAGAAGGTCGACTCCGCGAACTTGTTGCCGGCGGGATCGAAGATGTCGACATCTGCGCTGACGCTCTTCTTCGTCATCTTGCCCTTGTACTTGTAGCTGAGGTCGACGTCCGGACAGGGCGAGACGCCCTTGCCGGAGATCTTCTTCTTTTTCGCCTTGTACTTGAGCTTCACGATCCCCTGGCCGTTGTTGTACTTGACGTTGAAGCCCTTCTTGTTCCAGGTGTTCGGGCCCTTGCCCTTCTTCATCACCCGTTCGCGCGGATCGGGGTCATCGCAGCCAAACGCATTGCCGCCGAGGTCGAACACGCCGATGAACTTCTTCTTGCCCTTGGTCGAGAGCGTCATCGTCGCCGTGCCCTTGGTGCGGAAGGTCAGGTTCCTCCACTGACCCTTCCAGTCGCCCGTGAACTTCTTCGGCTTGAACTTCTTCGCCTTCTTGCCGCTCGACGCCACGTCGCTGGATGCCGTCGTCGCCAGGGTCGCCCCGGCCAGCGCCACGATCAAGCCGATCGCGATCGTCCCTGCAATTACCCGTCTCTTCATGTCGCGATCTCCCGCTTTCGTTGCTGACTGCCCGGGCAGCATACGCTGGAGCGGTGACAAGTTCCCGCAGGGGCACCGAGCGGCTCGTCGTCGCTGCTTTTTTGGGCAACGCCCTGTTCGCCGGAGGGAACGCGGTGGGGATCCGCTTCAGCAATCGGGAGCTTGATCCCCTGTGGGGAGCCGGGCTGCGCTTTGCGCTCACGGCCCTCATCTTCGCCGCGCTGGTCGCGGGCATGCGACTCGCGTTCCCCCGGGGCCGCGCGCTGGTCGGTGGCCTCCTCTACGGCGTCTTCAACTTCGCGGGAGCATCCGGCCTCGCGTACCTCGCGTTCGTCGAGATCCAGGCCGGCCTCGGGCAGACGATCCTCGCGTTGGTCCCCCTCTTCACCCTGCTGCTCGCGGTCGGTTGGCGGCAGGAGCGCTTCACGGCGGCGGCCGCGATCGGAACCGCTCTGGCACTTGTCGGCGTTGCGCTGATGGCAAGAGCGCCGATCGGCGAGTCGGTCTCGCCGCTGGCCTTTGCGGCGGCCCTGGGAAGCGCCCTCTGCTTTGCCCAGGCGGCCGTCCTGATCCGCCGGTTCCCGAGTGTCCACCCGGTGACGATGAACGGCATCGGGTCGGCTGTGGGGGCGGTGATCCTGATCGCCGGCTCGTTCGTCGTCGGCGAGTCGGCGGCGCTACCGGGGGACGCCGAGACGTGGGCCGCCCTCGCCTACCTCGTCGCGGTCGGCTCGGTCCTCGTCTTCCTGCTCTACCTGTACGTGCTCGGCAGCTGGGACGCATCGCGCGCCGCCTACGTCTTCGTCCTGATTCCGTTCGTCGCCGTCATCGCCTCGGCTTGGCTCGATGACGAGCAGATCAGGCTCAGCCTTGTGTTCGGTGGCGCCCTCGTGCTCGGGGGCGTCTACGTCGGCGCGCTGCGACCGTCGCGGATTGCCCGTACGCGGATCAGCCGGTGACGGGGGCCGCCGGAGCGGCGGGTGCGGCGGGGGCGCCGCCGAGATCGAAGTACATGACGCTGACCGCGATCGCCCAGATCGGGGCGGTGATCGCGCCGGCGATGATGCTGGCGACGACGAGGCCGCCGACGCCGATCGCGCCGCCGATCGCGCCGAGCACCGCGCCGATCACGATCAGGATGAGTAGGACGACGACCAGCGTCGCGAACACCGACCAGGCATCGCCGCGAACCAGGTCCCAGCTGCGCTTGAAGGCCGCGAAGGGGCCGATGCCCTCGACCACGATCGCGGGGGCGCCGACGCACCAGAAGGTGAGGAGGATCAGGCCCGGAATGATCAGCAGCACAAATCCGATCGCGACGCCAATGCCGAAGAGGATCCCGAAGGCGATCAGGGGCAGGATCGCGGGCATCGCGGAGGAGATGAGATCGCCGACGGACTGGTCCCGGCGGCCGTCGCGAGCGTCGCTGACGAGGTTGACCACGAAGCCCGTGTAGAGCGCCTGCCCGGCGAACCGGACGGCGGCCGCGAGCAGCAGGAGGACGGCGCCGCCCTCGTCCTGCAGGATGCCGGCGACGAGGCCCACGACCACGAAGATCGCGAGCGCGCTGCCGATCAGCGCCACCGCGTTCTGTCCGTAGATCGAGAACGTCTCGTTGATGACGTCGCCGACGCTGAGCTTCTTACCCTGGGGACTCTGAGCTGCTTCCATGCCCGCGACTCTACTCCGGCCCGCGGCGTCTCGCCGCCCGGTCTGGCATGAGGAGGCCGGCGCGGCCCTACGAGCGGAGGGGGAGGGATTCGAACCCCCGGACCGGCGAAACCGGTCAACGGTTTTCAAGACCGCCGCAATCGACCACTCTGCCACCCCTCCGGGCCCCTGAGATTAGTGCGGCCCGGCCGGGGTAGTCTGCCGGGCGTGAGCGATGTCGACGAGGAGCCGGACCGCCGCATCTGGCGCAACTGGGCCCGGGAGCAGGTCTGCCACCCGCTCGCGATCGTGCGCCCACGGACCCGCGAGGGGCTGGTCCGGGCGATCATCGAGGCGGGGGAGCAGGGTCGGCGGGTCAAGGTGGCCGGCTCCGGCCACTCGTTCACCGACGCGGCCGTCACGGACGGCACGATGCTGCGGATCGAGGCGCTCGATCGCATGCTCGACCACGATCCATCCTCAGGGCTGGTCAGGGTCGAGGCGGGGGCCGTGCTCGGAGGGCTGAACCGCAAGCTGGACGACCTCGGCGTTGCCTTCGAGAATCTCGGCGACATCGACAAGCAGACCCTGGCGGGCTCGATCTCTACCGGCACGCACGGCACCGGGATCCGGTTCCAGAACGTCTCCGCTCAGATCGAGTCGCTGGAGCTGATCTGCGCCGACGGCAGCACCAGGGTCCTGAGCGAGCGCGACGACCCCACGGCGTTCCGCGCCGCGCGCGTCGGGGTCGGCGCCCTCGGCGTCGTCTACGCGGCGACGATCCGCACGGTTCCCGCCTACACGATCAATCGCACCGACGAGCCCCGGCCCCTGGCCGAGACCCTCGCGAATCTGGACGAGACCGTCGACCGGCTCGACCACTTCGAGTTCTATGTCTTCCCGCACACGGACACCGCGCTCTGCCGTGAGAGCACGCGTACCGATGAGCCCCCGCAGCCGCCGAATCCGGCGGTCACCTACGTGCGCGAGGTGATGCTCGAGAACTGGGCCAGCGGGGCCTTCGCGACGGTCTCCCGCAACGTCCCCTCGCTCGGCCCGGCTCTGTCCCGCCGCGCCGCCGCCTCGTTCGCGAACGCCAGCAAGGTCGACAAGAGCTTCCGGGTCTTCGCCTCCGAGCGTCGCCTGAAGTTCACCGAGATGGAGTACGGGATCCCGCGGGAGC
>DATFLZ010000143.1:0-8652 GCA_035267205.1 Solirubrobacterales bacterium | reverse complement strand
CCGTGCAGGGCGGAGACTGGGGCGCGTACGTCGCCGGGCGCATCGCCTTCGACCAGCCCGAGGCCGTCGCAGGCTTCCACACCAACGCTCCGGGCCTGCTGCCGATCCCGGGCGACCTCGAGGATCTGAGCGAGGAGGAGGTCCAGTTCGCCCAGGCGGCGCAGCGCTCGCAGCTGACCCAGGGCTACCACCAGATCGTCCACGGGCTCGCGCCGGACTCGATCGGGGTGGGGCTCACCGACTCGCCTGCGGCCCTTGCCGCCTGGCTCGTGCCGCGCTATCGATTGTGGAGCGACTGTGCGGAGGACCTGGAGAGCCGCTTCTCCAAGCGCGACCTCTGCGATCTGCTCACGTTCTATTGGGCAACAGGAACCGCCGCGAGCTCCCTGCGCCTGTACGCGGCCACGCGTCAGGATCGCTGGCGTCTCGCCCCCGGCGAGCGGATCACGGTCCCGACTGCGGCCTGCGACTTTCCTGGCGAGCTGGTGCGCCCTCCGCGCGCCTGGACCGCGCGCATCTGCGCCGACATCCGTAGCTGGACCGAGATGCCCCGCGGCGGCCACTTCGCTGCCTGGGAGGAGCCGGAGCTGCTCAGCGAGGACCTGATCGGGTTCTTGCGGGGGCTGTAGGGGTCGTAAGGACGCGGGTTGCCCTCGGCGTGGGCGCCCGCCGGCTCCTCGCAGTGAGGGAGGGGTAGCCGGCTATCCGCCCTGGGGCACCAGATCTGGGGCGGTTCCGCGGAACCGCTGACGGGTGCGGCGCCGAGCGGTCACTTTCGGCCGGCAGGCGGGGCAGATTGACCGCTCGGCCACTGGAGGAGACAGCCTCGCCTCGATCGGCGGGATGGTCACGCTCCCGCTATGCAGCCGCTGCCGCCCCGCGGCCCGAGCCCTCGGCAGAACCCACGCTTTCGCATAGGAACAAGTCGCCCGCCGACGCCGACGCGCCGCTAGCGCTCGAAGAGCTCGTTCATCGCGGCGAGCATCACGTCGGGTGCCTCCTCGGGGACGAAGTGGCCGACGCCGGTCAGCTCGCGCAGCTCGAGGTTCGGCAGGTTGGCCTCGGCGCCCTCGAGGTCCTCGGCGCTGATCACCGGGTCGCCCTCGCCGATCAGCATCGCGATCGGCTGCTCGAGGACGCGGTCGTCGAAGGCCCCCTTGGCGATCTGGGCGAACTCGCGGGTGAGAAAGCTGCGGTAGACCTGCACGCTGGCGCGGGCGCGTTCCGGCTCGGCCCACTGGGAGACGAACGTCTCGATGTCGGCGTCCGTGAAGGTGTCCGGGCGGTCGGCGCCCTTGTTGAGCACCGTCCTCATGAACATCGGAAGCCGTTGGACGACCTGGCGGCCGAGCAGGGGGGAGGCGAGCACGAACTGGTACCAGAGCCGACCGAGGAGCCTGATGCGCTCCGGGAGCGTCGCGTCGTCGGCGCGCACCCAGAGGTGGCTGATGCCGGCCGCCGCATAGTGGCTGACGCGGGCCGGCTGCTTGAGGCAGACGTGGAAGCCCACCAGGCCGCCCCAGTCGTGGCCCGCGAGTTTGAATCGGTCGAGCTCCAGGGCGTCCGCGAGCGCCACCACGTCGTCTGCGAGGTCGGCTTTCAGGTAGCTGCGTGAGGGCGCCTCGCTCCAGCCGAACCCCCGGAGGTCCGGGCAGATCACCCGGTAGCGATCACTCAGCGGCCCGATCAGCTTCCTCCAGACCCACCAGTGCTGAGGCCAGCCGTGGATCAGGACCAGCGGCTCGGAGGCGGGGTCGCCGGCGACCGCGACATGCATGCGGATGCCGCCAACGTTGTAGAGCTCGTGGCTGACTCCCTCGAGCTCGGGCATCGGGCGCGTCATCGGGCGCACACTATTCGCATAATCGGCACAGCGCGCTACCCATCCGCGCCGATCCGATCTCTAGGTTCGTGGTCATGAGCGGCAACGCAGCGAAGAGCGAGGTTGAAGGTGTACCGGAGAGCCGTCTGCGGCTCTTCTGTGCGCTCGACCCACCCGAGCCCGTGGTCAATGCGATCACGAGCTGGCAGCGCGGCCAGGAGGGCGTCTCGGAACGCCTCCGTCCGGTGCGACCTGATTCGCTGCACATGACCGTGGCCTTTCTCGGGGACCAGCCGGAGGCGGAGGTCGACGCGATCGCCGGCGTGGTCGAGGGCATCGAGTCGCGGCCGATCCCGGCCCGTCTGCGGGTGGAGCCCGTACCGGTTCCGCGGCGGCGCCCGCGCCTGTTCGCGCTGGAGGCCGAGAGCCCCGCGGCGGAGCAGCTTGCGGGGGAGCTCGGCGATGAGCTCACCGCCCTGGGCGTCTTCCGGCGCCCGAAGCGGCCGTTCTGGCCGCACCTCACGGTCTTTCGCGTGCGGGGCAGGGCCGAGGCGGGGCGGCCCGCCGGTCGTCTGGACCCGCTTCCGGGGGGAGACGGACATGCGTTCGGTTTCGTCCGGCTCGCTCTCTACCGTTCTGAACTCAGGCCTGAAGGATCGAAGTACTCCCGTTTGGCCGCCAGACATCTACCGCAATCAGGCGGTCCACAAGAAGAGGTGAACTAGAAATGGCAGCAAGCAACCCCACCCCGATCGAGGCCGGCTCCAAGGACGCGAAGGCGAAGGACGCCGCGCTGAAGGCCGCAGTGACCCAGATCGAGCGCGAGTTCGGCGCCGGGTCGGTGATGAGGCTCGGGGCCGACGCGGCCATCGACGTGGAGGCGATCCCGACAGGGGCGCTCTCGCTCGACCTGGCGCTCGGCATCGGCGGCGTGCCGAAGGGGCGGATCGTCGAGATCTTCGGCCCGGAGTCGTCCGGCAAGACGACACTGATCTACCACATCATCGCCCAGGCCCAGGCCCGCGGCGGGGTCTGCGCGTTCGTGGATGCCGAGCACGCGCTCGACCCCATCTACGCCCGGCGGATCGGCGTCGATACGGATGAGCTGCTGGTCTCCCAGCCCGACTACGGCGAGCAGGCGCTCGAGATCGTGGACGTTCTCGTCCGCTCCGGGGCGGTCGACGTCGTCGCGATCGACTCCGTCGCGGCGCTCACGCCGCGGGTGGAGCTCGAGGGGCAGATGGGGGAGACCCAGGTCGGTCTGCAGGCGCGGCTGATGTCGCAGGCGCTGCGCAAGCTCGCGGGCAATCTGAACCGGGCCAAGACCGTCTGTCTGTTCACCAACCAGATCCGGGAGAAGATCGGCGTCAGTTTTGGCAGCCCCGAGACCCAGCCGGGCGGTCGCGCGCTCAAGTTCTACTCCTCGCAACGCCTCGACCTGCGCCGGATCGAGACGCTCAAGGACGGGACCGAGGCGGTCGGCAACCGGGTCCGCTGCAAGGTGGTCAAGAACAAGGTCGCGGCGCCGTTCAGGCAGGCGGAGTTCGATGTCGAGTACGGCGTTGGGATCTCGAACGAGAGCTGCCTGCTCGACCTGGGCGTCGAGCACGAGATCGTGACCAAGTCGGGCTCGTTCTTCTCCTACGGTGAGCAGCGGCTCGGTCAGGGCAAGAACAACTGCAAGGCGTTCCTCGCCGAGAACGTCGAGGTTGCCGACGAGATCGAGGACAAGATCTACGAGTCGCTCGGCATCGAGCGGGTCAAGGGCCCGAAGCCCATCCCGTTCGTGCGGGCCGACGAAGGCGAGGGTGGTGCCGATGCTGATGCGGAGGCAGCCACGGATGCGGATGACAAGGAGGCGACGGCCGCTGAGAAGAAGGCGGCCTGAGCTGGACGGAGACGGTAGACCCTGAGACCCTGGCGGCAGACACCTGGGAGGCATGCATGGCAGACGGCGAGCGAGATCCCTTTGCGAAGGCGCTGGGGGCGATTCGCCGCCGCGAGCGCTCGACGGCCGAGATCATCGACTGGCTGGCTGAGCGCGACTATGGCCCGGAGGAGATCGAGTCGGCCATCAGTCGGCTGATCGAGTGCGGGGAACTGGACGATCGCCGTTTTGCAGAGCTGTTCGCGGAGGACAAGCGTGAGCTGGCCGGTTGGGGCCCCGAGCGGATCGCTGCGGCGCTGAGCGAGCGCGGCATCGACCGCGAACTGGTCGAGACCGTCTCGCTGGAGACTCATGACGAGCAGGTCGACCGGGCCGTCGCGCTGCTCCACGAGCGGCGGTTCGTGCTTGCCGACGATGGCGACCGGCAGCGAGCCCTGGGCCTGCTCAACCGGCGGGGCTACGGCTACGAGGTCGCCCACGAGGCGATTCGCCTGGCTGGGCGCGACCACGGTGCGGCAGCGGCCTGACCCGAGGCGCCCCGGCTCGCGACGGGCCGGCCACCTCCGATGATCGAGGCGGTGTTCTTTGACATCGACGGCACGCTGCTCGATCACGATCGAGCGAGTGAGCGCTCCCTGCGAGCGGCGCTCGACCGCGAGTGCCCTGAGCTCGAGGAGGAGGGCATGCGGGCGGCGCTGGCCGAGTGGCGCCGGCTCGAGCAGCTCCACTACGCGGAGTATCTGAGTGGTGAGATCGAGCTGGCCGAGCAGCGACGGCGACGGGCGGCCGGGATCCTTGCCTGGGTGGGAGTCGAGGGTGGCTCTCACGACGCGCATCTGTCGTGGTTCGAGGCGTTCCTCTCCGGCTACCGGGAGCACTGGGCCCCATTCGACGACGTCGAGCCCCTGCTCGCGGACCTCTCGAGGAGGGGCGTGTCCCTGGGTGCGATTACGAACGCGGATGAGAAGATCCAGAGGCGCAAGCTCCTGGCGCTCGGCCTGGAGGAGCTGCTGAGACCGCTCATCGCTTCCTCCGGCGCGCCCGCCGCCAAGCCCGACCCGAGGATCTTCGAGCTTGCCTGCGATCGGGTCGGGCTGCCTCCCGGGCGGGTCGCATACGTGGGCGATCGGCTCGACACCGATGCACGGGGCGCGCGGGACGCGGGCCTGCTGGGCATCTGGGTCAACCGGGCCGGAGAGCCGCCGGTCGACGATGTGCCGATGGTCCGCTCCCTGGCCGAGGTGCCGGCGCTGCTCTGAGACCGGGCTGGCACCATCGGTGCCGCGGTGCGCCCGACTCACCGGGCCGGTACGGAGTTGAGTTGCGGACCGCCTGCGACTACTATCGGTGGACGGCGACTTCCGCGCTCGAGCGGGCCTCGCTAACCGAGATTCGAGACCAATCAGCTTCGTGAAACCACAGCAGACTCGCCCGGCGGACGGAAGGGGGCGCGCGGCCTAGGGCCGGGTTCCAGACTCGCCGGCGGCCGCGAGCCGCCGCGCTCGGATAGCGACGCCTCGACGGGCCGGTACGCCGGAGTTGACACCGTGAGCGATCGGTCCCGCACCCGCGGCGGACCAGAGGTGGTTTGAATGGCGAGCAGAGGCAAGCGCATCCTGTCGGGTCGACGGGAGGCATCCGCCGGCGGAGTTCACAGGCGCGAGGACGTGCAGCCGGCGCCCGCGCTCGGGGAGCCGAATCCTCCCCCGGAGGATCTGCGGGCGCGCCGCGAGGAGATCGCCCGCCTGGAGGAGCGCGCCCTCCACGAGCAGGAGTCGCAGCGACTGCGGGCAGCGGAGCTCGAGAAGCGCGAGCAGGCCATGGCGGACCGCGAGCGCAATCTTGAGCAGCAGGCCGAGGAGCTGAAGCGGCAGAAGCGCGTGCAGCGGAGGGAGCTCGAGCGGCTCTCCGGCCTGACCGCCAACCAGGCCAAGCAGATGCTCATCGCCGACGTCGAGCACGACGCCCGACACCGCGCCGGCGCCGCCTTGCTCGGGATCGAGGAGGAGACCAAGCGCGACGCCGACCGCAAGGCCCGCAACATCCTCGCGATCGCCATGTCCCGCCTGGCGGGGTCGCATGCCAGCGAGTCGACGACCCGGCTGATCGAGCTGCCGGGTGAGGAGATGAAGGGCCGGATCATCGGCAGGGAGGGGCGCAACATCAGGGCGCTCGAGGCGCTCACCGGCGTCGACGTGATCATCGATGAGACCCCCAACGCCGTTGTCGTCTCCAGCTTCGACGGCGTCAGGCGGGAGGTCGCCAGGTTGACGATCGAGAAGCTCGTCGCCGACGGGCGCATCCAGCCCGCAACGATCGAAGAGGTCTACGGGAAGGCGAAGACCGAGGTCGAAGCGACGATCGCCGCGGAGGGCGAGCGCGCCGAGCTCGAGGCCGGCCTGCACGGGATCGATCCTGAGCTGCTCAAGGTGCTCGGGCGCCTCAGGTTCAGGACGAGCTATGGCCAGAACGTCCTTGAGCACCTAATCGAGTGCGCGAAGTTCGCGGGGATCATTGCCGCGGAGCTGGGCGCCTCGGTCGAGACGGCGAAGCGAGCGGCGCTGCTCCACGACATCGGCAAGGCGGTCAGCCATGAGGTCGAGGGATCGCACGCCGAGGTAGGGGCGACGATGGCCCGGCGCCACGGCGAGAGCGAGGCCGTCGCGCATGCGATCGCCGCCCATCACAACGAGGTCGAGCCAAAGACGGTCGAGGCGGTGATCGTGCAGGTGGTGGACGCCCTCTCGGGTGCACGGCCGGGCGCCCGCGGTGAGGCCCTCGAGCAGTACGTCGCGAGGCTCAAGGACCTCGAGGAGATCGCCGGACGCCACCCGGGCGTTGAGAAGGTGTTCGCGATGCGCGCCGGGCGCGAGGTGCGCGTCATGGTCGATCCCGGCAAGGTCAGCGACGAGGAGGCCGCGGTGATCGGCGAGAAGACGGCCAAAACGATTGGCAAGGAGCTCGACTTCCCCGGCAGAATCAGGATTACCGTTATCCGCGAAACCAGAAATACCACCTTCGCGGACTGAAGGGGGCGATCGGTGACCCTGCGGGGCGCCCGCGCCGACGGCCCTGCACCGCCTTCCGCGGGCGTTGGCGATAAGCTCGCGGCCGCAAATGGACGCACTGATAACCCTCGCCTCCGGTGAGGCCAGCTTCTTCGACGAGACCTTCCTCTATATCGCGGGCGGGGCGCTGGTCGTGTTCGCTCTCGTGGTCGCCTTCCTCGGCATGAAGAAGGAGGACTTCCCGACCGACGGACAGTTCAAGGCTCTGACCGGTGTGGCGGTGGTGCTCGTCGTCTGCACGGGTATCGGTGCCGTGCAGAGCGCCCGCTTCGAGCAGGCCGAGCGCCGCGCGGAGAACCAGGAAGCAGCGAAGGAGGCCGAGGCCGAGGCCGAGGAGAAGGAGGCCGAGGAGGCGCCGCTGACCGAGGGCGAGGCCGCGGAGCCCGAGGGTGACGCTGAGGGTGAGGGCGGCGGCTCCGGCGAGGGCCCGTCGGGCGATGCCGATGTCGGCCCGGAGGGCGTCGCCCTGTTCACTGAAGCTGGCTGCGGTGGCTGCCACACGCTCGCCGACGCCGGCGCGAGCGGTACGACCGGGCCGAACCTCGACGAGGTGCTCCCGGGCCAGAGCCCTGATGAGATCCGCACTTCCATTGTCGATCCCAGCGCAAAGCTCTCGGACGGCTTCACCGACGGAATCATGCCCGGCTCGTACCAGAACCAGTTCAACGAGGTCGAGCTCGACACACTCGTCGCCTACCTCTCCGAGGTCGCCGGCAACTAGGCGCCGGGCCTCGCAGCCCGACCCGTCGATCTCGCGCCGCTACTCTGCGGGGCCGTGAGCAAGAGCTTCCACGTCACCACCTTCGGGTGCCAGATGAACGAGCACGACTCCGAGCGCATGAAGGGGATGCTCGGCGGCCTGGGCTATGACGAGGTTCCCGAGCGGGACGAGGCCGACCTGATCCTCTTCAACACCTGCTCAATCCGCGAATCCGCCGACAGTCGCTTCATCGCGCACCTCGGTGAGGCCAAGCGACTCAAGTCCGAGGATCCCGGGCGGGTGGTGGGCGTCGGCGGTTGCTGGGCGCAGTCGGTCAAGGACGAGGTTTTCGAGCGCTTCCCCTTCGTAGACGTGGCTTTCGGCCCGGGACAGATCCACAAGCTGGCCGAGTTCCTCACCTCGGACTCGATCACCGCCCAGGGCTTCTTCGAGTTCGAGGACTTCGCTGGGCATCTCCCCGCCCAGCGCGAGCGTCCCTTTCAGGCCTGGCTGCAGATCTCGGTCGGCTGCAACTGCGTCTGCTCCTACTGCATCGTGCCCTCGACGCGAGGCCGCGAGGTCAGCCGCCCGGCGCCGGAGCTGATCGCGGAGGTCGAGGGCCTGGCCGCCGATGGAGTCCGGGAGGTCACGCTGCTGGGCCAGAACGTGAACTCCTACGGTCGCGATCTGCGAGGGGGCGATCGGCTCAGCTTCGCCGAGCTGCTCCGCGCGGTCGATGGCATCGACGGCATCGAGCGGGTCCGCTACACGAGCCCGCATCCGAAGGACATGAAGGAGGATGTGATCCTGGCGCACGCCGAGTGTCCTGCGGTCTGCGAGCACATCCACCTGCCGCTGCAGTCGGGATCGAGCCGGATCCTGAAGGCGATGCGCCGCACCTACAACCGCGAGCGCTACCTCGACCGGGTCTCGCTGATCCGCGAGCATGTGCCCGACGCGGCGCTCAGCACGGACATCATCGTCGGCTTTCCGGGAGAGACGGAGGAGGACTTCGCGGCGACCCTGGCGGTGGTCGAGCAGGTCGGCTACGACAGCGCCTTCACCTTCGTCTTCAGCCCCCGACGCGGTACCGAGGCGGCGGACCTCGACGGCAAGGTCCCGCACCCGGTCAAGGTGGAGCGGATGGAGCGGCTGGTGGAGGCAGTTCAGCGCC
>DATFLZ010000142.1:0-7399 GCA_035267205.1 Solirubrobacterales bacterium | reverse complement strand
GCCTTCGCCCCGAACCGGAAGTTCTCGCCGACCGCGACCTCGGTGGCGCCCAGCTTCGACGCGAGGATGTCGGCGCAGAAGTGCTCGGGGTCGATCGAGGCGAACTCCCGATCGAACGGAATCACGACCAGCTCCTCGACGCCGAGGCCCTCGATCACGTCGCGCTTGACCCCGGATGGCATCAGCAGCTTCGGCGCCGCCTCCGGGTGGATCACCTGCAGGGGATGCGGGTCGAAGGTGAGCACGGTGTCCGCATCGCCGATCACCGCGCGATGGCCCACGTGAACGCCGTCGAAGGTGCCGATCGCGACCCGGCGTGGGCGCGGCTCGACCTCGGGCAGGCTGCTGACGCGGATGCTCATCTCGATTCGCTCCGGCTGAACTCTCTCACGCCAGCACGACCTCGGTCTTGAGCAGCTGGTCACGCGGTCGCGCGATCGCGAGCAGCCGCCCTCCGCTGGTGAGCCGGATCGGGCCGCCGTCGGGACCGGGGTCGCCCGGCTGCTTGGGCAGCTTGATCCCGTGGATCACCTGCTCGGCCTGGTCCGCGTCGAGCGCCCGCTCGGGGAGGTAGGAGACGAGCTCCTCGACCGGCCGCACCGGCTCCCCCGCGTCCTCGAGCCGGAGGTGCCCGACGGCCGTGCGGCGGAGCTCCTCGCAATAGGCGTCACCCAGCTCCTCGATCAGGGTCCGCACGTAGGTCCCGGCCGAGCACTCGATCTCGAACGCCGCCCGATCCCCTTCATTCGACAGCAGGTCGGCCCGGTAGACCTCGACGTCGCGCTCGGGCCGTTCCGCCTGCGACTCGCCGCGATGGGCGCGCTTGTAGAGACGCTCGCCGTCCACCTTGACCGCCGACGTCAGCGGGACCCGTTGGCGAACCGTGCCCGTCGGCAGCTCGAGGCGATCGGGAGGCTGCCCCGTCTCCGTCAGCTCCCCGTCCGGGTCGCCGGTCGTGGAGCGCCAGCCCAGCCGAGCGGTCGCCACATAGGTCTTGGGCAGCCCCAGGACGTAACGCTGAAGCCGCGTGCCCTGGCCGAGCAGGACGACGAGGAGCCCCGTCGCGAACGGGTCGAGCGTCCCGGCGTGCCCGGCGCGGAGCCCGTGCTCCCGCCTCGCCGCCGCGACCATCTGGTGCGAGGTGCGCCCGGCGGGCTTGTCGACGAGCAGGAACCCGGCCGGGGGGCCTCCCCCCTCCCCTGAATCAGCCAAGCTGAGCGGAGGTCTCAGACTGCAGGAACTCGACGATCTCCTCGTAGCTCTGATCGGTCGAGAACCCCGCGGCGCGGCGATGGCCTCCACCGCCCATCTTGCGAGCGATCTCGGAGACGTCGACCGAGCCGTCCGCCGAGCGCAGGCTCGCCTTGCGCGCGGCGCCGCTACCGTTGTTCGGCTTGTCGCGGATCACCGCGGCCACGCGGGTCCCCTCCAGCGCCCGGACGAAATCGATGATGCCCTCGGTGAGCACCTCATCGGCGCCGGTCGCCTCGTAGTCCTGGGCGGAGACGTAGGTCGTCGCGAGGGCCCCTTCGAGCCGGCGCTCGATGCGCTCGATGGAGCGGGAGAGCAGCCGCAGCTTCTCCGCGGGCACCCGCTCATAGAGCCGCCGGTAGATCTCGTTGACCTCCACGCCCGCCTCGATCAGCGCCGCCGCCACCCGGTGGGAGCGCGCATCGGTGTTCTCGTACATGAACATCCCGGTGTCGGTGATCAGACCCACGTACAGAGCCGAAGCGATCTCCGGCGTGAGCTCGCCCCCGAGCTCGGCGGCGATGTCGAAGATGATCTCCGCGGTGCAGGCGGCGGTTGCGTCGACGAGGTTGATCTGACCGAAGAGCGTGTTGTCGTGGTGGTGGTCGATGTTGAGGATCTCGGTGCCGTCCTGGAGCCAGTCGACCGGCATGCGATCGATGTTCCCGCAGTCGAGGAAGACCACGGTCCGATCCGTGAGATCCGCAGGCGCCTCGTGAAACACCTCCTGGAGAGGCATGAAGCGGTACTCGACGGGCAGCGGGAACTCCTTCTCCGCCAAGAACATCACCGAGTCCTTGCCGAGTTGGGTCAGGATCCCGTGCAGGGCGAGCAGCGACCCGAGCGCGTCGCCGTCGGGGCCCTCGTGCGTAGTGAGCAGAAACCGGTCGCCGGCGCGCAGACGGTCGACGATCTCCCGCTGCGCCTCGGCCACGTCGGGGGCCACCTCCGTGCCCTCCGCGCTCACTCGTCCTCACCCTCCTTCAGCATCCGGGTGATCCGGTCGGCACGCTCGATGCTCTCGTCGTAGGAGAAGTTGAGCGCCGGCGTGCGCTTCAGCCGCAGCTCGGAGTTGATCGCCGCCTGCAGGAGCCCGTGGGCGGACCGCAGCGCGGCGAGCGAGTCCTCTCGCTCGCGCTCGGAGCCGAGCACGCTGACGTGGACACGGGCGTGCCGGAGGTCTGGACTTGTCTCTACTGCAGTCACGGTCACGAACCCGATGCGGGGATCTTGGAGCTCCGATGTGATCGCGGTCCCGATCACCTCCCGCATGACCTCATTGACGCGGCGCATCCGCGAGGAAGGCATGGGGGCGGCAGTCTAGCCCCTCGCGAGCGCGGCCGATACGGCATCGAGCGCTGCGGCCCGGCGGGGGCTGGAGCCGCCTACCCGTCGAGATCCTCGAGGCTGCGGAGGCGGCGCTCGAAGCTCGAGCCGTCCGGACACCGCGCGGCGATGAAGCGCTCGATGCCCTCGGCCCGCGCGCTGACCTCGGCGCCGCCGGCGACCGCGATCAGGAGCGTCGTCCGCTGCCAGGTGTCGTGGCCGTCGATCTCGGCTACCGAGACTCCGAACCGACGCCGGACCGCATCCTTCAGCGAGCGCACCACCTTGCGCTTGGACTTCAGGCTGCCGGAGTCCTCGACGTGGAGGCGAGCCTCGACCACGCAGACGTAGGCGTCAGGGGCCGACATCGCCGAGCGCCGCCTCGAACGCCGCATGTACCTCGTCCCCGAAGAGCCAGAAGCGCGCCCCCACGACCACGGCCGAGCGCGCCAAAGCCTCGGCCGTCGCCCCCAGCGCGACGCCGGCCGCGAGCTCGACGGGATAGCCGTAGGCCCCGGTGGAGATCGCGGGAAACGCGACCCTCGCGCACCCGTGTTCGCTCGCGAGCTCGATCGCCCGCCCGTGACAGGACGCCAGTGCCTCCGGCTCGCCCTCGCCGCCGCCGCTCCAGACGGGCCCCACAGTATGGATCACGTGATCCACCGGCAGCTCACCGGCGCGGGTGATCCTGGCGTCGCCGGTCGCGCAGCCGCCCAACGCTCGGCACTCCTCGAGCAGGGAGGGCCCGGCGGCCCGGTGGATCGCCCCGTCCACCCCACCGCCCCCGAGCAGACTCTCGTTCGCCGCGTTGACGATCGCGTCGGCCTCGCCGTCGGTGGTGATGTCCCCCTGATGGAGCGTGATCGCCATCGGATCCCACGATAGCCGCGGGCGGGCGGGACGCGGTCATCTTCCTGCCCTGACCCCAGCATGTGGGGGTAGGGCAGGAAGATGGATCCCTGGAGCCCTAGCTCAGAGTCTGTTCGACGCTCGTGGTCTTGAAGACCTCGAGCACGTCGCCGACCTTGACGTCGGCGAAGCCGTCGAGCGTGACGCCGCACTCCTGGCCGTTCTCGACCTCGCTGACGTCATCCTTGAAGCGGCGCAGGGAGCCCACCCGTCCAGTCCAGACGACGGTGCCGTCGCGGACCACACGGATCTCCGCGTCGCGAGTGACCTTGCCCTCGTTGACGCGGGAGCCGGCGATCGTGCCGACGCGGGATGCCTTGAACAGCTCGAGCACCTCGAGCTCGCCGACCGTTTCCTCGACCTCCTCGGGCTCGAGCATGCCCTCCATCGCCGCACGGAGCTCCTCGGTGATCTTGTAGATCACCGAATAGGTGCGGATCTCGACGCCCTCGGCCTCGGCGGCGCGGCGGGCGTCGGAGAGCGGCCGGACGTTGAAGCCGATGATGATCGCGTCGGACGCAGCGGCAAGCATCACGTCGGACTCGTTGATGCCTCCAGGCGCGGCGCGGATGACGTCCACGCCGACCTGATCCTGCGGGAGCTTGGCGATCTCGTCCTGCAGCGCCTCGAGCGATCCGGAGACATCCGCCTTGAGCAGCAGGTTGAGCTGTTTGATCTCACCCTCCTTGGCCTTGGCGAACACCTCCTCAAGCGTGACACGGCGGGCCTGGCGGCGGGCAAGCGCCTCAGTCTTGAGCCGGTTTGCGCGCTCCTGCGCGAGCTGGCGGGCGCGACGGTCGTTGTCGACCACCTGGGCGCGCTCGCCGGCCTCGCAGACGCCGTCGAAGCCGAGCACCTCAACCGGGTCGCCGGGTACCGCCTCCTCGATCCGGGTGCCGGTGTGGTCGTGCATCGCGCGCACGCGCCCCCACTGGGAGCCCGCCACGAGTGAATCGCCGACCCGCATGGTGCCGCGCTGGACGAGCACCGAGACGACCGGCCCGCGGCCGGGATCGAGATGGGACTCGATCACCACGCCCGAGGCCTCGACCCCGGGGTTGGCCTTGAGCTCCTCGAGCTCGGTGACCAGCAGGATCATGTGCAGGAGGTTCTCGAGGCCCTCCTTGGTCTGCGCCGAAACGTCGCAGAAGATCGTATCCCCGCCCCAGTCCTCGGGATTGAGGCCCCGCTCGGCGAGCTCGCCGCGGACGCGGTTGGGATCGGCCCCCTCCTTGTCAATTTTGTTCACGGCGATCATGACCGGCACGTCCGCCGCTTTGGCGTGGTCGATCGCCTCGACTGTCTGCGGCATCACGCCGTCGTCGGCCGCCACGACGATGATCGCGACATCGGTGACCTTGGCACCGCGGGCGCGCATCGCCGTGAACGCCTCGTGACCCGGCGTGTCGAGGAAGCTGATCGTCTTGTCCTCGTGGTGGACCTGGTAGGCGCCGATGTGCTGGGTGATGCCCCCGGCCTCGCCGGCGGCTACCTCAGTCTCGCGAATCGCGTCAAGAAGCGAGGTCTTGCCGTGATCGACGTGGCCCATGATCGTGACGACCGGGGGGCGCTCGACGAGATCTGCATCGTCGTCGTCGAAGGTCGGCTCGTCGGCGACCTCGTCCTCGGCGCGCACCATCTCGACCTCGCGGTCGAGCTTCTCGGCGACCACGAGGATCGTCTCATCGGGAAGTGTCTGAGTCAGCGTGGCCATCTCGCCGAGCTGCATCAGGGTCTTGATCACCTCGGCCGAGCTGACTCCGAGGGTCTCGGAGACCTCGCGGACCGTCGCGCCGGAGTTGATCTTCAGTGCCTCCTGCTCCTCGGGCTCGGCGCCCTTGCGCTCGGGCGACTCATCGAACACCGGGCGGCGCCGACGACCCCGGCGGCGCGGCGGGCGCTGCGGCGGCGGGCCACCCATCTGGTCGCGGCGCGATGCCTGGGAGTCGATGACAACGCGCCGGCGCCTCTTGCCACCCGCGGCGTCACCGCCTCCGTCGGGCTTCGGGGCGGCCTGCGGCTTGGGCGTCGGCTTCGCCGGCGCGGCGGACTTCGCGGCGCCCTGATCGGCGTCAGCCGGCGGACGCACCGGCTTTTTCGCTGCGGGCTTCGCGGGCTTTTCGGCGGGCTTGGAGGAGCCCTTGGACTCCGTCTTCTGCTTCGGCTTGGCCTCCGTCGCCGAGTCGGCGACCCCACCGTTGCCCGAGGGAGCGGCCTTCTTCGGCAGCGCGCCCGCGCTCGCAAGCGCCTTGAGGGCGGTCTGCTGCTCGACCGAGGAGGAGGCGGTCTTGACCTCCACCCCTGCGTCCTTGAGGGCGTCGAGAACGTTCTTGCTCTCGAGGCCCAGCGCCTTGGCTATCTCATGAACTCGCTGCTTTGCCATCGGGCGTGGTCGGCTCCTCAGGCCTCCGCCTGCTGGGTCTCGGAGGCCTCGTCGGCCTGGCCCCGCTCGCCGTCAATCTCGTCGTCGGACGCGACCTCTTCGGCCGCTTCCTCGGCAGCTTCCGCGGACTGCTCCGCGTCGGCCTCGGCCTCGACCTCTTCCTCTGCCACGGGCCCGGCCTCGGCCTCCTCGGGCGCGGACTCGCCCTCGGCCTCCTGCCGCTCGGCGAAGGCCGCCTCGGCGCGACCGACGATCTCGGCGATCGCGTCGTCCGCGGCCTCGGGATCGGCCAGCGTGGCGACCTCGTCGTCGCCGAGCGAGCTGAGCACCGTGACCTGGTTGGTCTCGAACCTGACCAGCGCCTGATGCTGAGGCAGACCGCAGAAGCGCGAGCCGTCCAGCGCCGCGTTCGGGCAGCGCCGGCCCGCGGAGAGGACGGCGGCACAGCGGCCGTCGGATGACTCCTCGCCCTCCTCCTGGACGTCGCTGTCGTCGCCCTTCTCGGCGAACTCGGACTCACCGACGATGTCGACGCGCCAGCCGGTCAGCTTGGCGGCGAGGCGAGCGTTCTGGCCCTCACGGCCGATCGCCAGCGAGAGCTGGTCGTCGGGCACGATGACCGTCGCCTGGCGGTCGTCGTCGTCGACGAGCACCTCGCGAACGCGAGCCGGGCTCAGCGCCTTGGCGACGAACCGGGCGGGCTCCTCGTTGTAAGGAATGATGTCGATCTTCTCGCCGCGCAGCTCGGAGACGACCATGCGGACACGCGAGCCGCGTGGACCGACGCACGCGCCGACCGGATCGACTCCGTCGGCATGGGAGATCACGGCGATCTTCGAGCGGAAGCCGGGCTCGCGGGCGACGCCCACAACCTCGACCAACCCGTCGGCGATCTCGGGCACCTCGAGCGCGAACAGCTTCTTGATCAGCTCCGGGCTCTTGCGGGAGACGACGACGCTCGGGCCCTTGCCCTCGGCCGAGACATCGGTGATCACCGCCTTCACGCGAGCGCCGTGGTCGTAGCGCTCGCTGTAGACCTGCTCGGAGCGCGGCAGCAGCGCCTCGACCCGGTCGCGGAGCTGAACCAGCGTGTAGCGGTTGTCGGACTGCTGGATGATCCCCGTGATCAGCTCGCCGACGCGGTCCTGGAACTCCTCGTACATCATCATCCGCTCGGCCTCGCGGATCCGCTGCAGCACGACCTGCTTTGCGGTCTGGGCCGCGATCCGGCCGAAGTCGTCCGGGGTGACGTCGCGGGTCTCGATCTGGTCCTCGTAGGGAGCGATCATCTCTGGGTCGAGCTCCGGCTCCTCGGGCTCCTCGAGCTCGCCGGTCTCGGGGTTGACGACCCGCTCCTGCTCATCGGCGGCCTCGGCGAGCAGCTTCTCCTCCAGCTCCGCGGGCAGGATCAACTCGAAGACACGGAAGTCCGCGGTCTCGCGATCGAGATCGACACGGGCGTACTTGGCCGAACCGGGTGTCTTCTTGTAGGCGGAGAGCAACGCGTCCTCGAGCGCCGTCATCAGGGTC
>DATFLZ010000141.1:0-13251 GCA_035267205.1 Solirubrobacterales bacterium | reverse complement strand
GGCCGATCACGTGCACGATGCCGCGGCGGTTCGAGCCCAGCGAGTACAGCGGGACCCCGAACTCCTCGCAGTTCGCCTCCAGCGTCTCGACCTGCTTGCGGGAGAGCTCGTCGGCGATCAGCCTGGCCGCGGGCGTGTCGTCGGTGGGAACGTTGTGATCCGCGGTCGCGAGCGTGCGATCGGGGCGGCGCACCTTGCGGCCCTCCAGCCGCAGGCCGTCGAACGCCTGTGGTGAGGTGACCTCGTGCACCAGGTGCAGGTCGATGAAGATCAGCCCATCGGCGACCTCGTGCTGGGACCAGATCTTGTCGAACATCGTTTGCGGGGCCATGGTCGTTTGCTCCTCGTCTCTTGCGGTGGTCGGGTCAGCTTCTGCGCAGCCCCGCGGCGATCACGGCGATCAGCTCGGCGGGTGCGCGGGTCGAGTTCTTCAGACGGTGTTGGAGGTCCGCATCGAAGGTCGCGCTATCGCCTGCGGCGAGCCGGTGCTCGGCCCCGTCGACCTCGAGGTCGACCTCGCCCGCGATCACGACCACGGTCTCGCGACTGCCCGGCTCGTGAATCGGCGGATCGTCCGTCCCTCCGGTCGAGGCCCCCGGCTCAAGCGTGTGCCGAGAGACGTCGGCGCGCTGACCGGGGAGCGGCGGCGTCAGCTCCTCGAGCGAGTGACCGGAGCGGCGGCGAAGCCTGCCGTTGCCGGCGCGGACGACGACGAGGTGTCCGCTCTCGTCGAGTCGCAGGAGCTGCGAGAGGCTGAGCTCCAGCCCGTCGGCGATCCGGCCGGCGACGGTGAGCGTCGGCGAGGAGTGGCCGCGCTCGACCTCGGAGAGGGTGGTCGCGGAGACGCCGCTGCGCTGTGCCAGCTCCCTCAGGCTGAGGCCCAGGCCCTCGCGGAGCGCCCGGACGCGACTGCCGATCGCGCCCGGCTCGACCGCAGCTGCGGTCGAGCTCAGCGCCTCGGAGGACGGGGGGCTCGTGGGGATCGTCTGCGGAGCTACTGCGGGTGTCATCGTGTCGATCGGTTTGCGCCCGGCGAGCCGGTCAGGCCGCGGCGAAGCTGTACGGTATCACAGACAGTTGTACGGAATACCACCCCGACATTGCCGAGGGCGGGCTGGCAACGGGGTGTGGACCGGCGTCCTCCGGTGACGTCGCACGGGAGGCCGGCGGGAGGCCGACCGACGCCCGCCCGAGGAGAACCCGGTCAGCGGGTCTGACCCGTCGGCCGGATCAGGATCTCGTTGACGTTGACCCGGTTGGGGCGGGTGGTTGCCCAGACGATGGAGTCGGCGATGTCGGAGGCCTGGAGGATCTCGCCGTACTCCTCCTTCATCTGTTCGACCCGCTCGAGCACGATCGGGTTCGTGTTGTGGCCGGCGAGCTCGGACTCCGTGAACCCCGGCTCGATCGTGGTCACCCGGACGTTGGCGTGAGAGCACTCCTGGCGCAGCGCCTCTCCGAAGCCGGTCACGCCCCACTTCGTGAAGTTGTAGACCCCCACCCCCATGCTCGCCGTCCGGCCCGCGACCGAACTGACGTTGACCACGTGTCCGGATCCGGCCGCGCCCATGATCGGCAGCGCAGCGTGAGTGCAGTACAGAAGACCCAGTCCGTTGACCTCCATCATCGTCCGCCACTCATCGGTGTCGGCCCCGGCAACCGGGCCGAGCAACATCACGCCGGCGTTGTTGACGAGGATGTCGAGGCCGCCGAGCTGCTCGTGGGCGCCCGTTACGAAGGCGTTCGCTGACTCCTCATCGGAGACGTCGGTCTCGATCGCGAGCGCCTTGCCGGCGTCGGTGGAGCTGATCTCCTCGGCGAGTGCCTCGATCCGGTCGGTCCGCCGGGCGCCGAGCGCAACCGCGGCTCCCTCGGCGGCCAGAGCCCGGGCGGTCGCCTCACCGATCCCGGAGCTGGCGCCGGTGATCGCTGCGACCTTGCCGTCGAGTTGACCCATCGCGTCAAGCCTATCTGGCGATGGCGAGTGGAGCTGCGTCGCGGGCCGGGTCCATGTGAATGCGCCCGGGCCGGCTACGGCCCCGGTGAGACCGGCGCCGCCGCGTGCTCCTCCGTGGCCGCCTCGGCCTCGCGGACCGCGGCGCCGTCGAGCGCATTGGAGAGAGCGCGGACGTAGGCCCGGGCGGAGGCCTCGATGATGTCCGTCGAGACCCCCTGGCCGGTCGCGAGGCGGTCGTGGGCGCGGAGCATCACGGTCACTTCGCCGAGGGCGTCGCGGCCCTCGGTGACAGCGGCAACGGTGAACTGCCGCAGCTCGCAGTCGGTCTCGACCGTGGACGCGATCGCGCCGAAGACGGAGTCAATCGGTCCGTCGCCGCTGGAGCTGCCCTCGACCACCTCGCCGGAGGGGAGCTTGATCCCGACGCGGGCCCGCGGCTCCAGCTTGGTCCCGGCCTCGACCTCGAACCACTCGAGCTCGTACTTCTCCGAGGACTCGCGCATCTCATCCGAGACGATCGCCTCGAGATCGAGCGCGGTGACCTGCTTCTTCTTGTCGGCGATCTCCTTGAAGCGCTTGAAGGCGTGATTGAGGGCGCTGCCCTCCACCTGGAAGCCGAGCTGGCTGAGCGCATCTGCCAGCGCATGCCGGCCGGAATGCTTGCCGAGCACGATCGAGTTCGACTCGAGGCCGACGTCACGCGCGTCCATGATCTCGTAGGTCGAACGCTCCTTGAGCACGCCGTCCTGGTGGATCCCCGACTCGTGGGCGAACGCGTTGCGCCCGATCACGGCCTTGTTCGGCTGCACCGCGTAACCCGTGGAGCGGCTCACCATGCGACTCGTTCGGGCCAGCTCGACCGTGTTCACATTCGTGTCCAGGCCGTGGTCCCCTCGGCGCGTCCGGAGCAGCATCACGATCTCCTCGAGCGAGCAGTTGCCGGCGCGTTCGCCGAGCCCGTTGATCGCGCACTCGACCTGGCGGGCACCCGCCAGCAGCCCCGCGTAGGAGTTGGCCACGGCCAGGCCCAGGTCGTCGTGACAGTGGACGCTCATCCGCACGCCACGCAGGTCCGGCGCCAGCTCGTAGAGCCGCTCGAAGTAGCGCGTGTACTCCTCGGGAGTCGTATAGCCGACGGTGTCCGGGATGTTGACCACGGTCGCGCCCTCCGCCACGGCGATCGCGCAGACCTCGGCGGTGAAGTCCACGTCCGCCCTCGTCGCGTCCATCGGCGAGAACTCGACGTCCTCGCAGTGCTCCCTCGCGTGTGCCACGGCGGCCTTCGCCTGACCCTTGACGTCCTCGCGATCGGTCTGGAGCTGGTGCTCGATGTGGATGTCGGAGGTGGAGATGAACGTGTGGATCCGCGGGCGCTCTGAGTCCTTGACCGCACCCCAGGCCGCGTCGATATCGGCCTTCTGGGTGCGGGCCAGGCCGCAGATCACCGGCCCCTGAACGGTCCGCGCAATCTCCTGGACCGCCTCGAAGTCACCCGGGGACGTGATCGGGAACCCAGCCTCGATGACATCGACGCCGAGCCTGCCGAGCTGTGTCGCGATCTCGACCTTTTCCTGCGTGTTGAGCGAGATCCCCGGAGACTGCTCGCCGTCCCGGAGCGTCGTGTCGAAGATCTCGACGCGGCCCGATTCCTCTACCTGTACTTCTGCCTCAGCGCTCATCGGCTGATTCTCCTTCTCTCTTGATCCTTCTACCTGTCTCTCGCGGCTATCGCGCCGCCCAGCGCTAATCCCCCCGAGGGGGGAGGAGAAGAAGAAGCGCCAGGGTCTGGTGGCGAAGGACCATCGGCAGGGAGAGTAGCGCAGACGGTCAAGATTCCATAGGCGTGGGCGTGATCTGGAGCGAGCTTCGCGGCGCCTGGCTGGACGAGGCCGCTCAGTCAGAGCGGGACGCGTCCGCGTCCTCGGCCGGCGCCTCGCCCTGAGCGTTCTTCGCCGGCCTTGCGCCGCGCCGTCGCTCCTGGATCCTTCGCTGCACCGGCGGTGGCATCGGCACGGCGCTGCGCCCGTCGAAGCGCTCGTGCGCGCGGCGACGCTTGTCCTTGGAGTAGCGCCGCGCGATGAGTGACGTCGGCCGTCCGAGTCGCAGCGCGCCGATCAGGGAGACGGGGCTGAAGAAGAACCCGATCAGGGCCATCCCGAACTTCTCCTTCGCGACGTTGATCCCGATCAGGACCATCGCCAGCACGGTCGACCAGCCCACTACGTGGAAGACGTAGTCCTCGACCCCGGTCGCGACGTCGATCCACGACCGCAACCCGACCAGCAGCAGGCCGGTCACCGCCACGATCACGATCACCGCGTCGATCGAGCGGCGCCCCTCCTGCTCCCAGTAGACGTCGCGGAGGTTGAGCCAGAGCGCGAACTCGTCCATCGTCAGCCCCGCGCCGATTCCAAAGGTGATCGGCACGATCTGCGCCCAGGGCGATGAGAGGTCCTGCGTGACACCGATCCAGCCGGTGATCAGCACCAGGCAGATACCCCAGACCAGGTGATGGATGTGGGTGCCGCCGACCTCGACGTTCCCCGGCCACCAGCTGACCTCGGCCCGGATCATGTGCGCGCTGGTGCGGATAAAGCCGAAGCTGCCGAGGAAGGCGACGAAGAACAGGAAGGAGGCCTCGCGGCCGGTCTCCACGACCGCCCGGTCGTAGAGCGAGCCGATGCTGGCGATCGAGAGGACGCCGCCGGGGTCGATCATCCGCCCACCCCGGTAGCGGGCTGTGGCGGCACCAGGAGCCGGCCCAGAACCGGCAGCTCGAGCTGGCCCTCGATCGTCGCGTAGAGCAGCCCGACCCGGGCCATCTGGGCGGCGTCCTCGATCACGATCGAGCGAGGCAGCCACTCGGGCTGGAACTTCTGGTTGAAGTCCCGCAGCGACTCGATCTGAAAGAACGGGTTGAGCGCCGTCGCCATCGCCTTCTCGGCACACTCGATCGGGCCGAGGGCGCGCCCCTCCTCGAACAGCCTTCCCCAGGCCGCGAAGTTCATCGAGAGCCGGCGGAACCCGCGCTCCCCGAGCGCCAGGGCTGTGTTCGCGATCAGGAACTCCGTGAGCCCGTTGGGAGCGTCCGGGAGCCGTCGCATCAGGTCCAGGGAGAAGCCGGGGTCCGCCCCGTAGCAGGGGACCAGCCGCAGGAAGCCGACCGGTCGCTCCTCGGCGTCGAGGCAGAGCGCCAGCAGGAAGTCCTCCTCGACCCCCTCGACCTCGCGGGTCAGCTCCATCGTGAAGCCGCGCTCCTCGGTGTCGCCGCGCCACTGCCGGCTGATCTCATTGAGACGCGCGACCAGCGCCGGCCCGGCCTCGCTCTCGCGGATCAGGCGGAACCGGTGCTCGCGTCCCACCCGGTGGGCGGCCTCCCGGACCGGCTTCATCGCGCCGCCCCCGAGGCCGAAGCGGCGGCAGTCGATCATCGCCTCGTCGCCGAGATAGACGCCGCGCAGGCCGCGCTCGGTGTAGAGGCCGAGCAACTCCTCCCGCACAGCGAGGAAGCTGACTCGCCAGCCGCGATCAGCGCAATAGGCGAGAAACTCGTCCAAGACCCTGCGGATGGAGCCGGGCGCGCCGATCGGGTCGGCCGATACCAGCGCGTAGCCCCCCGCGTAGGCGTAGGCGACCATCGCCCGCCCGTCGCTCGAGAAGAAGTAGCTCTTGCGGGGATGCAGCGCAAAATAGGCGAGGCTGTCGGAGCCCCAGCGCCGGACGAGCGCTCGCGCCTTCGCGCGGTCGTCGGCACTCGGCCCCCCGCGCTGCGTCAGCGGCCTGAACAGGAGGAAGAGCGCGGTCAGGAGCCCGGCGACGGCGAGCACGATCAACGACCACTCGAAGAAGTCCTCGAACGCAGCGGATGAATACTCGAATGGGCCCTGGACGCCGACCAGGCCCACGTAGCCGGCCTCCAGCGCGCCCGCGACGCTGAAGGACGGCGAGAGCTTGTCGCGTTCGACGAACAGCGTCAGCACGCTGAAGGCCCCGACCAGAGCGAGGTAGGCGGGGATGAAGCGCAGCAGCGCCAGCGCCGAGCGCGGGTTCGGGGGGACCCGGAACCGCCCACGGTTGGCGACCAACCCGGCGAGCATCGCCAGGTCGAGGACCACGACGATCGGGTCGGGGCCGCGAATCGCATGGGCCAGGGCGCTCACGGCGAACAGCCCCACCGCTACGCGGAAGGCCGCCCGCCGCCCGCGACCGACCTCGTAGGCGACGGCGATCAGGGCGAAGCCGACGAGCACCGAGGCGATGTCGGAGACGATCCGGCCGTCGCGGCCGAGCAGCGGCTCTATCCCAAGCGGGCCGGAGACAACCGGAAGGGTCGGGACCAGCGAGAGGATGCCCACGACCGCGGTGAGCCAGCCGAGCGCACGGGCTGACGGACCGGGCCCCGGGCGGGGCGGGTCGGAGGCTGGGGCAGGCTCGGTGCCGACCGCGGGGCCGTCGACCTCCGGCTCGGACTCGGGTGCCGCCATCACCTCGGGGCTCGGCAGCCCGGGAGCACCCGCACCGGCATGCGGACCGGCGGCCGCGCCCTCCGGGCGCATCGTCGGGAAGAGGATCACCTCGCGAATCGTGTCGGCGCCCGCGATCAGCATCACCAGCCTGTCGATCCCGATTCCCAGTCCCCCGGTCGGGGGCAGACCGAACTCGAGTGCCCGGATGTAGTCCTCGTCGACGTCTTCAGCCTCCTCGTCACCCGCCGCCTTGGCGCGGGCCTCCGCCTCGAAGCGCTCGCGCTGGTCCACCGGGTCGTTCAGCTCGCTGTAGGCGTTGGCGAGCTCGCGGGCCCCGACCACCGCCTCGAAGCGCTCGGTCAGGGTGGGGTCGTCGCGATGCGCGCGCGCCAGCGGCGATACCTCGCGGGGATGGTCGAGGACGAAGGTCGGCTCGATCAGCTCCGCCTCGCAGTGCTCGTCGTAGACCTCGGCAAGGATCCTGCCGGCCCCCCACGACTCCTCCGTCTCGAGCCCCATGTCCGAGGCGATCGAGCGCGCCTCCTCGATCGGCATCGACGGATGCATCTCCGCCCCGGTCTGCTCCCGCACCAGGTCGGCCATGCTCACCCGTCGCCAGGGCGGCGCGAGATCCACCGGCTTCCCGTCGATCTCGATCTTCGTCGTCCCGATCGCATCGGTGGCGGCCCGGGAGACGATCGTCTCCACCAGATCCATCATGTCGTGGTAGTCGCCGAGCGCCTGGTAGGCCTCCAGCAGCGTGAACTCCGGGTTGTGCCGGGTGTCGAGACCCTCGTTGCGGAACACGCGCCCGATCTCGAACACCCGCTCCATCCCGCCGACGACCAGGCGCTTCAGCGGCAACTCGAGTGCGATGCGCAGGTACATGTCGATGTCCAGCGCGTTGTGGTGGGTAATGAACGGGCGAGCCGCGGCGCCACCGGCGGCGGTGTCGAGCACCGGTGTCTCGACCTCCGCGAAGCCACGCTGGATGAGGGTCTGCCGCACGGATGCGATCGCCGCGCTGCGGATCTGGAAGATCCGCCGGGCATCCGGGTTGACGATCAGGTCCAGGTAGCGCTCGCGGTAGCGGACATCCACGTCGCGCGGGCCGTGCTCCTCCTTCGGGAGCGTCCTGAGCGCCTTGGTCAGCAGCTCCCACTCCCCCAGCTCGACCGAGAGCTCACCGGAATGCGAGCCGATCACCTCGCCCTCCACCCCGACCCAGTCGCCGAGATCGAGGTGCTCGAAATCGTCGTGCGCGGCCTCCCCCACCACCTCGCGCGAGACCTCCAGCTGCAACTCCCCGGAGGAGTCGCGCAGCATCGCGAAGATCACGCCGCCATGACGGCGGATCAGCATCAGGCGGCCGGCGACCCGCACCCGCTCGCCAGTGCGCGCGTCGGCCGCGATCCCATCGAATCGCTCCCGGACCGCCGCCACCATGTGATCGCGATCGAACCGTGGCGGGTAGCGTGATCCCCCGCGCTCCGCGAGCCGATCGAGCTTCTCGAGTCGGCGCCGCCGCTCTTCCGCGACGGTCCCCTCGTCAGCTGCCGGCTCCTCCACGTCGCTCACCGGCCCATCCTTTCACGGCCCGACGGCGGATCCTTGCCGCCCTTCGACCTCGGCGCCCGCCGGCGCGCCGAGCATCTGAAAGCATCGCCGTGTGGCGAAGGAGGGTCAGCGCGGCGGTCAGAACCTCGATGCTGTGATCGCGCAGGCGAAGGCCGATCGCGGGCGGCTCGATTCGGCCGCGTTTGGCCCGTTCAGCCTCACGGCACTTGGGATCGCGAGCGTCGTGGGGGCCGGGATCTTCGTTACCACCGGTCAGGCGGCCGCCGAGTTCGCCGGTCCGGCAGTGGCGATCTCCTTCGTGCTCGCCGGCCTGGCCGCCGGCGCCACGGCCCTCTCCTACGCGGAGCTCGCCTCGATGATCCCCGCCGCGGGTAGCACCTACTCCTACGCCTACGCGGTCTTCGGGGTCTTCCTCGGCTGGTTCATCGGCTGGGATCTGCTGCTCGAGTACCTCTTCGCTGCCTCGACCGTGGCGGTGGGCTGGTCGGGGTACGCGGTCAACGGCCTGGAGAGCTTCGGCATCGCGCTCCCCGATGCCATCACCAAGCCGCCGTTCGGCGAGGACGCGGGCGTGATCAACCTGCCGGCGATGCTGATCGTCGTGCTGGCGACGTCGTTGCTCGCCGTTGGGATCCGGCAGTCGACGAGGGCGAACAACGCGATGACGGTGCTCAAGGTGGGAATCCTCGTGCTGTTCGTTGCCGTGGGCGCCTTCTACGTGACCGGGTCCAACTGGGACCCGTTCATCCCGGCCAACAGTGGCGAGTTCGGCGAGTTCGGGGTCAGCGGGATCCTGCGGGGGGCGGGCGTCGTGTTCTTCGCCTACGTCGGCTTCGACGCGGTCTCCACCGCCGCGGCCGAGAGTAGGAATCCAAGGCGCACGGTGCCGATCGGCCTGCTCGCCACCGTGCTGATCTCCACGGCTCTGTACGTGGGCATCGGCCTGGTGATGACCGGGATGGAGAACTACACCGACCTCAACGTCGCCAACCCACTCTCGGAGGCGATCGACGCCGTGGGCGGCCTCGCCTGGCTCGGGGCGCTGGTCGACGTCGCCGCCGTGGTCGGGCTCGCGGCGACCGTGCTCGTCACCTTCTACGGGCAGACGCGGATCTTCATGCGCATGTCCTCCGACGGCATGCTGCCTGACGCCTTCGGCCGTGTCTCGGAGTCGACCAAGACACCGCTCTTCGCGACCGTGGTCAGCGGCGTCATCGGCGCGATGGCCGCCGGGCTGATCCCGATCGACGCACTCGGCGAGCTGGTCTCGATCGGGACCCTGCTCGCCTTCGTGATCGTCTGCGCCGGCGTGCTCGTCCTCCGGGTGCGGCGGCCCGACCTCGAGCGGCCCTTCCGCGCCCCCGGCGTCTGGATCACCGCGCCCCTTGGTGCGCTGAGCGCCCTGGCTCTCATGACCACCCTCCCGGTCGAGACCTGGTACCGCCTGGCGGGATGGCTCGCGATCGGGCTGGTGATCTACTTCGGCTACTCCCGGCGTCGGGTCGCGGCTCGGCGTGAGGCCCGCCTGAGCTCGGCCGGGGAGGCTTGAGCTCCCCCGCCCCCGCACCTGGAATGCTAGGCCCATGAGCCGACCCGAGCCCTTGGGCATTCCCCGGCCGGAGAGCCAGCCGGGCGAGACCTTCGACGAGTTCCTCGTCGTCGAGCGGACCTATTCGGACGACCCCTCGAACGTCAGCGTCGGGCTGGCCAGTATTCACGCGGACGTCCCCGCCGTCGAGCGCAACAAGGACAAGATCCTGCGGGCCGCACAGCGCTTCAAGCAGAGCGGCGTCAACGTCGCGATCTTTCCCGAGTTTGCGCTCTCCGGCTACTTCTGGGAAGACGAGGCCGAGTGTCGTCCCTACATGGAGGCCGCCGCGATCGAGAACCATCGTGACTGGATCGAGGGCGAGCTGATGCCGCTGCTCGACGCGGACTTCCGGGCGATCGTCCTCAACGGCCTGACCCGGACAACCGGCGCCGATCACAAGCTCCACAACTCGACCTTCGTCGTCGCTCAGGACCACGACTACCTCGACCCGAGAGAGACGTACCAGAAGGTCTTCCTACCGGGCATCGAGAAGCTCTACACCGAGAGCGGTCGCGACGACCGCCTCGTCCTCCGGGGCGTGAAGCAGGGCCGGATCGGGTTCGCGACCTGTTACGACTATCTGTTCGGAGAGCTCCTGCGCGAGTACGCGGTGATCGACGGGGTCGACGCCCTGGTCGAGGTGGCGTCATGGCGCGCGGCGGCGACCCGCGACTACCCGCTGATGAACGTTCGCACGGACCTCTACTACGGCGAGCTCTGGGATCTGACCATGGCCGCCGCCTCGGCGACGAACCAGGTGTGGACGATCGCCTGCAACGCCGTCGGGCGTCACCCGGTCAGCGACGTCGCGTTCTGGGGTGGCTCCGGTATCTGGGCACCCTCGGGGATCCCTCTCGTTCAGGCCTCCAACATCAACGAGGAGCTTCTGATCGTCCACAACCTCAACATCCAGGAGACCCGCGCCGCCGAGCTCGACGACTTCAACTACGCCTTCGACTTCAACGAGATCTATCGACGGCACACCGAGGGAAGCACCTTCACCCGCAAGGTCGACTGAGGGCCTCGCTCAGCCCTCCTCCTCCGCCGCCTGCGCGCCGGCGAGGTAGTAAAGCCCGACCAGCGCCACCGCCAGTCCGCCGAAGGCCAGCAGGGCCTCCGGGGCCGAGTCTTCCAGGCGCTCGGCGAAGATCGTCACGCCGAGCACCAGGCTGGCAAGCGGATCGAGGATCGAGGCGGTGGCGATCGCCGGGGCGAGGGCGCCAGTCTGCAGCGAGGCCTGGCTGAGCACGAGCGCGGCGGCCCCGACGACGATCAGCGCGTACACGTGCCAGTCCGTGAGCAGGGCGACGAGCCCCTCGTCGAGCTGATCGACCGTGGCCTTGGTGATGCCGGCGCTGAGGCCCCAGAGGATGCCCGTCGCGATCCCGAGCAACGCCGCCCGGGTCCGGGATGAGCGACCGGCGGCCGCGATCACCAGCGGCCCGCAGATCGCAGCGGTTGCCGCGCCGGCGATGAGCCACTCCTCGACGGGGGCGTCGTCACGACCGGCCGAGGGATTGCCGAGCGCCAGAAAGAGCGCGAGCCCGCCGGTCGTGACCCCGGCGGCGAGCACGTCCCGAGGGCTGATCCGCTGACCGCTGAGCTTCGCGCCGAGGGGCAGGGAGAAGATCACGGTCATTGCCAGGATCGGTTGCACGACGACCATCCGGCCGACGCCGAGCGCCGCGGCCTGGCCGACGAAGCCCAGGCCGTCCGCCGCGATCCCGGCGAGCCAGATCGGGCGCCGCGCCAAGCGGCCGATGAACCCGGCGCCCAGCGACCCCTCCTCGGGCTCGCGCATGGCCTCGCGCTGCTGGAGAACGGTGCCGAGCGCGAACAGCGCCGCCGCGGCGAGGGCAAGGAGCACGGTCATGGGGCCATCATGCCGCCCGGCCACCCGGGCGACCCCGCGCGCTCAGGGCGTGAGCACGACCTTGCCGATGTTCTTGCGGTCATGGATGAAGCGATGCGCGTCGGCTGCCCTGTCGAACGGGAAGGCCTCGGCTACGACCGGCCCCAGCCGGCCCGCGGCGAAGTCGTCGGCGAGTGGCTCGATGGCGCGGCTGATGTTCCCCTCGGTCTTCCACCAGCTCAGCATGTTGAGACCGAAGACCCCCTTGTTCTCGTTCATGATCGCGAGGCTCTTCCACCAGGGCATCGTCGCGGTCGTCATCCCCGCCAGGCCCTTGAGCAGGCCGGGGATGTTCCTGCCCGTCCCGGTCTGGACCTCGCTCAGGCCGAAGCAGATCAGCCGTCCTCCCGGCCGCAGCAGCCGGTAGTCCTTGCGAAAGCTCGACGGCCCGATCGCGTCCATCGCGATGTCGATGCCCTCACCGTCCGTGAGCTCGCTCACGACCCGCTCGAAGTCATCGCCTCGGTAGTCGATGGGATGGGCCACCCCGTGCTCGCGGATCGCGTCGTGCTTGCTGGGCGAGGCGGTCCCGAACACCTCGGCGCCGACGTTGCGGGCGATCTGCGAGCCCGCGACCCCGACCCCTCCCGCCGCGGCATGGAGCAGCACTCGATCGCCCGCTCGCATTCCACCCATGATCATCAGCCCCGCGTAGGCGGTGGCATAGTTGACCGGAATCGCGGCGCCCTGCTCGAACGAGAGATCGTCGGGCAGCGCGAGCACGTCGTCCTGGTCGGCGCAGACGAGCTCCGCGTAGCCGTTGAACTGGCTGCCGCCGAAGACGCGATCGCCCGCGGAGAAGGCGTCGACGTCGGCGCCCACCGACTCGACCACCCCCGCCACCTCGTAGCCGACCACACAGGGCGGTTTGGGTGCGTCGGGATACATGCCGCTGCGGGCGAGGAGGTCGGCGAAGTTGATCCCCGCGGCCTTGACCTCGATCCGGACGTCCCTCGGGCCGACCGGTGGGTCCGGGCGGTCCTGGACCGCGAGGACGTCGGGCTCGCCGTGTTCGGTGATGACTACCGCTCGCATCGATCCTCCACACTACCGTCGGCGGTTCGCGGCCGACCGGTGCCTAGAGCTCGACGGCGCGGCCGGCCGAGAAGTCACCGGCCCCCACGATCTCGTCGATGACCTCCTGCGGCACTGGAGCGTCCGTCGTCAGCGCCATCACGGCCTCGGCGCCCGGGGCCTCGGCGCCCACCGCCGCGGAGACGATGTTGACGCCGTGCTCGCCGAATGCGTTGCCGACGCGGCCGATCATGCCCGGCTGATCCGCGTACCGGAACAGCGCCAGGTGATCGGCGAAGGGCAGGTAGAAGCTCTGGCCCCAGGCGCCCACCAGATAGGGGTCGTTGCGCGGGCCCACGCCCGTGCCCGCGACCTCGGTGACCTCGTCGCCGGACTCGATCCGGACGCTGATCAGCTCGGTGAAGTCCTCGGAGACGCGGTCGGTGGTCTCCTGCACGTCGATCCCCCGCTCCTCGGCGAGGCTGGGCGCGTTGACCAGGGTGACCGGCTCCTCGGTGTGCCCGGAGAAGATCCCGACCAGGGTCGCGATCCCGAGCAGCCTCGTCTCATGGTCGGCGAGCTTGCCGCGGACCTCGATCGAGACCCTCTCGACCGAGCCGTTGCCGAGCCCGGAGCCGAGCCGGCCGAGCTTTTCGCAGAGCGGGACGAACGGAGCGAGCGCCTCCATCGTCTCCGGCCGGACGGCGGGGATGTTGACCGCGTTGGTGACGAC
>DATFLZ010000140.1:0-3198 GCA_035267205.1 Solirubrobacterales bacterium | reverse complement strand
GAGTTCGAGGCGCTCGATCTGCCCGAGCGCTGGATGCGGTTCATCGTCATCCGCGACTTCCGCGACGCCTTCGTCTCCGCCTACTGGAGCCTCAAGCTCAGCCACCCGGAGGGCCTCGGCGCCGGGGAGGGCACTCGCGAGTTCCTCAAGTACGCGAGCCTCCACGACGGGCTGCTGCGGCTGATCCCGGACTGGCAGAGCGAGGCTGACCTGATCTCCTCCTGGGTCGGCGCCGAGGAGGGCTTCGTCCGCTACGAGGACATGATCGCCGACGACGTCGGCGTGCTGGTGCCGCTGCTGTACGACCGGCTCGGCCTTGCGCGCTCCCCCGAGCAGGCCCGCAGGGTGGTCGAGTCGGCCCGCTTCGACGCGATGACCAAGGGTCGCCCCCGCGGCGCGGAGGACGTCACCGCCCATCACCGCAAGGGCGTGCCCGGCGACTGGCGCAACTACATCGTCGGCCCGGTGGCCGACGCCTTCAAGGAGCGCTACGGGCAGCTGCTGATCGACACCGGCTACGAGAGCGACCTCGACTGGTAGGCGTCGGCGGCGCCCGACTGGGGATCCGCGCCCACGTCACCGTCGGCGACGCGTGGCTCGAACACTCCCCGCGCGGCGGCCCGGCCCGGCGGCCGGCCGCGCCGCTCGCGCCGGCGCACCCAGTCGCGGGCGGGGCGCTCGACGAGCCGGCTGGAGGCAAGCGCGTACAGGAACGAGACCGGGAAGACGACGACCAGCCAGAGCGCCAAGGTCCCGACCCCGCCGTCGGTACCGAGCCCGAGATAGCGGGCCGCGTAGACGATGACGATGACGTGCACGAGGTAGAGGCCGAAGCTGAGCTCCGCGGCCCGGCTCGCGAACGGGTTGGCGAACGGCCGCTGTAGCCACAGTGGGCCGAGGATGATCGCCCCCATCAGCGCGGCTCGTGAGAGCGACGACCCGAGCGCGCCGACGCTGTCGCTGCGGGCGACGCTCCCGGTGACCGCGCCGCTGACCGTGTCGCCCGTCTTGCCGTACAGGTAGGCGAACAGGATGTAGCTGGCCAGCGCGACGGGGAGGGCCTGCAGGGCCCGGCGCGAGAGCGTCTCGGGCGAGAAGCGCTCGCGGGCGCGCACGTAGGCCCAGGCGCCGGTCATCCCGAGGCCGAAGGAGAACAGCCAGCCGGGGAGCTGGTCGAGCGCGACCAGCCGGATCGCCCACGGGACGGCCCCCTCCGGCGCGATCGCCTCGAACAGGCCCGAGTGCAGCGCGAGCTGCTTCCAGCCCAACGTGATCGCCGCCGCCAGCGCCAGCCCGAGCAGGGGGTGGCGGAAATAGGGCCGGGCGATCAGCGGCAGCAGGAAGTAGAGGCCGACGATCACGGAGATCATCCACAGCGCCCCGTCAATGCCGAAGCCGATCGCGACGTCAGCCACGAACAGCTGGATCGGCATCTGCAGGGCGGCGAAGTTGGCCGCGATCTCCAGCGCCGAAGGGGTGCCCAGGGCGGCGAACGGCGGCACGATCAGCACCAGCCCGAGCGCCACCACCAAGCACAGCCAGTAGCCCGGAAGGAGGCGGGCGGCGCGACCCCGCGCGAAGCGGCCGATCCCGCCGAGATCGCCGCCGCGGACGACGATCGGGAGGAACAGGACGAAGCCGCTGATGATGAAGAACGCGTCGATCACGTTTCCGAGCAAACCCCAGATCGCCGTGTTGGCGAGGCTGCCCTCGGTGCGAGCGACGACCCCCGAGGCGAGCAGCACGTGGATCAGGACGACCCCGGCGATCGCGTACGCCCGGAAGCCGTCGAGCGCGGCGACGAGCGGCGTCCCGGTGATCCGGTTCTCTGTCGGTGAGCTGCTCATGTGCTCCCGGCGAACCCGCCGGGCCGGCCCTCAGTGGCGAATCAGGCCGAGTCGCCAGAGCTTGTCGAGGATCATATGGCGGCGGAGGTAGGGGCGGATCGCCCGCTGGGTCTCGCGGCCCCAGACGCGGCGGCCGTGGATCCGGCGGCGGAGTCGCTCCATCTCGCCGTGACCGACCGTCTCGACCTGGGCGCTCGACTTCTGCTCCTCGTGGATCCGGAAGGCGCCGAGAAAGCGCGGCAGGCGGACGATCCGCGCGCCCGCGTCGCGGAAGCGCACGAGCAGCTCCCAGTCGAGCGCGAAGCGGTATTCCTCGGTCATCTGCGCACCGGCCTGCTCCCAGATCCCGCGCCGCCAGAACATCGTCTCCTGGGGGACGTAGTCGGCCCAGGAGAGGATCTCGTCGTCGTGGGCCGGCATCACCCAGCGACCGATCTCCCGGTCGTCGGTGTCGATCAGGACGCGGTGCCCGTAGACCACGTCGACCTCCGGGTGCTCGGCGAAGTAGCGGGCGACGTAGGCGAGCGTGCCGGGCAGCAGCGCATCGTCGGAGTTGAGCCAGGCCATGATCTCGCCGCTGGAGCGCCTGAAGCCGGAGTTGATCGCGGCCGCCTGGCCGCCGTCGGGACCGGAGTGCACATGCGCGAGCCGGTCGGAGTAGGCGTCGAGGACGGTCAGGGTCTCGTCGCTGGAGCCACCGTCCTGGACGATCAGCTCGACCTCCGGGTAGCCCTGATCGAGGACGCTGTCGAGCGTGCGGTCGATGAAGCCGCCCTGGTTGAAGGAGGGAACGACGATCGAGATGCTCGGGGCGTCGCTGGGCGGCGACTCCTGCCGGTAGCGATCCGGAATCTTCAGATTCCGCGGATGGTGATGCCAGAGCAGGCCCAGGCGCACCCCGTAGATCGGCCGCAGGCGCGCCCGGAGGCGCCGCAGCACGCTCGCCGGCCGCGCCAGCGGGCCCTTGCGCCGACGGGCCTTGAGCGCGTAGCGGAGCTCCCCGATCCGCTCCTCCAGATCCTCGTTGCGCTCCCGCAGGCGTTCGACGAGCTGTTCGGAGCGCTCGAGCGCAAGCGCGAGCTCGGCGTCCGAGCGCTCTGCGGGAGACTCCGCCGTCGCCGCGCCGGGGGCCTCGCCGTCGAAGATGTCGCCAATGACCGGGCGGAGCAGCCCGGGCCCGACGATCGCCCCGACGCCGACGTCGATCAGCTCCCGGTCGCCCTCCCGGCCGAGCCGGTCGGCCTCGAGCTCGGCGACCGAGGCCTCGCTGAGCAGTACGTCGCCCGGGCCGAGCGAACCGAGCAGCGACGGCTCGTGCTCGGCCCCAAGCGCCCAGAGCACGCGCATGTTG
>DATFLZ010000139.1:0-3996 GCA_035267205.1 Solirubrobacterales bacterium | reverse complement strand
CCGACGCTGTGCCAACAGAGCGACTCAAAACCGTGCCGCTTGAGCAGCGCGGCCAGGCCGCGGACCGAGTAGAGGACGAGGTGCTCCGGCACGCGCCGAACCTCCGGCCACCGCGATCCGAGCACCTGGGTGGTGGGGGATCCCGCATCGGGCGTCAGCAGCGCGAGACCGCCTCCCGGACGGACGGCGCGGGCGGCCGCGTCGAGCCACTCCCCCGGGCCGGGAAGGTGCTCGATCAGGTCCATCGCGGTCAGGGCGTCGAGCGAGCCCGCCTCGAGGTCCGCGTCATCGAGCGTCCCGAGCTCCACCTCGGCGCCGGCGACGGAGCCGGCCTCGGCGACTGCCCATGGGTTCAGGTCGAGGCCGCGCGCCTCCCAGCCGCGCCGCTGCGCGGCGGCGACCAGCAGACCCGGCCCGGAGCCAACGTCGAGCAGGGTCCCCGGCGGAACGTGTCGCTCGATCCGGGCCAGAACGGCTTCGAACTTCGCCTCGATCGACGCCCGGTCAGCGAGATAGTCCCGGTAGCCGCGGAAGTCGCCCGTCGAGTACTCGGCGTTGCGGTAGTAGGAGGCGTCCGCGTAGAGGCCCGCCAGATCGTCCGGGCCGGGGGCGCCCGTGGCCCACAGGGAGGCGCAGCGGCGGCAGCGGCGCAGCTCGTAGCCGGCGACGTCGAACGCCCGCTCGGATCGGCCCGAGCCGCACGCGGGACAACAGCCGGCGCCCGGCGCAGCGCAGCGCTGGTCGTCGGGGGCGGCGAGCTGCATCAGCGCACCCGGCAGCGAGCCAGCGTCCTGAGGATCCGGAACCCGTCGCGCGCAGCCAGCTTCTTTCCCTCTTCCCTGGACCGGGCCCGGTAGGTCACCGGCACCTCGTACAGGCGGACTCCGGAGCGGAGCAGCATCGCGGGGATCTCGGCGTCGATCCCGAAGCCGTCCTCGCGCAGGTCCAGCGAGCGCAGGACGTCGGTGGGCACGACCTTGAAGCAGTTCAGGACGTCCGAGATCCACGCGTTGTAGAGCATGTTTGCCGCCATGTTGATCGCCCGGTTGCCCAGCACGTACCAGAAGCCGTAGGCGGAGTGGGCCTGAAAGATCCGGGTGCCGATCACGGCCTCCGCGCGGCCCTCGAGCAGCGGCTCGAGCAGCGGTCGCAGGTCGGCAGGGTCGTACTCGAGATCCGCGTCGAGAATCGTCGTGTAGGTTCCGGTCGCGGCGGCCAGCGCGGCGCGGACCCCGTCGCCCTTTCCACGGTTGGGCCGCCGCTCGATGATCCGCACGTGCTCGGGCCAGGACTCGGCCGCCAGCGCGGCGTCAGTGCCGTCGGTCGAGCCGTTCTCGACGATGATCAGCTCCACCGGGACCGGGAGATCGGCGTCGAGGACCCGCCGGACCGCCTGCACGACCGTCGCCTCCTCGTTGTAGGCGGGCATCAGGATCGAGAGGCGCTCGCCCCCGCCGCCGAGCTCTGCTGACCCGCTCTCCATTGGGCGCCAGTGTACGTCCGCGCCGGCATACCCGCCGGCCTTGCGGCAAGAGCGGCGCGGCGCTTGCGGTAGCCTCGCGCGCTCATGGACGAGGAGAATCGGCTCAAGCGACTCGCAGGCCGGACGCGGGGTGAGCGGCTGATGACGGTCAGCATCGTCGCGGCGCTCGGCATCGCGGCCGTTGCCTTCTTCGCGCTCGATACCGATGATGAATCGACCGGCCCTGGCAACGGCGGCGCGAGCGGCGAGCCTGCCGCCTCCGCTGAGTCAGAGGCAGCGCCAGAGCTACACTCGCTCGACGAAGCCTGCCTCAACGCGAAGCTCAGGTTGTCGGAGGCGGGCGCCCGCGCTAGCGAGCGCGAGGGAGACATCGGTGACAAGTTCGCCCCCTACGGGGAGCGCGCGGCCGAGGTGGTTGGAGGGTTCCGGGCAGAGCTGGCCGCCGCCGAGCTCGAGGACTCGGCACAGCGGACCGGGCGGGGGCTCGAGCGGGCGCTGCGCGAGCTCGAGCGGGGGAGCGCCCAGCTGGCCGAGAGTGCGAAAACGAAAGACGCCGGCGCCATCCAGGCAGCGTTCGAACAGGCCGAGGCCGCCTCCGCGGAAGCCGAACTGCTGACCGAGGAGCTGGGACTCACGGAATGCGCGAAGCTCGAGGTGGGTCTGACCCGCGTCGAGCTCGAGGAGTAGCGGCACGCCTCCCGATCGCCGAATGACCGGGTATGTTGACTACTCTCACCGAATGTGGTGGGATTAGGCTCTCGTCCAACTACCCCAGGGAGAAGACATGAGTAAGCGTTCTGTTGTCCTTCTGCTGAGCAGCGCGCTCGCGCTCACGCTCGCAGTACCCGCGCTCGGCGGACCCTCCAACCCGGTCGCCGATGGCGCTGCCTCGGCCAAGAAGACCGCCAAGAAGGCGCTCAAGAAGGCTGGAAAGGCGAAGAAGAAGGCCAACAAGGCCAACCGGACGGCGAAGAAGGCCCAGACGGCCGCCGACGCCGCGCAGGTAACGGCCGACGCCGCGCAGTCGACGGGTGACGCCGCGCAGCTGTCAGCCGACGCAGCGCAGGCGACGGCTGACGCCGCCGCAGCGGATGCCGCGGTCAACACCGGCACCAAGCTGGGTCTCGAGGACGTGTCCGATACCTCGGCGAGCAACTCGACCAATGACAAGGTCGCCAGCGCATCCTGCCCAAGCGGCAAGGACGTGACCGGCGGCTGGGGCTTCGTCAACGGCCAGCAGGGCAACGTCGCGATCTACGGCCTCCTCAAGTTCTACGAGGACACGTCGGTGCTCGCGGCCGAGGTCAACGCCACCGCCGGCAACTGGTCGGTGACCGCGCAAGCGGCCTGCATCAACGAGTAACGGTCCACCTGAGCCACGCCGCAAGGCATCGAAGGGCCGCCCCTCGGGGCGGCCCTTCTCTTTCCCCGCCTTGAAGCGAGTCGGATCGATCCCCCCGAGTACGCTCGCGGTCGCGGCGGTCGTGCTGCTGGCCCTCGTCGTGCGGCTCGGGGCGATCGCCGTCGACGACGGCTACTCGCCCCAGCACGACTCGCTCGATTACGACCGGCACGCGCGCTCGATCGCGGAGCGCGGCAGCTACCCGGAGGCGATCCGCGTTGTCGCCCCCGACGGTGGACCGACGGCGTTCCGGCCGCCCGGCTATCCGGTCTTCCTGGCCACTGTGTACGAGGCCACAGGGAACTCCGCGACCGCCGGTCGGATCGCCAACGCCCTGCTCGGCGCGCTGGCGGTGCTGCTGACCTACCACGTCGCACGCGAGCTCCTTTCACGCCGGGTCGCGCTCGTGGCCGCCGCCTTCGCGGCGTTCTATCCGCCCCTCGTCTCGCTCAGCCTCGAGCTCTACTCGGAGCCTCTCTTCCTCGTCCTCATGCTGGGCTCGGTGCTCGCCGCCCTCCGCTTCCGCCCCGATCCCCGCCTCGGCATGGCTGCGCTCGCGGGGCTGCTCACGGGTGGCACGATGCTCGCCCGCCCCAACGGAGTCATCCTGATTCCGTTCATCGCGTGGGCGCTCTGGCGGCCCCCGGGGCGATCGGGGCGCTCCCTGGCGGCGCCCGCGATCGCCGTCCTGATTGCCGCACTCGCCCTGACGCCATGGATCGCCCGAAACGAGATCGTGCTCGACCGCTTCGTGCCGCTCAGTACCGGCGCCGGGTTCAATCTGGCCGGCGTCTACAACGATGAGGCCCGCGACGACGAGCGCTTCGAGGCCGCCTGGCGGCTGCCGATCCGGATCGAGACCTACGACGACATCTACGCGGTCCCCGACCAGCGGGAGATCGACCTCGACGACCGGCTACGGGAACGCGGGCTCGATTACGCGCAGGAGCACCCGGGCTATGTGGCCGAGGTGGTGTTCTGGAGCGCACTGAGAAGCCTCAACCTGGCCGACGCGGGCACGGCGAGCGCGAGCGGTCTGGTCAGCGAGCGTGGAATCGGGACCGAGATCACGCGAGCGGAGCCCGCCGGGTTCTTCATCGCCGCCGCGCTC
>DATFLZ010000138.1:0-13811 GCA_035267205.1 Solirubrobacterales bacterium | reverse complement strand
GAGGAGGCCAAGCCCGGTCGCCTCGAGCGCATGCTGCCCCCGCCGATGCGCCGCCCTTCGAAGCCGGGCGAGAACGGCAACGGCAGCGGCGCATCGCCGGTGATCGAGGGCGCCAAGGACGCGCCGGCCGACCTCGTCGGCTGGATGGACGAGCGCGCGGGCGGCGCCGGCTTCCTCACCGGCGCCCTGTTCCGCAAGGTCCCGAAGGGCACGAACTGGTTCTACACCCTCGGCTCGGCGACGCTGTTCGCCTTCGTCGTCCAGGCGCTGACCGGCGTCTTTCTGGCGATGTACTACACGCCCTCCACGATCGAGGCCTACGACTCGATCACCTACCTGACCAACGACGTCTTTATGGGCGAGTTCGTCCGCGGCATGCACAAGTGGGGCGCGTCGGTCATGGTCATCCTCGTCTTCGTCCACATGGCCCGCACCTACTTCTTCGGCGCCTACAAATACCCGCGGGAGCTCAACTGGGTCATCGGCGTCGTGCTCCTGATCCTGACCATGACGATGGGCTTCACCGGCTACCTGCTGCCCTTCGATCAGCGCTCCTATTGGGCGACGATCGTCGGCGTCAACATCAACGGCACCGGCCCGATCGTCGGCCCCTACCTCTCGGACTTCCTCCGCGCCGGCCCGGAGTTCGGCGCGACCACGCTCGCCCGCTTCTACGCGATCCACATGCTGCTTGTGCCGGGCGCGATCATCGCCATGATCGGCGCGCACCTTTACCTGGTGATGAAGCTCGGCACGACCGCGCCGCCGTGGCTCCGCGCCGACACCAAGCCCAAGTCCTCCCGGGCGGAGAAGGTCTGATCAGCGCATGAACCGCCAGGAAAAAGAGGACTACCTCCGCGAGTACGAGGTGATGAAGAAGAAGGGCAAGCCCTTCTTCCCGTACGCGATCATGAAGGACTCGGTGATGGCGCTGATCGTCGTCGTCGTGATCGCCGTGATGGCGATCTTCCTCGGCGCCGAACAGGGCCCGAAGGCGGACCCGACCACCACCACCTATACCCCGCGGCCCGAGTGGTACTTCTTCTTCCTGTTCGAGCTGCTGCGCGTGATCAAGCCGCCGGAGCTCACCCCGCTCGCGACGATCGGGGTCCCGACGATCGCGATGATCCTGCTGCTGCTCCTGCCCTTCTATGACCGCGGCCCGGAGCGCCACCCGCTGAAGCGGCCGATCGCGACCTTCGCCGGCATCCTGACCATCGCCTCGATGGCGTGGCTGACCTTCCTCGGCGCCGAGAGCGGGGCGCCGACCGAGATCGAGCTCGCGACGGCGCCGGAGTTCGAGGCGGGCAAGGAGGTGGTCGCCTCGCAAGGGTGTCTCGGCTGCCACAAGATCGGCGAGAACGGCGGCACCCTGGGCCCCGACCTGACCGAGGTCGGGGAGCGAATACCCGCGGAGGCGATCGCGAGATCCGTGGTTGTCGGCCCCTCGTTCATGCCCGCCTACACGCTTGACCAGACCGATCCCGAGGCCTTCGAGGACATGGTCCAGTACCTCGCCTCGCTGAACGGCGAGGAGTACGAGCCGCCGGCGGGCGGCGAGGGCGAGGCGGTCGCCGCGGCCGAATCCGGCGAGTAGCGGCGCTCGCCCGGCCACGGTCGGCGCGGACCTCAGCCGGGTCCAGCTCAGGCGTGCCGTCGTCCGCGGCCCGAGCTTCATGCCCAGCTACAGTTCCCTGCCCCGCCGGGATCTCGCCGAACTGGTCGACTACCTGGCGTCCCTGAGATGAGCACCACCGAGAGCAAGCCCTCACCCTCCTCGGAGGAGTTCGCCGGCCAGGTCCGCGGCATGTTCGACCGGATCGCCGGCGGCTACGACCTGATGAACTCCGCGATGACCGCCGGCATGCACCACCGCTGGCGTGAGCGTGCCGCCGATCGCGCCGAGCTCGAGCCCGGGGATTCCGCTCTCGACGTCGCCTGCGGTACGGGAGACATGGCCTTCGAGCTGCTGCGCCGAGTCGGCCCCGAGGGCCGCGTCGTCGGCTCGGATTTCTCCGAGCGGATGCTCGATCTAGCCCGCGAGAAGCGTGACGAGCGCCTCGCCGCAGCGAGCGCCGATCGCAGGCCGATCTTCGAATGGGGCGACGCCCTCGAGCTCCCCTACGACGCGGGCAGCTTCGACGCGGTCACGGTCGGCTTCGGCGTCCGCAACTTCTCCGACCTGGACCGTGGGCTCGCGGAGCTCGTGCGCGTGTTGAGGCCCGGCGGCCGGCTGGTGATCCTCGAGATCACCCAGCCCCGGCGGCCACCCCTCTCGACCTTCTTCTCGCTCTGGTTCGACCGGCTCGTACCGATGCTCGGGACCCTCGCCGGTGAGCACGATGCCTACACCTACCTGCCCGAGTCGGTGAAGCGCTTCCCCGACCCCGAGGCGCTCGCGGGTCATCTCGACCGGGCCGGACTCGAGCGGATCCGCTGGACGATCCTGGCGGGCGGGATCATCGCGATCCACTCGGGAGCAAAGCCCTCGCCCTCCCCGAGCTGATGGGCGGCACCGCAATCCCCGAGCCGGTCACCGCGGTCACCGATCTCGCCGGGGCCTGGCTCCCGGCGCGCCTCACCGAGGTCGAGCGCCGACTCGGGGAGCTCGTCGCCGGGCACGGCGAGCCGCTCGCGACCGACGCCGGCTCCACGCTCTCGGCCGGTGGCAAGCGGATGCGCCCGCTGCTCGTGCTGCTCTGCGCAGGACCTTCCGCGGGGCGCGAGGCGATCCGCGCGGCGACGGCCATCGAGCTCGTCCACATGGCGACGCTCGTGCACGACGATGTCCTCGACGCCGCGCCCATCCGTCGCGGGCGCCCAACCGTGTTTGCGACCTCGGGCCGCGACCGGGCTCTCGCCACCGGCGACCTGCTCTTCTCCCGCGCGTTTGCGGAGCTCACCGAGCCCGGCTCGGAGCGGCAGGTCAGCGCGCTCGCGGCGGCGTCGACGGCGCTTGCCCGGGGGGAGCTGGCGCAGCGAAGGGACGCGTTCGAGATCGGCGTCAGCGCTGAACGCTATTTCGAGCGCTGCCGGCTGAAGACCGCGACCCTCTTCGAGTGCGCCTGCGTGATCGGCCGCGAGCGGCCCGTCGGCGAGCGCGACGTGTTGCGCGCGTTCGGCGGCGAGATCGGTCTCGCGTTCCAGCTCCTCGATGATGTCCTCGACGTGGTCGGACCGCCCGAGCGGACCGGCAAGGCGCGCGGCACGGATCTCCTCGACGGCACCGTCAACCTGCCCTTGATCCGCGCTCGCGAGATCGACACAGGACTCGCGGAGCTCGATCTACGCGCCCTCGACGCGGCGGCCGCGGAGGAGGTCTGCGACCGGATCGCTGCCACCGGCGCCACCGGCGCCGTTCGCGGTGAGGCCCGTGAGCGCGTCGAGCGCGCCAAGCGCGGCCTGGTCGCGGCCGAGCTGCCGGCGGACGCCCGCCGGATGTTCGAGCTGGTCGCCGACGGCGTGGTCGAGCGCTACTCGTAGGCAGAGCCGCCGGCCGCGCCGGCGTCCGCTCCTAGAAGTCCTCGGGGAGGATCTGGTCGGCGGAGATCGCGCCGACGAACCGGCTGATCCCCTCCTCGATGTTCGACCGCTCGAGCCTGGTGAGGTTCTCGATCAGCGCGGCGGCGCCATCGTCGAGGACGGCGTCGTAGCGATCGAGAACGTGCTGGGGGTAGAGACCGGCACTCTCCCATTCGCACTCGGGGCAGTGAAGCTCAATCCGCCAGCGGTGCGTGTCGACCGGGGCCCATTCGACCGGCTGCACCAGGTGCGAGTTGCAGCGCGGGCAGATGTGAAGATCGTCGCAGGTGCCGAGCCCGGCGACCTCGGGGTTCAGCACCTGGACCCGGGAGGTTGATCGCGGATCGGGCGCGTCGGGAGGAATCTGGCGGTCGGGGTCCATCCCCATCCGTATCGGCAGCCCCCCTGTGCCACCCACGGATCGATCGCAATCTGGACGCGTGTCCATCGGCATTGCACGCGCACGGCCCGGCACACGCTGCCCACCGGCGGAATCGGCGCGGCTACTGGTTTTCAGGGAAGTTCAGGTAGTAACGCGAGGGTGTCGGTCCCTGCTGGCCCTTGTACTTGGAGCCGGTGCTCGAACTGCCGTAGGGGGTGCTCGCGGCGGTCGTCATCTGCAGGAAGGAGATCTGCCCGATCTTCATCCCCGGGTAGATCGCGATCGGCAGGTTGGCGACGTTGGAGAGCTCCAGGGTCAGGTGACCGTCCCATCCCGCATCGACGAATCCGGCGGTGCTGTGAATCAGCAGGCCCAGCCGCCCGAGGCTGGATTTCCCCTCGAGCCGGGCGACGAGCTGCGGCCCGAGCGCGACGCGCTCGAGCGTGGAGCCGAGCACGAACTCGCCGGGATGGAGGATGAACGAGCCCCCGTCGTCGACCTCGACGAGCTCGGTCAGGTCTTCCTGCGCCTGCTTGGGATCGATGTAGGGGGTGGTGTCGTTTCGGAAGACCCGGAAGAACCTGTCGACGCGGAGGTCGACCGAGGACGGCTGCATCGCGTCGGGCCCGAGCGGGTCGATCACGATCTCGCCGGCCTCCAGCGATTCGGCGATTGACTTGTCCGAGAGGATCACGAGGGCGGGAGCCTACATCCAGACTCCGACCCTTTGCTCAACCGGGCGCCGCGCGGCGCTACCATTGGTCAATGCCCAACGTCGGACCCCTCGAGCTCGCGATCGTGCTGATCATCGCGCTGGTCATCTTCGGGCCCAAGCGTCTGCCCGAGCTCGGCAAGTCCCTGGGCCGGGGAATGCGCGAGTTCAAGGACTCGATCAGCGGCAGCGGCAGCGATTCCGATGACGATGACGATGATGAGGATCAGCCGCCTGAGATCGAGAATGGCGTCGAGGAGGCCTCCGAGACCCCGGACAGCGAGCCCGCGGGCCAGCGCAGCGCCTGAGGCGCCCGCTGCTGCCGGCGGAGGCGCCTGACTGACCGATGGCCCGGATCCGGGCAGCGGAGTTCGACGAGCGCCTGACGCTGGTCGAGCATCTGGACGAGCTCCGGACCCGGCTGTTCGTCGCGGGCGGCGCCCTGATCGTCGCGGCGGCGCTCTGCTTCTGGCAGAACGACCTGCTCATCGAGATCGCCAACGGCCCGCTGCCCGCCGGGTTCGAGCCGATCACGTTCTCGGTCGGCGAGCCGTTCATCACCACCCTGACGCTGACCTTCTACGGGGCGATCCTGCTCACGCTCCCGATCCTGCTCTACCAGGTCTACTCGTTCGTCCTGCCCGCGTTCAGCCCGACCGAGAAGCAGGTCGTCCTGCCGCTGTTGCTGATGGTCCCGTTCCTGTTCATCGCGGGCGTTGTCTTCGCCTACTACGTGGTCACCCCGGCTGCCGTCGACTTCCTCCTCAACTTCAACTCCGACGAGTTCAACATCCAGGTCCGGGCGCGCGAGTACTACAGCTTCTTCGCGCTCTCGCTGATCTCCGTCGGCATCCTCTTTCAGATCCCCGTCGGGGTCCTCGCCGTCACTCGCCTCGGCATCGTCACCCCCGAGCAGCTCGCCGCCAACCGGCGCTACGCCTTCCTGGGGATCGCCGTGCTGGCGATGCTGCTGCCGGGCACGGATCCGATCACGATGCTGATCTCGATGGTCCCGCTGCTGATCCTGTTCGAGTTCTCGATCCTGCTGGCCCGGGCGTTCGGCCGGTCCCGCTCGCAGTCGCCGGACCTCGTCACCGGAGAGGGCTGAGGCGGGGGCCGCTGAGGCCGCCCAGCCGGCCGATCCGATCCTCTACTCTGCGGGCATGCTCTTCGATATCCGCGGCAGGCGGAAGCGCTTCATCCAGGTCATCTACGTCTTCTTGGCGCTGCTCCTCGGCGGCGGCCTCGTCCTGTTCGGAATCGGTGGCGATGCCACCGGCGGCCTCGGCGACGCCATCGGAATCGGGCAGAACAGCGGCGGCGGAGGGAGCACCGAGTACGACGACGAGATCGAGCAGGCGGAGGCGACGCTCGCGACCGACCCGGACAACGCGGAGGCCCTGCTCAGCCTCGCGCGTTACAACTACCTCAACGCCCAGCAGTCGATCGAGATCGAGGACGACCAGCAGGTCTTCACCGAGGAGGCCCTGGCGCAGTTCGAGGCCTCCGTGGACGCGTGGGAGAAGTACCTCAAGGCGAGCGACGGGACCCCCGACAGCAGCGGCGCGACGTTCGCCTTCCGGGCCTACACGACGATCGCCGGCAGCTCCGGCAATACGGCGACGATCGAGCGACGCCTGAAGGGCGCCCAGAAGGCCGCGCAGGTGGTCGCCGACGAGCTTCCCGGCCCGACCAGCTATCTGGACCTTGCCGCGATCTCCTATGCGGTCGGCGACACCAAGACGGGAGACGAGGCGTCCAAGCAGGCGCTGAAGAGCGTCGATGACGCCGGCCGCAGCGCCCTGGAGAGCCAGCTGAAGGCAGCCAAGCGTCAGGGCAAGGCCACCCAGCGGCAGCTCAAGGCGCAGGACCAGGGCGAGGAGCCGGACGCCGACGCCCTCGAGAACCCGCTTGGCGGGCTCGGCGCCGGCGCGGGCGCGGGCGCCGCGACCCCGTAGATCGTCCGCCGCGGGCGGGTCTGCGAGCGCCCCGCCCGGTGCCACTCAAGGGCGTGCCGGTCGTTAGCATTGCCGGCGGGCCATTAGCTCAGTTGGTAGAGCAGGAGACTCTTAATCTCAAGGTCGCAGGTTCGATCCCTGCATGGCCCACTTCGAGTGAGCGGGGAAGGCGGACGGGTCCGCGAGGTCAGGCGCGCGGGGCTGAGCCGTTGATGACGTGGCTCAGGTACCAGGCGAGGTGTCGAGCGGCGTCGAGTCCGGCCTGGGCGGGCGTCAGCAGCTGCTGCATTCCCAAGAGCCTAGAGCCCCCGGCGGCCGGTCGCGCCGGTCCCGCGGGCCGGATCCGGTGAGCGCGGCCCGTACACTCCGCCCGATGCGGATCGGGATCGTTGGCCTCGGCTACGTCGGCCTGCCCCTGGCGGTCGCCTTCGGCGATGCCGGCCACGCAGTGGTGGGCTACGACACCAGCGGCCCCCGCGTCGAGCGGCTCTCGCGGGGGGAGAGCGACATCGAGGACGTTCCCTCGGAGCGGCTCGCGGCCCTCGGCGACTCCTTCACCGCCTCGACCGACGCCGAGGGCCTGGCCCGCTGCGACGCCGTTCTGATCTGTGTGCCCACTCCGCTGGCCAACGAGCGCGAGCCTGATCTCAGCTACATCACCGGGGCGGCGCGAACCCTGGCTGGGGTGATCCGGGAGGGCCAGACCGTCGTCCTCGAGTCGACCACCTACCCGGGAACGACCCGTGACCACCTGCGCCCCCTCCTCGAGGAGTCCGGCCTCCGCGCCGGCGCCGACTTTCACCTCGCGTACTCGCCGGAGCGCATCGACCCCGGGCGCGCCGACCACACGGTCGCCAACACCCCGAAGGTCGTCGGGGGGATCACGGCCGCCTGCGCCGACAGCGCCGCGGAGGTGTACGGGGAGATCTGCGACGAGGTCGTCCAGGTCTCCAGCCCGGAGGCGGCCGAGCTCACCAAGCTGCTCGAGAACATCTTCCGCTCGGTCAACATCGCGCTCGTCAACGAGCTCGCCCAGCTCACCGATCGCCTCGGCATCGACATCTGGGAGGTCGTCGATGCGGCCGCGACGAAGCCGTTCGGCTTCATGCGCTTCGAGCCGGGTCCGGGGATGGGCGGCCACTGTCTGCCGGTGGACCCCTTCTACCTGGCCTTCAAGGCCCGGGAGCACGACTTCTACACCGAGTTCGTCGAGCTCGCCGGCAAGATCAACCAGGCCCAGCCGCTGTTTTGCGTGCGAAAGATCGAGCGCGCCCTGAACGAGGTCGGCAAGCCGGTCAACGGCTCCAAGATCCTCCTGATCGGGGTCTCCTACAAGCCGGGCGTCGCCGACCTCCGCGAGGCGCCGTCGCTGAAGATCATCCGCCACCTGCGCGAGCTGGAGGCCGATGTCGGCTACCACGACCCGCTCGTCCCTGAGCTCGCCGAGCAGGGGCTGAGCTCGCAGCCGCTACCGGAGGCCGTCCCCGAAGCTGACCTGGTCGCGATCGTCACTCCGCACCCGGGGATCGACGTGGACGATCTGCTCCGGCGCTCGCAGCTGCTCGTCGACTTCCGCGGGGTCACCCGGGGCGTCGAGGCCCCCAACCTGGTCCGGCTCTGAGCGGCGCTGCGGTGGCGAGCACAGGAGCCCTCACCCGCCTTCGCCCCGACCGGCTGGTCCGCCGCGCCCGAGCACGCTCCCGGCGCGGTTTCGGCGAGGCCGACCGGGTGACGCTGGCCCTCGCGGCGCTGACCGCAGCGACCGCGGGCACGGTGCTGGCCGGCGAGTTCGCCCGCCGCTTCCGGCGCCAGGCGGCGCGGGCCGAGCACGGAGCCCTTCCGGACGATCCGATCGAGGCCCTGCAGGTGGCCGGCGACGCCACGCGCGACACGGTCAAGGTCGCGCTCGAGGGCTACGAGTCCGCGTCGCGGCACGAGCTCGTCCTCTTCAACCTGCTCACAGGGTTCGCGGGCTCGTTCGCGCTGGCCCGCCTCTCGACGGCGGGAATCCGTGCGGGCTGGTGGCCGTTCCGCGACTTCACCGTCGGCGACCGCCACATTCACCACTTCGTTCCCGGGATCCTGATCGCGTTCGGCTCCTCGACGGGGGCGCTGCTGAGCGACAGCCGCGACCGGCAGACCGCATTGGCGCTGCCGTTCGGCGTCGGCGTCGGTCTGACCTTCGACGAGGCGGCGCTCCTCCTGGATCTGCGCGACGTCTACTGGACCCGGGAGGGCCTGCTCTCCGTGCAGCTCAGCCTCGGTGGCCTCGCGCTGCTCAGCGGCACGCTCCTCGCGCTGCGGATCCTGCGCCGCGGCGAGCGGCGCGTCACCGACGCGGGGCTGATCCCGGACGAGGAGGGAGAGATGATCCTCGCGCCCTCACCTGTGAACGCGCCTCAGCTCCGCGTCGCGTAGCGCGCGAAGAGCTCGGAGCCCTCGGCGAGGAGCCACCGCAGCTCCAGGTCGATCGGCCCACCGGCGAGGCCCTCCACGATCCGTGGCCCGCCGCCGCTACCGAGGCGTGGGCTGAACGTAAGGAACAGCTCGTCGACGAGTCCCTCGGCGAGCAGCCGGCCGTGGAGGGTGGGTCCGCCCTCGCTGAGCACCGCCCGCGCCCCGCGCCCCCGGAGCGTGGCGAGGGCCGTCCCGAGCTCGACGCTGCGCTCGGAGCGGATCACCTCGACCGGGGTCGCCACCTCCGGCGGCCGGCCGCCGGAGGAGGTAAAGATCACGACTTCGCCCGCGCCTGACGTGAACAGGCCGGCGTCCCAGGGCAGGTCGAGGCCGGCGGTCACGATCGCCGTCACCGGGTCCGGCTCGAGCCCCGCGGCAGCGCGCCGCTCGCGCGCCTCCTCCTGTGGCAGCAGGCGCCCGTACCGCTCGACCCGCATGGTCCCGGCGCCGATCAGAACCGCGTCGGCCGACTCCCGGAGCGCCATCAGCATCGCGGTGTCGGTGGCGGAGCCGATCTTGCCGGAGACGCCGCCGATCGTCGCGTGCCCGTCGATCGTCGAGGCGAAGTTCGTATAGACATAGGGTCGCGCCTGCCCGGCCGCGGACCGCGGGTCGAAGCCGGCCATCTGCTCGCCGATCGTGGTCGGCCCCGGATCGGGAATCAGGCGCTGCAAGGCCGCGGCGCTCAGATCTCGCCGAGGTGCTCGACGTTCGCGCGGTCGTCGGCGTCCTCGGAGGGCTCGCCCGCGAGCCAGCGGTCGAGAACCTCGTCCAACACCGCCTCCGACGTCGTCCGCAGGCTGATCGCCAGCACGTTCGCGTCGTTCCACCTGCGCGCGCCTTCGGCTGTGTCCCCGTCCCCGCAGAGCGCGGCCCGCACGCCGTCTACCTTGTTGGCCGCAATCGAGGCGCCGGTGCCCGTCCAGCACGCGGTCACACGCTGGTCCGCGCGCCCCTCCGCGACGTCCCTGGCCACGGCCTCCGACGCCCACGCCCAGTCATCCCGCTCCGCCTCGCTCAGCGCCCCGTGCACCGCCACGACCTCATGCCCCCGCTCCTGCAGCCCCCCCTTGATCGCCCCCGCGACCCCAACAACCTCATCTGCGGCAATCGAAAACCTCATAGCCACATTTCTACCGGGTTAGACGAGCTCACCACAAACGCTCTAGAGAGTTCCTGACCAAGCGAGGGCGTGCCGGCGACGGGCGCGGTGTGCGCCAGCACATAAGCCCGGAGTCGGTGCGGCCTCGCGCCGCGTCAGGGACTCTCTAGCAGCCGAGTTTTTTTGCGGCTTCGCGAAACGTCTTAACCTCGGTGGTCGGCTTCTTGCCGCCCTTGGCCACCTTCTCGCCGCGGCGGTTGACCCAGATCACGGGCACGCGCATCTTGATCAGCGGCTCGACGTCGCTGTAGAGGCCGGAGGTGATGTGTACCCAGCCCTTCTTCTTGCCGATTCGTCGGGCGCACTCCTTGAAGTGGGCGGGCTCCGGCTTGTAGCTGCGGACCTGCTGCGCGGTCACGACGAGCTCGAGCTCGGTGCGGAGGTGGCGGCGGGAGATCCCGAGCAGCTTGTCGTCGATATTGGAGATGATCCCGACCTTGTACTTCGCCCCCAGCCGGTCCATAGCCGCGTTCGCCTCGCGGAACGGCTGCCAGGAGCCGATCGAGTCGGGCAGGAACTGGGCCCTGGACGGCTCGAGCTCCCAGCCGACCTCGCCCGCCGCCTTCACGGCGGCCCGTCGCAGGACCTCCGCGTAGAGCTCGTAGGAGCCGGCCATGACCTCGTACTGAATCTCGTAGAAGCGGGGAAGCAGGGTCTTGATGTCGAGCGTGAGGCCGTCCTCGTCCGCGACCCGCTTGAACGCCTCGGAGATTCCCTTGTCCCAATCGATCAGGGTTCCGTAGCAGTCGGTGGTCACCCATTCGATGTCGCTGCGCTTCGGGAGAGGCATAAGGGCGCGGCATTATGGCACCCGCCTGCGGTGGGCGCGGGACGACGTCCCGTTTACCCGGGGCTCTCGAGCGGGTCCTGGTTGCTCAGGAGGATGTCGAGGACGGCGCCGATGTCCGTCTCCTTCGCCTGTGCGGCCCGCATCGGGCGCTTGGGGTGCACCTTGTAGGTGTTCCTGCGCCCCTCGCGCTTGCGGGTCACGTACCCCTCATCCACCAACTCGGTCACGATTCGCTGTGCCGCACGCTCGGTGATATCGAGCACGAGCGCGATGTCTCGCAGCCTCACGGTTGGATCCCGCGCGATCACCAGAAGGACGCGCGCGTGGTTGGTTATGAATGTCCACTGCCCGATGGTCGGTTGAGGGTATTGGATCAGGGGGCGGCCGTGCGGCTTCCAGCGTCGTCGGCTAGGCTGCCGCCCTCAAGATGGACCTCCTCGAATACCAGGGCAAACAGCTCTTCGCGCGCAACGGGATTCGCATACCCGAGGGCGCAGCCGCCACGGACGTTGACACGGCCGTCGCCGCTGCCGAGCGCATCGGATTTCCCGCCGTGGTCAAGGCCCAGGTTCAGATCGGGGGCCGTGGCAAGGCCGGTGGTATCAAGGTCGCCAAGGACGTCGAGGAGGCCCGCGCCCACGCCGACGCGATCCTCGGCATGGACATCAGCGGTCCGCGCGGGGAGGGGCCCTTCCGCGTCCACGAGGTCTGGGTCGAGTCCGCCTCCGAGATCGACGCCGAGTACTACGCCTCGGTGATCCTCGACCGCTCGGAGAAGAAGCCCCTCGCGATCCTCTCGCGGATGGGTGGCATGAACGTCGAGGAGATCGCCGAGAAGGATCCCGACGCGCTGGTCAAGCTCTACATCGATCCGAGCTCCGGGTTCAGCGACTCCGCCGCCAGGCAGCTCGCCGTCGACGCCCAGATCGACGAGGACGTCGTCGCCGCGGTCGCCGAGATGATGGTCAAGCTCTACGAGGCCTTCACGGCGTCCGACGCGACCCTGATCGAGGTCAACCCGCTGATCGTGACCGCCTCCCGTGAGGTCGTCGCCCTCGACTCGAAGGTGACGATCGACAACTCGGCGCTGTTTCGGCAGGAGGAGCTCCAGGAGATCGAGGAGGAGCCGGAGGACGAGCAGGAGCGGATGGCCAAGCAGAAGGGCCTCACCTACGTGAAGCTCGACGGCGACATCGGCATCCTCGGCAACGGTGCCGGCCTCTGCATGTCGACCCTCGACGTGGTCGCCAACGCCGGCGGCTCCCCGGCGAACTTCCTCGACGCCGGCGGCGGCTCGAAGGCCGACGCGATCGTCGACGCCCTCGAGGTCATCACCTCCGACCCCAAGGTCAACGCCGTCCTCTTCAACATCTTCGGCGGGATCACGCGCTGCGACGAGGTCGCCGGCGGGATCATCGAGGCCTACCAGCGCGTCGACATCAACGTCCCGCTCGTCGTTCGCCTCGACGGGACCAACTCCGAGCAGGGCCTCGGCATGCTCGCCGAGTCCGACCTCGGGAACCTGCACGTCGAGAAGACGATGCTCGGGGCGGCCGAGGCCGTCGTCGAGATGGCGGGAAGGAGCTGAGGCAGCGAGATGGCGATCGTCGTCGACAAGGACACCAAGCTCGTCGTCAGCGGCCTGACCGGTCGCGAGGGCAGCTTCCACGGGCTCCGCAACCGCGAGTACGGCACGGATCTGGTCGCCGGCGTCACCCCCGGCAAGGGCGGTCAGGACGTCGAGGGCGTGCCGATCTACAACGAGATCGCTGAGGCGGTCGAGCAGGAGGGCGCCAACACCTCGATGGTGTTCGTTCCCGCCCGCTTCGCCGGCGCCGCGATCAACGAGGCGATCGACGCCGGCTGCAGCACCGTGATCGCGATCACCGAGGGAATTCCGGTCCACGACATGCTCCCGACCTACTGGAAGGCCCGGGACAAGGGCGTCCGCCTGATCGGCCCGAACTGCCCCGGCGTGCTCAGCCCGGGCAAGGCCAACGTCGGGATCATCCCCGCCCAGTTCTTCGACCAGGGCAAGATCGGCGTTGTCTCCAAGTCCGGCACCCTGACCTACCAGATCGGCAATGAGCTCAAGCAGGCCGGCCTCGGCAACTCCTCGATCGTCGGCATCGGCGGCGACCCGATCGTCGGCTCCGACTTCATCGACATCCTCGAGCTGTTCGAGTCCGACGACGAGACCGAGCTGATCGTGATGGTCGGCGAGATCGGCGGCGACGCCGAGGAGCGCGCGGCCGACTACATCGCCGAGAACGTGACCAAGCCCGTCGTCGGCTACATCGCGGGATTCACCGCCCCTCCCGGCAAGCAGATGGGCCACGCCGGCGCGATCATCTCCGGCTCCTCGGGCACAGCCGCCGCCAAGCAGGAGGCGCTCGAGGCCAAGGGCGTCCGCGTCGGAACCAGCCCCAGCGAGGCCGCCGCGATCGCGGCCGAGATCGTCAGCTCGTAGCGCTCCCGGTCGCTCGGCGGGACGCTCCGTAGAAACCCGGTGGCGTTAAGCGGGACGGTCTAGTACCGTTTCGCACCAGGCGGGCCGGGTCCCCCCGGGGACGGCTCGAGGGAAGCGAGAGGAGAGAGATGTCTGACGTTGTGGATCGGCGCTTCGGCGCGCTCGGTGTTGTGCTTGCGGTGCTTGCCGCGTTCCTGCTGGTCGCGCTCGCGGCCCCGGCGGTTGCGCCCGCCGCTGACGGCCAGGTCGCGAAGAAGGGCAAGAAGAAGAACAAGGCCAAGAAGTACAAGGGCCCGAAGATCCGCACGCCAAACGCCAAGCGCTGCGACTTCCTCGACACCAGCGTCTGCCTGCACCC
>DATFLZ010000137.1:0-6344 GCA_035267205.1 Solirubrobacterales bacterium | reverse complement strand
CCCCCGAGAACGCAATCCATTCGCCCCCCGGCCGCCCCCCTGGGCCTGGCTGCCTTGGCGGCCTTGGTGGCCGTGGCGCTGCTGCTCGCCGCCTGCGGCGGCGGGGATGACGTCGATCCGGGCGGCGCCGCTGACGCCCCCGACTACTCGCGGGCGCTCGCGGCGGCTCCGCCTGAGCTGGCCGAGCTCTACGAGCCCGGTGGCGTGGTGATCGAGGGCGGGACCGGCGCCTACGAGGAGCGGATCGCGGCCCTCGAGGGCCACCCGGTGGTCGTCAACAAGTGGGCCTCCTGGTGCGGACCGTGCAGGGTGGAGTTCCCGCACTTCCAGCAGCAGGCCGCCAAGCGGGCGGACGAGGTCGCCTTCCTGGGCATCAACTCGAACGACTCGACCGATGCGGCGGAGACCTTCCTCCGCGGCCACCCGGTTCCCTACCCGAGCTTCTCCGATCCCGACGAGGAGATCGCCGGCTCGCTCGCCGCGCCCAACTTCCCGACGACGTTCTTCTACGACGCCGACGGCGAGCTCGTCCACACGCGCCAGGGCCCCTACGACAGCGAGCAGGCGCTCGCCGACGACATCCAGCGCTACGCGCTGGGCAGCTGACCGGGAGCGGCGAGGCGCGATAATCACGGGCATGCCCGCGCTGTCGCTCAGATCGCTGCTCGCCGCCACGGTGGCCGCGGCGGCATGCGGCCTGCTGGCGCTCGGCGCCCTCGGCGTCGCCGGGGCGCGCGGGCAGGAGCAGCCGGCGAGCGGCCTCGCCTACTCGATCGAGCTGACCGGGACGATCGATCCGGCCACCGAGCAGTGGATGGGGCAGGCGCTCGAGGAGGCCGGGGAGGAGGGGGCGGAGCTGATCATCGTCCGGCTCGACACGCCCGGCGGGCTCATCGATTCGATGCGCGAGATCGTCAAGGACATCATCGCGGCGCCGGCCCCGGTCGTCGTCTACGTCTCGCCCGACGGGGCGCGCGCGGCCTCCGCGGGACTGTTCATCACCCAGGCCGCCGACGTCGCCGCGATGGCGCCGCAGACCAACATCGGCTCCGCCACGCCGATCACGATCGGCCCGGGCGGCGCCGGCGAGATCGACGACACGCTGGGGCGCAAGATCGAGAACGACGCGGTCGCCTACGTGCGGGCGCTGACCGCCGAGCACGGCCGCAACGCCGACCTGGCCGAGGAGATGGTCCGCGACGCGACCAACGTGACCGCGGCGGCGGCGCTCGAGGCCGACCTGATCGACGCGGTCGCGCCGAGCGAGGCCGAGCTGCTCGCAGCCCTCGACGGCTTCGAGGTCCAGGGCCCGAAGGCGCAGACGCTCCAGACCGAGGGGCTCGTGATCGAGGAGCGCGACATGCCGCTCCAGTTCGACCTGCTGCAGATCATCGTCAACCCGAACGTCTCCTTCCTGCTGCTGCTGATCGGGCTCGCCGGGCTCGGCTTCGAGATCTTCAACCCCGGCACGATCGTCCCCGGCGCGCTCGGCGGGGTCTCGCTTCTGCTCGGCCTCTACGGGACCGCTCAGCTCCCGGTCGAGCTCGCGGGTCTGCTGCTCCTGCTGCTCGCGGTCGGGCTGATCATCGCCGAGACCCAGTTACCGACCGGCGGCGTGCTGGGCGGCGTCGGTGTCGCGGCGCTGGCGGCGTCCGGGCTCCTGCTCTACGACACCAACTCGGACGAGTTCGGGGTCAGCCCACCGGTCGTGATCGTGCTCGCGCTCGTGATCGGCGTCGGCATGATCTTCGTCGTCCGCAAGGTGATGGAGGCGCGCACGAACCCCGTCCTGACCGGATGGGAGGAGCTGGTCGGCGCGGAGGGCGATGTGCGCCGCCCGCTCGACCCGATCGGCCAGGTCTTCGTCGGCGGCGCCCTGTGGCGCGCGCGGCTCACCGAGGAGGCCGTCGGGGAAGGCCCGCTCCGCGGCGGCGATAGAGTCAAGGTCGAGTCCGTGGACGGGCTCACCCTCGACGTCCGGCCGCTCGGCGCCGGCGACGAGCAAGCAGCGAGCCAGACCGAGCACGAAGGAGCGGAGAGCTGAACCCATGATTGCCCTGGTGATAGTTGGAGCCCTGGTCCTGCTGGGCCTGATCCTGCTCTCGATGTCGGTGCGGATCCTGCGCGAGTACGAGCGCGGCGTCATCTTCCGGCTTGGACGGCTGATTGCGACGAAGGGCCCGGGCCTGATCTTCCTGATCCCGGTCGTCGACCAGATGGTTCGCGTCGACCTGCGGACGATCACGCTGAACGTGCCCCCGCAGGAGGTCATCACCCAGGACAACGTGACCGTGCGCGTGAACGCGGTCGCCTACTTCCGCGTGATCGACTCGAACATGGCGATCACCGAGGTCGAGAACTTCCTCCGCGCCACCTCCGAGATCAGCCAGACCACGCTCCGGTCGGTGCTCGGCAAAGCGGAGCTCGACGCGCTGCTGGCCGAGCGTGAGCGGCTCAACTCCGAGCTCCAGCAGATCATCGACGAGCAGACCGAGCCGTGGGGAGTCAAGGTCTCGACCGTCGAGGTCAAGGACGTCGAGCTGCCCGCGGAGATGCAGCGCGCGATCGCGCGCCAGGCCGAGGCCGAGCGTGAGCGCCGCGCCAAGGTGATCGCCGCCGACGGCGAGTTCCAGGCCGCTGACAAGCTCGGCCAGGCCGCCGACATCATCAGCCAGAACCCGGCGACGCTCCAGCTCCGCTATCTGCAGACCCTGCTCGAGATGGGCGGCAACGAGAACCAGACCATCGTCTTCCCGATCCCGATCGAGTTCCTGAAGGCGTTCGGCGGGATCGCGGCCGGCGGCTCCCTCGGCGGGGACTCCTTCGAGCCCGAGCCCGAGATCCCGCCGGATCCGCGGGAGCAGAGCTGAGCGGCGACCCCTACTACGGAACCGCCCGGGAGCCGCGGGAGCTCGAGGCCGCGTTCGGGCTGCGCCGGGCCGTGTTCTGCGAGGAGCAGGGTGTGAGCGAGGCCGATGAGTTCGACGGGCTCGACGCCGACGCCACCCACGTCGTCGGCGTCGAGCACGGATCCCTGGTCGGCACCTGCCGGCTGATCTTCACCGCGCTGCGCTGTCGGCTCGGGCGACTGGCGGTCGATCGAAGCCGGCGGCGCTCGGGCGTGGGGCGCCGCCTGGTCGCGGCCGCCGAGGAGATCGCGCGCGCCAACGGTGCGAGGGAGCTCGTGGCGCACGCGCAGGTCGCGTCGCAGGGTTTCTACGAGGGCTGCCGGTTCGTCGCCGAGGGGGAGACCTTCGACGAGGACGGGATCGACCACGTGCGGATGCGGAAGACGATCGCCCGTGGCTGAGGGCGCCGGGGAGGACGATGGGGTGGGGGCTCCGGAGGCTCGGATCGACCAGCTCACCGGGCTGCGCACGATCCTCGCGCCCGGCCGGGCCCGGCGCCCCGATGCGTTCGATCCCGTCCCGGCGCGCCCCTCCGGCGACGCCGCTGAGAGCTGCCCGTTCTGCGAGGGCCGCGAGGATCGCACCCCGCCCGAGGTCTGGGGAGAGCGCCCAGGCGGCGGCGAGGCCGACACACCGGGCTGGCTGCAGCGGTCGGTGCCGAACCTCTACCCGGCGCTCGCCGAGGCCGACCCCGAGGGCGGCGCAGCGGCGAGCGCGGACGGCGGGCTGAGCAGCGCGGCGGATCCGCCGCGGACCTCCTCCCGCACGGCCGACCCGAGCCTCTTCGCCTCCGCCCCCGCGAGCGGCGTGCACGAGGTCATCGTCAACTCCCCCGAGCACCAGACCCGGCTGCTCGACCTCGGTCCCGACCGCCTGGCCGGCGCGCTCGCCGCCTGGCGCACGCGCATGGCCGCGCATTCCGAGCACGCCTCACACGTTCACCTGATCGTCAACGAGGGCCCGCTCGCCGGAGCCTCGCTCGAGCACTCGCACGCCCAGCTCTATGCCCTGCCGTTCGTTCCCGCCGAGGTCGCCCGCGAGCGCGAGCGATTCGGCGCCTACCACCAGCGCACGATGGGCGGCCACCTGCTCGAGGACGTGATCGTCGAGGAGGTGAGGCGCCGGGAGCGCCTGGTCGCGGTCGATTCGGACGCGGTCCTGTTCTGCCCGTGGGCCTCGCGCTCGCCGTTCGAGATGCGCCTGGTCCCGCGCAGCGCCGAGCCCCGGTTCGAGGAGGACGAGCGCGGCGCGGGCCTGTTGTTCGCGGCGCTCGAGGCTCTCCGGGGAGTCTTCGGCGAGCTCCCGCAGCTGAACCTGTGGGTGCGAACGGCCCCGCGCGGAACCTCCGAGTTCCACTGGCACATCGACATCGTCCCGCGCCTGACGATCAAGGCCGGGTTCGAGCTCGGCACCGGTGTCGACATCAACGTCTATCCCCCCGAGCTCGCCGCGGCCGACCTCCGCGCGGCCCTCCCGGGCGACGACACGAAGTAGCCTGCACGCGATGAGCCCACCGATCGCCCGCCCGTTTCCCCGCTTCATGTCCGACACGGTCCAGGAGCCCAAGCCCTACGGGGACTGGGCGGACCGCCTCCGCGACGCCTTCGCCGACGCCTGCGCGCCGCTCGCCGAGGAGGCCGGCGCGGCCCTCGATCCCGAGACCCTGCTCTTCTTCCCCGAGCGGACCTGGGGCGGTCGGACCTACCAGCCGGTCGTCGGCTTCGCCGCCGAGGAGGACGGCGGGCTCCCGGAGTACTTCGGCTACATCCGCTTCGAGCGCGGCAAGGACGGCGAGCCCGGGGAGCTGGTCGCCGACGCCGACTTCGCCGACGTCACCGCGGAGGACAATCCCGACTGGGAGATCGACCTCAACGACGCCGTCGTCGGCGAGTGGAAGGCCGATGGCGGCCGCGGCGGCGAGGTGACCCTGATCTGGGGCCGGCCGCTGGTCCGGGGCGCGATCGCCGCCTCAGCCGAGCTCGAGTCCGACGTGCTCGATCAGGCCGCGATCAACGATGGCCGCTTCAGCCTGCTCGCGGTCGACGCGGTGCACGGCTTTGGCGATGAGCTCTACCTGGAGATCAAGCTCTGGGACCGCCGCCTCAACCAGGTCGCCGCCGAGAGCCTCTACGACGATGACGTCGAGGGTGAGGACGAAGAGGAAGAAGGTCAGTCGACCCCGTCAGGATGATGTCGTGCGTGTGCTGGCCGGCATCGGTGCGTTCGTCTTCCTCTACCTGGCCCTGATCCCGGCCGGCCTGATCTACTCGACCCTCGACAGCGCCTGCGCGGGCCCGGGGTGCGAGAGCTCGACGGCGGCGAAGGTCGCGTTCACGGCGATCTACTCCCTCTGCCTGATCGCCGTGCTCGGCACGGCAGCGCTGTTCGCCGGCTACGCGGCAACGGGCAGCGCCACCGCCGCGCACCGCCTGCCGCGCGCGCTGGCAGCCACCGGCGGGGTGATCGGGGCGGCGCTCTTCGTCCTCTTCGCGGTCGCCTTCCCGCTCGGCGGAGCCGTCGCCTTGGCCCTGGCGCTGCTGGGCTTCGCCGCGGTCCGCACCCACCGTGGCTCGGCGTCCGAGCCCGCTGCCGCCCGCCGCAGCCTCGGCCCCCTGCCGGACCGGGAGCACACCGGAAACGGCACGGGCAACGGCAGCGACCCCGGATAGACCCGCGGATCGCGCCTCAGTCGCGCCCGGGCGGCCAGCCGACGCGCAGCTCGATCTGCTCGGGATCGACGTCGGAGACGACCGGTGCGCCGACGGCCCGGGCGATCCGGTAGCCCCAGGCGAGCGGCAGCGGGAGCGGCATCTCGGGCTCGTACAGGGAGTTGCGGCCGTCGGCGGCGATCACGCGCACGGCCGGAGCCGAGGTCGGAAAGATCCACCCGCGCGGCTTGCTGATCCCCTCGAGCTGTACGGCCCGCGGGCCGCCGCCGCGACGCAGCTCGCAGAGCTCCCGGGCCGCGTCACGCACGAAGAACGGATTCAGGTACCAGCGCATAGCTGCCCCTTACCCGGCATCCCGCCCGCCTACGCGCCCAAATCCAACGTGATCCGCAAGCGATAGGGCAATACTCTTCAGCCGAGGCCCCGATAGCTCAGCTGGATAGAGCGACTCCCTCCTAAGGAGTAGGCCCCAGGTTCGAATCCTGGTCGGGGCGTGGGGTGGGGCGTGGGGAGCAACTAGCCACGTAGTCGTTGCGCTCGGCGATTTCCTCCAGCACGCAGAACCACCCGTCGCGGAAGACACAGGGGGAGACCCGACGCGGCGATCGGGCCGAGACCCGCATTCTGTTCCGTTCTGGGTGTTGCCACGAGTGCCAGATCGCGACGATTCGCCCGTGTCAACGCGCGAGGAGAAACAGGCGACGTCTGGGTGTTCGCGGCGGGCGCTGGTAACGCCCGCATAGAGAGTGGGCCTGGAAGCGCTCGG
>DATFLZ010000136.1:0-2051 GCA_035267205.1 Solirubrobacterales bacterium | reverse complement strand
GGTGCCCGAGAGCGGCGGATCGGGCGCATCCGAGTAGCCGTAGCCGGGGAGCGATGGAATGACGACGTCGTGCCCCGCCTCGAGCAGGCGATCGATCACGCCCCGGAACTCCAGCGGCGCGCCCGGCCAGCCGTGGATGAGCAGGACCGGGAGGCCGTCGCCGCCGGCGCGGGAGGCATCCCCCCGGGCGTGGAGAAGGTGCACGCCGCGCCAGCGGAACGACGGCCACTCCCCGAGCCGGTCGAGCAGCCCTCCCGGGTCGTACTCGTCCGCCCACCAGGCGCAGAGCGAGCGGAGGTAGTCGAGGTCGACGCCCCAGTCCCAGGCACCGCCCGCGACCGGCTCGGGCCAGCGGGTTGCCCGCAGCCGGGCGCGCATCTCGTCGATCGCCCCGCGCTCGAAGCTCACCTCGAAGCGCGCGGGCGAGCTCACAGGGGCAGCTCCCCGCCAAGCAGCAGGCGCCTGAGCATGTGGAGGGAGACGCTGACCGAGCGATCCCGCACATCGCCGCGGCCGCCCGGCAGCTTCGGGTCGCGCGCGAGCTCACGACCGTCGGCTGTCCGCGCGCAGATGCAGACGTAGCCGACGGGCTTCTCATCGGTGCCTCCGTCGGGTCCGGCGACGCCGGTGATCCCGACGCCCACATCGGCGCCGAAGCGCTCCAGCGCGCCGTCGGCCATCGCCGCGGCGACCCCGGGCGAGACCGCTCCCTCAGCCTCGATCAGCGCCGGATCGACGCCCAGCAGCTCGGCCTTGGCCTCGTTGGAGTAGGCGACGACGCCGCCCGCGAAGTAGTCCGAGGACCCAGGCCGATCAGTTAGCCGCGCCGCGAGCAGACCCGCCGTGCAGGACTCCGCGACCGCGAGGGTGCGGCCCTCCAGCGCAGCGGCAACCAGCTCGTCGATGGTCTCGCCGCTCTCTGTGTAGATGAAGCTCTCGTGCCGTTCGCGGAGACCGTCGAAGAGCCCCCGAAGGAGCTGCTCATCGCCGTCGGTGTAGATCACGTCGATCTCGAGCTCAGCGCCGCGCCGCAGGCAGGTCGTGATTTCCAGCCGGCCCAGATCGACGGTCTCCTCGATCTCGCGCAGGCTCATGGCGAGCGTCGACTCAGGGACGCCGAACATCTTCATCGTCGCGGTCCTCAGGTCCGGCGTGCGCTCGAGCAGGGCGGCGGCCTCCGGAGCGGCTAGCGCCGCGGGCCACATCCCCTGCAGCTCCCGGGGCGGCCCCGGCAGAACCATCACGACGCTATCCCCCGCGCGGACGACGACGCCGGGCGCGGTCCCGATCGGGTCCAGCGGCGTCGATCCGGCCGGGATCATCGCCTGCTTGCGGGTCCCTGCCTTGACGCCCTCGGGGTCGAACTTCATCCGCTTCGCGAACTCCTCGATGATCGCGGTGATCCGCGCCTCCATCCCCGAGTCCAGCTCCAGCTCGACCCCTGCGAACTCGGCGACGATCTGGGTGGTCAGATCATCGGCGGTCGGCCCGAGGCCGCCGGTGGTGACGATCAAATCGGCCCCCTGACCGGCCAGGAAGTCGAGCGCCCCGCGCAGATCCTCCGGTCTGTCCCCGACGACGGTGAGATGGGCGACCTCGACCCCAAGCTCCCCGAGCCGCTCCGAGACCCAGGGGCCGTTGCGATCGCTGGTCCTCCCCGTCAGCACCTCCGTGCCGGTGACGACGATGCCGGCACGAACGCTCATGGGCAGGCGGGCCCGCGGTAGTTCACATCGCGGATCCCCTTGGAGTCGCCGACGAAGCTGGCCGGCTCGCCGACCTCCAGCTTGCGCTTCTCGTTGCCCACCTGAAACCGCGCGGTGCCCGCGCCGATCGTCAACACGTATCGCTTCGACCCCGAGTAGGGCTCCTCGGTCCCCTCGGTCAGGACCTGGTTGTCGACCAGGGCATCATCGTCGCCGACCAGGCAGACCTGGACGTTGGAGAGCGCGGTCAGCTTCGCGTCCTCGGGCTTCAGCTTGTTGGCCTGCTTCTTCGCCTCCTGCTTGCGCTTCCGCTCCTGGCGCTCGGCCCTCTGCCGTGCCTGCTGC
>DATFLZ010000135.1:0-6565 GCA_035267205.1 Solirubrobacterales bacterium | reverse complement strand
TCATCACGTTTCCGGATGTCTCGCCCTTGTGCCAGAGCTCGCCGCGGGAACGACTCCAGTAGTGCATCTCGCGCCGCTCGAGCGTCAGCCGCAGAGCCTCCTCGTTCATGTAGGCGAGCATCAGCACCTCGCCGGTGGCGGCGTCCTGCGTGACGCACGGCACCAGGCCGTCGTCGTCGAATGCAATCTCGTCGGGCTCGATCATCGAGCCGCGAAGTCTAGGCCCGGAACCCCTGGATCAGACCCCCCGACCTGCAGCCCGCCCCGGTCAGCACTTCTTCTTCTTCTTGCGCTTCTTCTTCTTGAGCTGCTTCTTGGCCTTCTTGACCTTCTTCTTGGCCTTCTTGACCTTCTGCCTCTTGCCGGCGTTCTTGGCCTTCTTGAGCTGCTTCTTGGCCTTCTTGAGCTTCTTCTTGGCCTTCTTCACCGCCGTCTTCGCACGATCGCAGGCGGCCTCGTCGACCACGATCGCATCGACCTCGCTCGTGTCGGCCGCGCCGGTACAGCCGGGATCGGCCGGGAAGTCCGTCTTGCCGTCGCCATCGTTGTCGAGGCCGTCGGAGCACGCGGGGTCGGAGCCTCCGCCGCCTCCGCCGCCGAGACTGCCCTCGGTAAAGCTCTCGCAGTTGTTGTCGACGTCATCGGTCAGATCACCGCCTACCGCGTCCGCATCGCCGAGCCCGCAGTTGATCACGTCGACCTCGCCGTCGAAGGCCTCGATCCGGTCGTCCCCGCTCCAGGTAGTGATGTCGTCCGGGCCCGTGCCGCCGTCGACCTCGTCCGGTCCACTCGACGCGCTGATCTGATCGGCGCCCGGTCCACCGTCGATCTCGACTCCGATGTCGTTGAGCGTGGTCGACCTGAGCTCGTCGTCACCGCCGCTCCCGATCAGGACGTCGGCGGCATCGCCAAACCCGCCGTTGAGCACGTTGGGCCCGTTGTCACCGATCAAGGTGTCCGCCTGGCGGGTACCGTCGACGTCCTCGATCCCGCTGATCGTGTCGGTCCCGTGCTCGGTGCCTACGACCTGCGGGCCGGACTCGGTCAGGTCGATCGAGATTCCCTCGGTGAGGCTCAGGCTGCTTGGCCCGTCGAGCAGATCGGTGTCGGCCCCGCCATCGATGGTGTCGTCGCCCTCGGTGACGTCGATCTCGTCCTCGCCGGAACCGCCCTTCTGGACGTCGGCGTTCTCGGTACCGGGGATCTGGTCGTCGCCGGCGCCGCCATTGACGTCGAGCGCCGGCGGCTCGTCGCCGAAGCTGCGGGGCGCGATGATCGTGTCGTCGCCACCACGAGCAACGATCGTGTCGGCGCCTCCACTCCCACCGTCGATCCTGTTCACATCGTCGGTGCCCTTGAGCGTGTCGCCGTAATCGGACCCACTGACCTCCTCGATCCCGCTCAGGTCGTCGGTTCCGAGCCCGCCGCCGATCACTTGATCGCCGCCGAGCGCCAGGTCCACCGAGACGCCGCCGGTGGCGCCGGAGGAGGTGACCTCGTCGTTCCCGAGGCCGCCGTCAATCTCGTCGTTGCCGGGGCTGAGCCGGATGCTCTCGTCACCGGGGCCCGCGTCGACCGTGTCGTCGCCGGAGCCCGGGTTGAGGAAGTCGGTCTCGCCGCCCCCGATCAGCGTGTCGGAGCCGCCCCTGCCCTCAATCGAGTTGGCCGTTCCGTCGCCGGTCAGGCTGTCGTTGTGGGCGGAGCCGTAGATGCCCCCGAGGCCGATCAGCGTGTCGGTTCCCTCCCCGCCGCCGACCGCCTGCGGTCCCGGCTGCGCGCTGAGGTCAACGGTCACGCCGCCCGTGGCGGCCGAGTAGCTGACGACCGTGCCCGTGCTGGTGGAAGCGGAGGCATCAATGGTGTCGTCGCCCGGACCCGGGACCGCCAGGCCCCCGAACGTGCCGCCCGGCATCACCAGCGTGTCCTCACCGTCGCCGCCGTCGGCCACATAGGAGAAGAAGGCGCGCGACGCACCGGTCCCGTCGCCGCCCTGGGCGCTGATCGTGTCGTCCCCGTCCCCCGTGTCGATGTCCACGTAGCTGCCGAGCCCGCCGGTGTTGCCGACGACGTCGACATCGCCGACCGCCTCGTCCGCGTTCAGGTTGATGCCGTCCTCGCCGAGCGTGATGTGGTCATCGAGGTTGACGCCGGCCCCCGTGTCGTTGACACCGATGATCTCGATCGTCGGCTGATCCGCATCGAGGAACTCGATCTCGATCTCGCTCTCGCCGCCATCGGTCTCGGGCGTTGCGCCCGGCCGGAACGCGCCCTCCTCCTGGTCGATGGTCACGAACCTGCCGATGGGGTTGCCGGTCACCTCGCCGGAGATTTCGATGGTGTCGGTGTTGTTGACGGTCGCCATGGTGCCCGAGATGGGGTCTGCGCAGAAGGTCGTGTCGACCGCGATGAGCGGATCCAGGGCTTGAAGATTCCTCGCTCCATCCCACTCGAAGCTGACGACCTTGGTCGAGTCGTCGTAGGTGCAGTCCTCGTCGGCCTGAGCGGCGGCGGGGGCCGCAAGCAGGACGAGCAGGAGCGCCGCTGGGAGCGCGCGAATAAGGGAACGGAGCCTCGACACGGGCGCGTACTCTAGCTCGGCGCTCGCGCCGTGCATATGGGCCGTTCGGCCCACATGCCGGCGCCGCTACTCGAGCCCGAGCCGGTCGAGCAGCGACTCGTCGCGGCGCCAGCGGTCACGCACCTTGACCTGCAGGTCGAGGAAGACCCGTCCGCCGAGATCCTGCTCGAGCTCCTTGCGGGCCGCGCTGCCGATGGCCCGGATCATCTTCCCGCCCTTGCCGATCAGGATCGCCTTCTGCGACTGCGACTCGGCCCAGACGTCCGCGCGGATCTCGATCAGGCCGTCGTCCCGCTCTTCCACGTCGGCGACCTCGACCTCGACCGCATGCGGAAGCTCCTCACGGGTGCGCCGCAGGATCTGCTCGCGGATCAGCTCGGCGAGGTGGATCTCGCTCGGCTGGTCGCTCCGGTCCTCGGCCGGGTAGAGCAGCGGCCCCTCCGGCAACAGCTCGGCGAGCCGGCCGAGCAGCTCTTCGACCCCGGTGCCGTTGCGGGCGCTGATCGGGAAGATCTCATCCACCACATCGAGCCCGCCCGCGGCCGCGAGCGCCTCCACCGTCCGGGGCCGATCGAGCCGGTCGACCTTGTTGACGGCACAGATCACGGGAACCGCGACATCCGCCCCGAGCAGGGTCTCGGCGATGAACCGGTCCCCCGGCCCGACGCCCTGCTCGCCGTTGATGATCATCAGGACGACGTCGGCCGCCGCGAGCTCCGCCTCCACCCGGGCCTGCATCCGCTCGGTGAGCACGTCGCGGGGCTTCTGCACGCCGGGAAGGTCGATCAGGATCGCCTGCCAGCTCTCGTCGGGCGCCGTGGCCACGGCCCGGATCGCGCGCCGCGTCGTCTGCGGGCGATCGGAGACGATGGCGACCTTGCTGCCGACCACGGCGTTGGCGAGAGTGGATTTGCCGACGTTCGGGCGTCCGGCGAGCCCGACGAATCCCGCGCGGGTGCTCACGGGTCGAGCAGCCACGAGTACTGATTCGAGCGCCAACTCGGCGACTCGCGCTCGTAGAAGCGATGCGCGTCGGTCCGGGTCTCGCCCGAGTCCAGCTCCAGGTGGGTGGCGCCATGCTCGCTGCCCCAAGCGCGCGCGGCGTCCATCAGGGCGTGCCCCACTCCGGCCGAGCGACGCTCCGGGTCGACGGCCAGGTCCTCGACCCACGCCCGGCGCCCGAAGCGGATCGAGTTCAGGTCGAGGTAGATCGAGCAGAGCCCGATCCTGCTGTCCCGCTCGACCGCCAGCAGGATCGTCGCGTCGCGGTCGGCGAGCGTCTCGCCGATCGCCTGCAGCGCGTGCCCGGGCCGGAAGCCGGGCGGACGGGCGCCGGGGGGCTGGAACAGCCACTCGTACATGTCGAGAATCTGCTGCTCCTCGCCGAAGCGGGCCTCGCGAATGTGGACGCCGGACGGAGTCATCGCTCGACCCGCAGCCCGTCGAGGATCTGCGCCTGGAGCGCGAGCATCTCCCCCGCGTCCGCCTCGTGGTCGTACCCGCACAGGTGGAGCACGCCGTGGACGACGGCCTCCGTGAGGTCGGCGGTGTGCCCCGGACAGATCACGACATCACCGAGCTCACGCGGCCCGGCCGGCTCGGCACCGGCGCCGTCGATCGGGAAGGAGAGCACGTCGGTCGGCCGCTCGCGACCTCGGTGCGCGTGGTTGAGCTCGGTGATCCGCGTCTCGTCGACGAGCTCGACCGCGAGGTGGCCGTCCTCGACGCCGGCGGTGGCGAGCGTCGCGCGAACCGCGGCGCGAAACTCGGTGGGAACGTCGCCGAGGTCGATGCCCATCACTGACCGCCCCGCTCCTCGCCACGCTCGGCGAACTTTCCGTAGGCGGCGACGATCCGCTGAACGAGCTCGTGCCGGACGACGTCGCTGCCGCCGAAGCGGATGAAGGTGACGCCTTCGATGCCCTCGAGGATCTCGCCGACGACGATCAGGCCGGAGCGCTGGTTGGCCGGCAGATCGATCTGGGTGATATCCCCGGTCACGACCATCCGCGAGCCGAAGCCGAGCCGGGTCAGGAACATCTTCATCTGCTCGGGGCTGGTGTTCTGGGCCTCGTCGAGGATGACGAAGGAGTCATTAAGCGTCCTACCCCGCATGAATGCCAGCGGCGCGACCTCGATCACGCCGCGCTCGAAGTACTCGTTGACCCGCTCGGGGTCGAGCATGTCGTAGAGGGCGTCGAAGAGCGGGCGTAGGTAGGGGTCGACCTTCGCCTGCAGGTCGCCGGGAAGGAAGCCGAGGCGCTCGCCGGCCTCGACCGCGGGCCGGGTGAGGATGATCCGGCTGACGTCGCGGGCCTCGAGGGCGGCCACGGCGGCGGCGACCGCGAGGAAGGTCTTGCCGGTGCCGGCGGGCCCGACCCCGAAGGTGACGGTGTGCTCTCGGATCGAGTCCACGTAGCGCTTCTGGTTCGGGGTCCGGGGCGCGATCTTGGTGCCGCGGTGGCGCCAGACGGCGTCGCCGAGCATCGCCGCGGGCTCGACCCCATCCGCGATCGCGCCGCTGACCGCGTCCACGGTCTCGGGCCCCAGGCCCTCGCCCCGCTCGACCAGGCCGACCAGCTCCTCGACGATCGACTGCTCGTCGCCGAGGGCGTCCTCCGCGCCATCGAGGGTGATCACGTTTCCACGCAGGTAAACGTCACAGCTGAGCCGGTCCTCGAGCCGCCGGAGCACCGCATCTCCCGAGCCCGCCAGCTCGGCGGCCACCTCGTTGTCGATCGTCAACTGCCTCCGCGCCACTACGCGCCGAGCCGCTCCCGGACCGCCGCGCTGACCCGGTTGCCGTCGGCCCGGCCCTGGACCTTCGGCATCACCGCACCCATGACTTGCCCCATCGCCTGCGGCCCCTCCGCGCCGGTGGCGGCGATCGCCTCGCCGACGAGCTCGGCGAGCTCGTCGTCCGAGAGCTCCGCCGGCAGGTAGGCGGCGATCATCTCGGCCTCCGCGCGCTCGCTCTCGGCGGCCTCCTCGCGACCGCCATTCGCGAACGCGTCGGCGGCCTCCAGCCGCTTCTTGCGCTCCTTCTGCAGCACGGAGACGGCGTCGCCGTCTCCCTCCTTGGCGGCCTTCTGAACCGCGTCCGCGATCATCCGCAGGGCGGCGGTCCGCTGCCTGTCGCCGGCGCGCATCGCCTCCTTGGTGTCGGCCTGGATCTGTTCGAGGGTCGGTTCGCTCACAAGGGGAAATGTAGCCGTCACCGCACCGGGAGGCACATCTGCGGGACGCGGAGCACGAGCTCGGCGCCACCGATCAGTGGTCCAGAATGCCTACGGCACTTCGATCCGCTCGACCCTGCCCAGGGGCATCTGCAAGAAGCGGGTCCCGAGCTCGCGGAAGCTCTCGGTGTCGCCGGTGCAGAGAAAGCGGTAGGTGCCCTCCTCGTGGCCCTCGGCCGCGAGGCCCCGGGCCTCCAGGATGCGCTGCGCCTCGGCCGCGATCGCGTGACCGGCGGTGACCAGGCGAACGTCGCGCCCGAGCATCCGCTGCAGCATCGGCGCAACCAGCGGGTAGTGGGTGCAGCCGAGGATCAGCGTGTCGACCTCGGCGCGCTTCAACGGCACGCAGTAGCCACGGACGGTCTCGACAACGCCCTCGTCGAAGGGAAAGCCGTTCTGGATGATCGGCGCGAGATCGGGCGCCGCCACCTCGGTCACGTCGAGCCCGCGCCCGACCCGCTGCAGCTCCCGCCGGTAGGCGCCCCCCTCGACGGTCGCGGGCGTGGCCATCAGCCCGATCCGGCCGCTCTCGCTGATCGCCGCGGCGATCTCGGCCTCGGGCCCGATCACCGTGATCACCTCGACGTCGAAGCCCGAGGCGATCTCCCGGGCAGTATCCGCGCCGGCGGACGTGGCGGAGTTGCAGGCGATCACCAGCAGCTTGGCGCCGCGCTCGAGCAGGTAGGTGGTGTTGCGCTCGACCAGGGCGCGGAGCTCGGCGACGGTCTTGGTCCCGTAGGGAAAGTTCGCG
>DATFLZ010000134.1:0-13886 GCA_035267205.1 Solirubrobacterales bacterium | reverse complement strand
CTCTGGTGCTTCTGCAACGAGACCCTCTGCCGGACGGTGGCGATGCTGCGGGTGCCGGTGATCAGCGCGGTCGGGCACGAGGTGGACCGGACCCTGATCGACGACGTCAGCGCCCTCGCCTGCTCGACGCCCACGCACGCGGCGGAGGCGGCCGTCGCGGTCGACGTCGCCGCGGCCCGCACGGAGCTGTCGACGCGCGGGACGATGCTCGGCCGGCTGGGGCGACGCGCGGTCGGCTCGCGCGCTCGCGATCTCGGGGGAAGCGCCCGCGGCCTGGCCGGGCACATGCGCTCGGAGCGCTCCCACCTGCATCAGAAGATCCGCGAGGTCCGCGCGGCTTCGAAGAAGGCGCTGGGAGGACGGGCGGAGCGGCTCTCGACCTTCGGCCTGGTGCTCAAGCGGCGCCGGGAGGCAGAGCTGCACGACGCGCGCGCCGGCGATCTGCGCAAGCGGATCGCATCGATCGAGGCGACGATCGGCGCCCATGATCCGGAGCGGGTGCTCGAGCGCGGGTACGCGGTCGTCTCCGGCCCGGGCGGGGAGGTCGTCACCAGCGCGCGCGAGGCCCGGGCGGCGCGGCGGCTCGGCGTCCGCTTCAGCGATGATGATGTCGAGGCCGAGGTGATCGACGATGAGTGAGCAGAGCGAGGATCCGGGGGCTCCGGCCGGCGAGGGGGCCGGCCGCGATGGCGAGCGCACCTACGAGGGCGCCGTCGCGCGCCTCGACGAGATCATCGCCCGGCTCGACTCCGGCAAGGCCGAGCTCCGCGAGACGCTCGGGTTGGTCCGCGAGGGCAAGGCGCTGGTCGAGTACTGCAAGGGGGAGCTCGACGCGGTCTCGGGTGAGCTCGAGAAGCTCGACCTCGCCGCGCTCGTCGATCAGCTCGAGGCGGCCGGGGGCGAGTAGCCGGCGCGGCGCTCCCGGGCCATTACGGTGTCGGTGTGACCACCGATTCCGCCCACCCGCTCGGCCCCCGTTTCGAGAGCGCGCTCGCGTTCGCGCTGGAGCACCACCGCGACGACCGTCGCAAGGGGACGCAGATTCCCTACGCCGCCCACCTGCTGGCGGTCGCCTCGATCGTGCTCGAGATGGAGAGCTCCGAGGACGAGGCCGTCGCAGCGCTGCTCCACGACGTGATCGAGGACGGCGGCGGCCCCGAGGCCGAGGCCGAGATCCGGGCGCAGTTCGGCGGGGACGTCGCCCGCATGGTGCGCGCCAACAGCGACTCCACCACCCAGCCGAAGCCGCCCTGGCGCCGCCGCAAGGAGGCCTACATCGCGCAGATTCCCGGCAAGGCCCCGGACGAGCTGCGCGTCTCGATCGCCGACAAGCTCCACAACGCGCGGTCGATCCTCGCCGACCACCGCCGCTACGGCGACGCGGTCTTCAACCGCTTCGCCGGCCGCCGCGACGGGACCCTCTGGTACTACCGCTCGCTGCTCGGGGCGTTCGAGGCGCGCCGGGGCGTGATCGGGGAGGGCGGCGGGCAGGCGCTCGATGAGCTCCGGCAGGTGGTCGCCGAGCTCGAGCGTCGCGCGGGCCCGGGCGAGCGCGACTGACCGGCCGAGAACCTAGAGCGCCTCGAGCAAGCGGGCGACCACGTCGCCCTGGCCGAATCCGAAGCGGTCGCCGGGCGGCGGGTCCGCCGCCGCGAAGAAGTGCAGCCCCTCCGCCTCGCCGCCGGCCTCCACCCGTGGCACGCCCGAGCAGCGCAGGAGGTAGCTGGGGGAGACCGAGTGCTGGCGAGGGTCGTACGGGCCCGGGCCCGCGTCGCGGTGCGGGTACACGGCGACCCACTCCGGTCGCCCCCAGTCGCGGGGCTCGGCGATGACCCCGTCGCCGAGCGTCTCGTGGAGGTGGCGCATGGCCGCCTCCTCGAGGCTCTCACCGTGGTGGATCCGGCCGCCGACGAGGTTCAGCATCCCGCTGCGGTCCTCGGCATCCCGGCGCTCGATCAGGAGGAGATCGGGCTCGCCGGCCGCGGCGCGCTCGGGAAAGGCGCAGAGCAGGTCGACGCACGCGATCGGGACCTCGCGCTGGATCTCCGCGTAGCGATCGGCCTCGAGGAAGGTCATCGGTCTCAGCGTAGCCCGGCGGCGGCCCCCACCGCCCGATACTCTGCGCGCCGTGGTCGTGCGCGAGCACACGGTGGGGAATGAGTCGGACTACCTCTGCATTCCGCAGACTCAGCACGCGGCCCTGGCCGGGCAGCTCGCGAGGGCGTGGGGGAACCTCGACTTCCCGGCACCGGCCCCGCGCCAGGCGACCTGTCTCGCGGCGGAGCTTCACGACAACGGCATGGATCCGTTCGACGAGGCGCCGGAGCTGGATCCCGACTCGGGCCTCCCGCGCGACTTCATGCACATGCCGCTCGGGCGCTGGATCGAGTGCTGGGAGCGGGGCCCGCGACAGGTCGGCGCCGAGAATCCCTACGCGGGTTTGCTCGTCTCGATGCACGGGCTGCACCTGCTGGAGTACAGGCGCAAGGCGGATCTCGAAGAGGACGAGCGCGTGCGGATCGAGGAGTTCGAGCGGGATCAGCGCTCGCTCCAGGAGGAGTTGAGGGCGTCGGCGGCTGCGGTCGAGGCCTGCGAGCCGCACCTCGGCGAGGCAGCGCTCGAGGCCAACCGCAAGCTCCTCGAGGTTTGGGACGCGTTCTCGCTGGCGCTGTGCATGCCACGCGTCCCCGAGAGCTTCGGCGGGGTGCCGGGCGAGGCGGGCGGCGCGACGCTCCGGATCAAGGAGGTCGGGACGATCGGCAGCGGGCCGGTCGTGATCGAGGTGGATCCGTGGCCGTTCTCGGCGGAGAGGGTGCCGCTGGCGGTCGCGGGCCGGCTCCTCGGGGGGCCGCGCTCCGATCAGGCGGAGCTCGATCAGGCTCTCGCCGGGGCCCGCTTCCAGACGCTCGAGTTCGAGCTACTGCCCCGGGAGCAGGACGGCCTCAGCCCTTGATGCCGCTCGGCCCGAACTCGGGCAGCGCGCAGGCCGGGACGCGTAGCGCCTCGACGAGGTCACCGGCGTGGGGCCGGAGCTCGTCGCAGAGCGTGTTGACGTTGCGGATCACGGCCTTGGAGCGGGTCGATGAGATCCGGCCGTGCTCCTGGTACCAGCCCCGGTGCTGTTCGATCACGCTCAGGGCATAGAGGTCGCAGACCCGTCGCAGCAATGCCTTGTTGGCGGGGTCGGGGCAGGCCTCCACTCCCCGGTCGAAGGCCTCGAGGATCTGGGTGTCGATGTGGGTACGGGCGGCGACCAGCACGTGATCCTGCACCGCGTTGAAGACGTCGAACGGGTCGTAGCCCTCGTCGATCCCGCCCTTGAGCCGCCGCGCGGCGCTCGAGAGCACGTGGTCCTCGCGCCAGGCGAAGAGCGCCAGCTGGTACTCGCGGTGGTTGAGGTCGCCGTCCTCCTCCGAGTCGGGGGTCACCTGGTCCCAGATCCGTCCCCAGAGCTCGCGGGCGGCCGAGCGCTCGACGAATCGCTCGATCACCTGTGAGGCGATGAAGCCGGCCATTCCGAGCGGGTCGAGATCGCCGAACTCCTCCCGGTAGCCGGTGAGCAGGCTCTTGGCGACGAGCTGGAGCAGAACCGTGTTGTCGCCCTCGAAGGTGGCGAAGATCTCGGCGTCGGACTTGCGCGAGGCGAACCCGGACGAGGTCAGATAGCCGAGGCCGCCGCAGGCCTCACGCCCGGTCTGCAGGCACTCGATTGCGTGCCAGGTCGCGTAGGCCTTGACGCCCGCTGCACGGGTCTCGAGCTGACGGCGGGCCTCCTCGTCCCGCTCCTCGCCGCTGAACACCGAGTGCAGATCGCCGACCAGCTCGGCCTGGATGAAGTGGAGCGCGTAGGTGCGGGCGAGCAGGGGCAGAAGCCGGCGCTGGTGGGCCCGGTAGTCGAGGAGCAGCACCTCCTCGCCGCCGCCGGGTGGGCCGAACTGGCGCCGCCCGTTGGCGTGCTTGACCGCGGTGGTCATGGCGAACTTCGAGACCGACAGCCCGGCGCCGCCGACCGAGACGCGGCCCTGCACCAGCGTGCCGACCATCGTGAAGAAGCGGCCCGTGGGATTCTCGATCGGGGAGGTGTATTCCCCCGACTCGCTGACCTGGGCGTAGCGGTCGAGCAGGTTGGTCCGCGGGATCCGAACGCTGTCGAAGTAGAGGCGCCCGTTGTCGACCCCGTTGAGGCCGAGCTTGTGCCCGCAGTCCTCGATCGTCACGCCGTCGAGGACCTTCCCCTTGTTGCTGCGGATCGGGACGACGAACGCGTGGACGCCGTGGTTCTCGGTGCCGATCAGCAGCTGCGCGAAGACCACGGCGACCCGCCCGTGCTCGGCGGCGTTGCCGATCCAGTCCTTGCGGTCGGCCACCGTCGGGGTATCGATCACCCACTCGTCGGTCTTGCGGTCGAGCGTGGCGATCGTCCCGACCGACTGCACGTCGGAGCCGTGGCCCGACTCGCTCATCGCGAAGCAGCCGGGGAGCTCGACCGAGGCGATGTCGGCGAGGTAGGCGTCGTGGTGGCGCCCGGTGCCCAGGTGGAGGATCGCGCCGCCGAAGAGGCCGAACTGGACCCCGGTCTTGACCAGCAGCGAGAGATCCCCGAAGGCGAGCGTCTCGAACGCGGCGATCGAGCCGCCGATGTCGCCGCCACCGCCGTATTCGGTGGGTAGGCCGAGGGTCGTCTGTCCCTCGTCGGCGAGCTTCTTCGTCCACTCGAGAACGAGCTCGCGGTACTCGCCGGGAGCGATGTCGTGGTCGGGGATCTCGAAGCCGCCGCCTTCGAGCAGCTCGCGGCTGCGACGCCGGACCTCGGCGTGTTCGCCGTCGAGGTACTCGCCGAGTGCCTCGACCTTGGCCGGGCCGAGCTGCTCCGCCGCGACCTCGGCGGGTGTCTGCTGCTCTTCTTCGGTGCCGGCGTCGGCCATCTGCGTCCCATCGATACTACGCACTGGCCCGAGCGGCCCATTTTCCCTGGCTTGTCCCCCCAAATTGCGGGATCACGGTTTGCGGGCGCCGCGGAGCTCGGCTAGTGTCGTTGACGCGGTACGAGAGAGAGCCGCAACTCCACGGAAGCCAGTCGGAGCGAAGCTCTCAAAGCGGCCCCGAAGACTTGAACGCGCGAAGGCTACGCGCGAGGCAGGTCACCAGGGCCGCCTCGTACCCACTTTTTTTGAGGCCCCCGGTTCGCCGGGGGCCTTGCTTTGTTCTGGGGGCTCTCGCCGCTCCGGGAGCGTCCGAGCGAGGGCCTACCTTGGGCGATGCGGTTGCCATTTGCCGCCGGTCCGCTGGGCACCTGCCGCCGAGCGACCGAGCGACCGGGGCGCACCCCGGGAGCAGGCGCCGGCTGGATCCCCCCGGATCGTCCACCGGCTAGCCCGCCTGACTCCCTCCTACTCACGGGCATCGCCGCTCGCGGGGCCGCCCGCCGCAACCCGCGGCCCCCGGCCGTGTCTGCTGAGATGTGACGGTGATCGAGATCGAGCTCGGCTATCTGCTCGTCCACCTGCGCTCCGGCCCCCGCGGGCAGCAGGCGATCGACGAGGTTCGCGCCGCGGAGGATGCCGGCTACGACTCCGTCTGGGTCAACGAGTCCTACGGCTCCGACGCGGTGTCCATGCTTGGCTGGCTCGCGCCACAGACCAGCCGGATCGGCCTCGGCGCAGCGATCATGCCGGCGCCGGCGAGGCCGCCCGCGGCGGCGGCGATGGCCGGCGCGACGCTGGACGAGCTCTCCGGCGGCCGCTTCATCTTCGGCTTCGGGCCGACCGGTCCGCAGGTCTCGGAGGGCTGGTACGGCGTCGCCTACCGCAAGCCGTGGGGGAGGGTTCGGGAGTACGTGGGGATCGTGCGCGAGGTTCTCCGGCGCGAGGGCCCGCTCGAGCACTACGGGCCCCACTACACGCTGCCGGCGACGGGGGAGGGCACGACCGGCCAGGGCAAGGCGCTGAAGCTCAACTTCCACCCGCGTCGCAACGAGATCCCGGTGTTCCTCGGCGCGATCGGCCGCAAGTCGGTCGAGCTCTGCGCCGAGATCGCCGACGGCTGGATTCCCGCCTACCTCGACCCGGCCGGCTGGGAGTCGATGTGGGGAGAGCACCTGGAGGCCGGCTTCGAGTCCTCGGGCCGCACCCGCGCGGATCTCGAGGTCTCGCCGACCGTGCAGGTCGCGATCGACGGCGATCTGGACACCGCCCGAGGCGGCGCGAGGATGCGGATGACCCTCTACCTCGGCGGGATGGGCTCGAAGCGGTTCAACTTCTACGGCGAGCTCGCCCGGCGGATGGGCTACGGCGAGGTCGTCGACACCGTCCAGGAGCTGTTCCTCGACGGCCGCAAGGAGGAGGCGTTCAACTCGGTGCCGGACGAGCTGCTCGACCGCGTCTGCCTGCTCGGCAACGAGCGCGAGGTGCGGGAGGGGCTCGAGCGCTACGCCGAGGCCGGGATCGATCGGCTGATCGCGGTCCCCGTTCACGCCGACCCCGCTGAGCGCCTGCACACGATCGAGCGGCTCGCCGCGCTGCGCGATGGTTGAGCGGGTCCCGCGCATACCCGTGACCCTCGCGGCCCTTGCTGCTGTGCTGGCGGTCGTGCTGGCCGGCGTCGCCGCCTCCGAGGCAAAGCTCGGCGAGCGCAGCAGCCGCTCCGCGGAGCTCGGGCCCGGGGAGGCGGCCGGCAAGCGGGTCAAATGCAAGGGCCGCAAGCGCCACCTCGTCTCGGGCGGCTTCCGCAACGACAGCCCGTGGCGCCACGACGACAACGCGACGGTCGCGTTCTTCGGCTCGTTTCCCACCGGCGGGAAGGGCTGGCGCGCCCGGGCCGCGAACTTCCGCGGGGAGCGCGAGACGTTCACGGTGTCCGCGCTGTGCTCCCGAACCAATCCGCGGGTGAAGACCCTGACCGAAGTGATTCGCGTGCCCCCGGCGCAGCAGCGCAAGGCCACGTTGCGTTGCCCGCCCAGAAGGGAGGCGATCGCCGGCGGCTTCGACGCCTCAGCGTTCGCGCTCGACACGGGCGCCGAGGTGATCCCGGTCGAGTCGCGCCGCAAGGGCCGGCGCAAGTGGCGGCTCAGCGCGTACAACAACTCCGGAACGGTCGGCGGCGAGCTGGTCGCCTACGCCCGCTGCGCGAAGCGGAGGCCCGGCCTGAAGACCGAGCGGGTCAAGGGCGTCGCGGTCGACCAGGCGCCCCTCGAGCTGAGGCCGCGCTGCAAGCGGCGGAACGAGCTGTGGAGCGGCGGCTTTGTCGCCGACTTCCAGAGCTTCAATCCGTTTGCGCTGATCCTCGCGGACCGCTCCTACCCGGACGGTAAGCGGTGGGTCAGCCGCTTCGTCGGCATGCAGGCTGGCGGCAACGTGACCGCGATCGCCTACTGCCGCGACAAGGGCTGAGGCCCCATCAGGACGGTGAGATCCGGATAGCCCACCGGATCCGGGGGGCTATCCGGTTTTGGGCGAGTGCGGCGCGGCCGGCGGGGCCGAGGGGGCCGGCGGCCGGCTGGGGCCGGCGGGGGCGCTGCGGCTTGACGCAGGGGAGATAGTTAGCTAAGATAACTAGCAACGCTAACGACCCTGGCAGGGCTCAGCAGAAAGAGGAGTGCGGATGACCGCCACCACCGCAGTGACCGAAGCGACCGAGATCACCGAGCAGGCCCAGCGCCTGCGGCTCGCGATCACCCGCACCGCCCGTCGCCTGCGCCAGTCGGCGGGCTCCGAGCTCGGCCCCTCGACGCTCGCCGCGCTGGCCACGGTCGAGCGGCTCGGGCCGCTCACGCCGAGCGCTCTCGCCGAGATCGAGGGGATCAAGCGGCCGACCGCCGCCCGGGTGATCTCGCGGCTTCAGGACGAGGGGCTCGCCGAGCGCAGCACGGATCCCAGCGATGGGCGCTGTGCGCTGATCAGCGCCACCGCGGAGGGCCGCGCGACGCTCGAGCGGCTGCGCGGCCGCAAGACCGCCTACCTCGCCCGCGGGCTCGGGGAGCTGGGCGAGCGCGACCTGGCCACCCTGCGGCGCGCCTCCGAGATCCTCGAGCGCATGCTCGAGCGGGAGCGCGCGTGAGCGCGCTGGCCAGGCGCTCCTTCGCGGCCCTCTCCCTGCACAACTACCGCCTCTACTTCGGCGGGCAGCTCGCGTCGCTCGCCGGCAACTGGATGCAGATCGTCGCGGAGCTGTGGCTGATCCTCGAGCTCACGGGCAGCGGCCTCGACGTCGGGATCGCGACGGCGCTGCAGTTCACCGGCATCCTCCTCTTCGGGGTCTGGGGTGGCGCCCTCGCGGACCGCTTCGACAAGCGGCGGCTGTTGATCGTCACACAGGTGGCGATGGCCGCGCCGGCGCTCGCGCTGTTCGCCCTGGCCCTGACCGGATCCGTCGAGCTCTGGATCGTCTACGCACTGATTGCCGCACGCGGCCTGGTCCTGGCGGTCGACAACCCGACCCGGCAGGCGTTCGTGATCGAGCTCGTCGGCCCCGAGCGGGTGGTCAACGCGGTCGCCCTCAACGGGGCCCTCGTGCACTCGGCCCGGATCGCGGGGCCCGCGGTTGCCGGCGTCGTGATCGCGCTCTGGGGGGTGACGCTCTGCTTTGCCCTCAACGCGTTGACCTTCGGCGTGATGATCGGGGCGCTGGCGGCGATGCGGACGGCGGAGCTCGCGCCGCGGCCGGCGCGCCAGGACAGCTATGGCATCGGCGGTGCTCTGCGCTACGTCGCGCGCACGCCACGGCTCCGCGTGCCGCTGCTGCTGATGGCGGCGCTCGGCACGCTCGGCTTCAACTTCCAGGTGATCCTGCCACTGCTCGCCCACTTCAGCTTCGGCGGGGACGTGGGCGCCTACTCGCTGCTCATGGTCGCGATGGGCGCCGGCGCGATCGCGGGCTCGCTGTTTGCTGCTGCCCGTGGCGAGCTCGGGCCGCCCGTGGTGGCGGCCGGCGCGGCCGGCTTCGCGGCGGCGGGTCTCGCCGCGGCGATCGCGCCCACGCTGGAGCTAGAGATGGCCGCCCTGGCGCTCCTTGGCGCGGCGGCGGTGGTGTTCGCTGCGGCGATCAACTCCGGCCTGCAGCTCGCGGCGGCGCCGGAGATGCGCGGCCGGGTGATGGCGATCTACTCCGTCGTGTTCCTCGGCTCGACCCCGATCGGCGGCCCGATCAGCGGCTGGCTGAGCGAGGCCGCGAGCCCTCGGGCCGCGCTGGCGCTCGGCGCCCTCGCGGGGATCGGCGTCGCGATCGCCGCGCACCGCGCGCTCCAGCCGGCGCCCGGATCCGGAGAGCGGCCGGCGGGCTCAGCCCCCGGCGCTGCCGCTGAAGGCCCGCGCGACTGCACCGCGACACCGGAATGCCACGGTCCGCTCGAGCGCTCTAGCTCCCGGCGGGAGCCTGGAGCCGCTCGAGCTCGAGCGGGTCGTGAGCGCAGAAGATCTCGATCTCGGAGCCGTGCTCGGAGTTGAGCCGGCGGAGGCGGTCCTGGTTGGCCAGCCGCTGCTTGCGGTCCAGATCGACGACGGACTGAAAGAGCTTGATCCCGGGGGGCGGCTCCGGGGGCTGCTCCATCTCGGCGCGGTGGAAGTAGCCGTCGCCGCAGTGCAGGAGCCAGCCGTCCCCCGAGCGGACGGCGACCGCGGAGTGCCCGCGCGTGTGGCCGGCGATCGGCACGATCGCGACCTCGACGTCGAGACCCTCGATCGCCCTCACCGACTCGAATCCGAACCAGCTGTCGCCCGCCGTCTCGTACGGAACCCAGGCGGGTCCGTGGGCCCATTGTTCGGAGACGTAGCGGAGCTTCTCCCTGACCCCGGGATTCAGCGCGGCCTGCATCTCGGTGCGGAAGACGTGGACCTGCGCGTCGGGAAAGTCGCCGAGCCCACCGGCGTGGTCGACGTCGAGATGGGTCAGCACGATGTGGCGGACGTCGGCGGGCGCGAAGCCGAGCCCGCGGAGGCGCTCGATGGCCGTCTCCTCAACGGCGAAGCGGGGCCGCGTGCTCACGCGGAATAGCCCGCCGGTGCGCGCCGGATTCGAGCAGTCCGCGGTCCCGAGGCCGGTGTCGACAAGCACGATCCCGTCGTTCGACTCGATCGCGAGCACGTGGCAGATCAGCTTCGCCGGCTCCCGCCAGCCGCCCTCACCCGCCAGGAGCCTGGCGCTGTAGGGGCACATGGTCGCGCAGTTGAGATGGTGGACCTTGGCCATGCGCGGAATCCTAGTCGGGTCGACCCTCCAGGAATAGACTGCCTGCATGCACGAATCCGGCCCCGGGAGGCAGGAGGTCGAATCGGCGCCGACGCCGACGCCGATCGACGTCAGCGTGCTACGCGGCGCGCGGCGGCGCTACGGCCAGATCCTCGACAAGACCCTGCGCTCGGCGGTCGTTCCCTACGGCTACACGGTCACGATCTGGTCCTCCGGCGCCTACCTGATCAGCCTGCGCGGACTGCCGAGCGGCTGGGAGGCGTTCGCATTCGTCGCCGGCGCGATCGCGGCCTTCGGACTGCTCTCGGCGCTCTCGCCTCGGGCGCGCGGCGCGGACGAGGCGATCATCGCCCCGCCGATCCATCCCGACTCCTCGCACCCGATCTTCGCGGCCGGACTGCACATCGCGGCCGTCGGGCTGGCGTTCGGCGCCGCGACGCTCGTCGATCGCAGTCTGGGCGACGCCGCCTGGCTGTTCGGCTCGTTCGTGGTCACCTTCATCTATCTGGGTATCGCGAGCGCGGAGCTGGCGATCTCGGTCGAGCTCAGCCAGCGCGACCTCGGCCTGGCCCGCGCGCGCGGGCTCGTCCGCCGGCCCGGGGCGGCGGTGCGCAGGGTCGTCCGCCGCCGCTGAGCGCCTGCCGGTCGTTCCCGGCTGGGGAACCGGCGCCCATCGCGATCGCCGGCCTTTAGGCTTCTCGGCGATGCCCCCGATCGCTTTTGCTCGTGCTCGAGATCCGCTCCTGACACCCGGACGGGGGGCACGTTCGGGCCGGCCGGGGTTGGGGGGACGGTGAGCCGGAAAACGACGCCGCCAGCAGCCGAGCGAGTCCCCGTAGCGGGCGGGGCCCGCGCGCGCCCGTCCGGCTTCCGCCGGGCGCCCGCGGCGGCGAGCTGGGACGAGCGCTGCGCGGTGCTGTTCGAGGACCTCCGCAAGCCGGCGAGGGCGATGATCGCGCGCGCGTTCGGCTCGGCCCTGGGCCCGGAGGAGATCGAGGACATCTACGCCAACGCCTGGACCGCGACCCTCTCGGCCCTGGGCGGCCGCACGGAGAAGATGAGCGACGAGGAGCTGCGCTCCTATCTGCTGACCGCGGTCGCCAACCACGCCAGCAAGGAGATGCGCCGCAGGCGTCGGAAGCCGACGAGCGCGCTCGAGGATGCCCATGCCCAGGTGCTCAGCGACTCCCATCAGCCGTCGCCGGAGGAGCGCGCGGTCGGAAATGAGAGCGGCTCCCTCGCGCGTGACGTGCTCGCGAGCCTCCCCAAACGACGCCGCGCGGTGATGTTGCTGCGCTACGGCTGGGGCCTGCAGCCGAAGGAGGTCTGCTCGCTCATCGACGGTCTCTCGCCGCGCGCGTACCGCAAGGAGATCACGCGGGGCGTCGAGCAGATGATCGAGCGGCTCGGGCAGGCCGAGAGCGGCGAGTGGTGTCGCTCGCGGGAGAGCATCATCCGCGACTACGTCGCCGGCACCGCCGATCCCGAGCTCGAGCGGCAGGCGACCGAGCACCTGGGCCACTGCCGCCACTGCGCCGGGCTCGTCGGCAGGCTCACCGAGGGTCTCAACGACCTCGGCGCCGGGGCCGCCTGGACCGGCGTGGCCGGGGCCCTCGCCGAGGACCGCCTCTCGCTCTCCGACCGTCTCGCGGCGCTCGCGGATCGCGCCCAGCACACGGTCGCCGGAGCCGGCGGGCCGGGGGAGGGAGCGGGCTCGACGGTCACCGCCGTGGCGAGCTCAGGTGGCGCCCGCGGCGCCGGCGCGGCCGGCGCCGGGCTCGCTGCCAAGCTCGCCGGCATCGGGGTCGCCGGCAAGACTGCGATCGCGTGTCTCGGAGCATCCGTCGCCGCGACCGCCTGCGTGGCGACCGGGGTGCTTCCTGCCCCCGGGGCTGGAGGAGATGAGCCCGCACCGGACGGGCCCCCGGACCGCCGCGTCCGCGTCGACCGCGAGCTCACCCCGTCCCCGACTCCCGACGCGATCCAGATCGCCGAGCCCGGCCGGGGGACCGGCAAGGGCGGCGGCGAGGGATCAGGGGGCGATTCCAGGAAGAAGGTCGAGCAGGAGGCCGCCGAGCCGGTCGCCGCAGAGGGGGCCCCGCTCTCGTCCCCGGCTCCGGCCGCGGCTCCCGAACAGCAGGAGTTCGGCCTGCCTGCCGCTGCCTCGGGCGGTGGCGGCGGAGGGTCGGGCGGCAGCTCATCCAGCTCCGGCGGGGCCGCGGGCGGCGGCGACGTTGCGAGGGAGTTCGGTCCCTAGCCATGCGCGACGGGTGCCGACCGGCCGCCGTTTGACATCGCGTCCACGCTCGAGGAGAATCCGCTTCAAATGGGCAAGGGGAGGTTGATCGCGCGGGCGGCGGTCGGGGTGCTGGTCTCGGCCCTTGGACTGGCGCTGCCGGCGGGCGGACACGCGGCCGGGACAGGTCCGAGCGAGCGGCTCGAGGTCGCCCCCGGCGTCTTCATGCAGCCGGTCGGCGGTGGCAGCTCACCGCAGCCGCGTACGCGCGCGGCGCGCTCGGGCCCCTCGCCGGAAGAGGGGATCATCGACGGTAATCCCACGACGATCCAGCAGTGGCCCTGGCAGGTCGCGATCACCTACCACCCGTCGACCGGCGGCAGCGCCTACGACCGCCAGTACTGCGGGGGCTCGCTCCTCACGCCGACGTTCGTCGTCACCGCCGCGCACTGCCTCTTCAACGAGGACACGGACTCATACGACCCGCCGGGGAGCGTCGCCGTGGTCAGCGGCCGCACGCGGCTCAGCTCCGACGAGGGCCAGGAGGTCGACGTCGTCGACGTCTACGGCTTCTTCGACAGCGGTGGCAACAACCTCTACGAGCCGGCGAGCACTCGCTGGGACGTCGCGATGCTCGAGCTGGCCTCCCCGTCGCCGTCGCCGACGATCAAGATCGCCGGCCCGGCCGAGGGCAGCCTCTGGGGCCCCGGGCGGACCGCGTACGTGACCGGCTGGGGTTCCACGGTGCCGACGGGCGGCGGGTACCCCGACGCCCTGCACGTCGCACAGGTGCGGATGGTCTCCGACAACGACTGCCGGCAGGAGCAGGGCCAGAGCCTGCACCCCGACGTCATGGTCTGCGCGGGGCCGCCCCGTGGCGACACCTGCGACGGCGACAGCGGCGGCCCGCTGGTCGTCCCGATGGCGGGCGGCGGGTACCGCCTCGTCGGCGACACCAGCTTCGGCCCCGATCCCTGCGGGCAGGCGGCGGCCGTCTACGGTCGCCTCGCCGCCAACCCGATCCGTGCCTCGGTCCGCAACGGGATCCTGGCCCTCACGGGGATCGACGTCGTCGGCTCGGGCGCGAGCCCGCCGCCGGGCCCGCCCACGCCCGCGCCCTCCGGGCCGACGGCCGCCAACGCCAAGCGGAAGGCCCTCAAGTACTCGAAGAGGCAGTGCCGCAGATTCCGCGACTGCCGCCGCTACTCGGCGGGCAACTGCAAGGCCCGTGGCGCCGGCTACCGCTGCAAGGCCCGCAACTACGACCGCCGCAAGGGCCGGAAGTTCACCTGCGTGCGCAAGGTCAAGATCACCCAGCGCGCGAACGGCGCCCTCAAGGTCAGGACGATCGGCCGCTGGAAGTGCCGGCGGGGCTGGCGCTAACCCGCCTCGTCCAGCATCGCGAGCACCCGGGCCGGGGTGCCGGAGCCGCCCTCGAGGGGGAGGGCGCCTACGAACAGGGTGAAGC
>DATFLZ010000133.1:0-18277 GCA_035267205.1 Solirubrobacterales bacterium | reverse complement strand
GGTGATCGTCGTGGCTTCCTTCGGCGATCTGAAGCTGTTCGGCCGCAATGGTGAGCCGACGTTCCGCGAGGCTGCCTGGTGGTCGGTCGGCTGGTTCATGCTCGCGATGCTTGCCGCGGTCGTGATCTGGGTCGAGCGCGGCGCCGATGACGCCGTCCTTTACACGACGGTCTACCTGATCGAGCGCTCCCTCTCGCTCGACAACGTCTTCGTCTTCCTGCTCCTGTTCACCTACTTCCAGGTCCCGCCGCAGCATCGTCCACGCCTGATCATTCTCGGGATCATCTTCGCGCTGGTCATGCGCGGGCTGGCGATCCTCGGTGGGATCGAGTTGCTCGAGCGCTTCGATTTCCTGATCTACGTGCTCGCCGCGGGCCTGCTGATCCTCGCCGTGCGGATCGGGCGCGGGATGGAAGAAGGGATCGACGTCGAGCACAACCTGATGATCCGGGCGGTGCGGCGGGTGTTCCCCGTCGACACCGGTGAGACCGACGGCCGCTGGTTCACCCGCACCGGGGGGTCCCTGCATACGACGCCGATCTTCCTCTGCTTCGTCGGCCTGATCTTCACCGACATCGTCTTCGCGATCGACTCGATCCCGGCCGCCTTCGCGATCACGCGCGACAGCTTCATCATCTGGACGGCAAACGTCTTCGCCCTGCTCGGTCTCCGCGCGCTGATCATCCTCGTGGACCGTCTGATCGAGCGCTTCCAGTACCTCGACCAGACGATCGCGGTCGTCCTCGGCGTGATCGCGATCAAGCTCGCGCTCGAGCAGGCCGACCTGATCCACATCTCCCCGCTCGCCTCGCTCGGCGTCGTCGCCGCGATCTTCGCGGCCGGGATCACGGCCTCGATCCTCGCCGAGGACGACGAGGACGGTGGCGATTCGGCGAGTCCGGGCTCAGCCGCGCCGGCGGAGCGCCAGTAGGCCCAGCATCGTGTAGGCGACGTTCGCGGCGAGCAGCGAGGTCACCTGTCCGGGGCCGTCATACGGTGGGCTGACCTCGACGACGTCGAATCCCCGGAAGTCGATGTCGCGCAGTGAGCGGACGTAGCCGAGCGCCTCGGCGCTGCTCGGGCCACCGACCTCCGGCGTCCCCGTCGCGGGTGCGAAGGCCGGATCGACGAAGTCGATGTCGAAGCTGAGAAAGCAGGGGCCGTCGCCGGCTCGCTCGCGGGCGAGCTCACCGTAGGCATCGGCGCCGCCGGCGGCGAGCTCGGGATAGGGCAGCACCTCGAAGCCGAGCGCGCGGGCGTCCTCGAGGTCGGCGGCCGAGTAGCTGGGCCCCCGCATGCCGGCGAGCAGCGATCGAGAGGGGTCGATCAGGCCCTCTTCCACCGCCCGCTTGAACGGCGTCCCGTGGAAGAAGCGCTGGCCCATATAGGCGTCCCAGGTGTCGGCGTGGGAGTCGAGCAGGATCAGCCCGAGCGGCCCCGCGGTGGCCGCCAGCGCCCGCAGCTCCCCGAGCGCGACCAGGTGATCTCCTCCGAGGCCCAGGGGCACCGCCCCTGACTCCGCGATCGGAGCAAGCTGCTCCGCGATCTGGCTGACCGCGAGCTCGGCGTCGCCCGGGGTCAGGCCGACGTCGCCCCAGTCCACGATCCGGAGGTCCTCCAGGGTGGCTACCTCCAGGATCGGGTCCCACTCGCGCAGCAGCACCGAGGCGGAGCGGATCGCCTCCGGCCCGAAGCGGGCCCCGGTTCTGTAGCTCGCCCCGGTGTCGAACGGAATTCCGGCGATCGCCGCGTTCACGCCGTTGAGGTCCCTCGTGTGTTCACGGCGCGCGAAGCTGCGAACGCCGCTGATCCTGGGGGTGGACTGCGCGGGGTCGGCCATCAGGACTCCCCGCCCTCACGGACGACGCGGATGGTCTGCAGGCTCCGGTCGCTGGCGCCCCGGACCTGTCCGCCGTTCGCCAACGAGTCGGCGATGTAGTCGAGCGTCTCCCGGGTCAGCCGCTCGCCGGGCAGCACGTTCGGCACGCCCGGCGGGTAGGCGGCGAGCGACTCGGACGCGATCCGTCCCTCGGCTGCGTCGAAGTCGACCACGTCCTGCGGCCCCAGAAAGGCGGCCCTCGGAGTCATCTCCGTCGGGCCCCAGGGAGGCGGCGGGGCGAACTGGACCTTGCGCGCATCGCGCTCGGCGCCGACCTCGGCGGCCGCCGCGCTCAGCGCGGCGAGCAGTCGGGCGCCGGTCTCCGCGACGGGCTCGCCGATCCCGAACACCGCGACGACCACGTTCTCGGCGTAGAGCTCGGGCCAGACGTTGGCGTGTTGTTGCATGTGCGAGGCGATCGCGTGCCCGGTGGCGCCGGTGCCGCGCACGTCCACGGTCAGCCGCAGCGGATCCCACGCGTGGACGCTCGGGTGTTCGGCGATCCCCTCGTCGAGGACATCCAGGCCCTCGACCGACCGGACCGCCTCGCGCAGCTGCTCGAGCGAGGCGATCGTCTCCGCGAGCAACTCGGGGCCCTGGGTGGCGTTGTGGCTACGCGCCGCATCGAGCGAGGCCGCGAGCAGGGCACTCGGGCTGGTCGACTCCACGAGCGTTACCGCCCGGTCGACGATCGCGACGTCGATCCGCTCGGAGCCGAGATGCAGGATCGCGGACTGGGTGATGCTCCCGCCGAGCTTGTGGACCGAGTTGAGGACGACGTCGGCGCCACGGGTCAGCGCGTTGGCCGGCAGCTGGTCGGAGAAGGCCAGGTGTGCCCCCCAGGACTCGTCGACGACGAGCGGCACATCGTGGGAGTGCGCGACCTCCGAGAGGGCGGCGATGTCCGCGACCGCGCCGAAGTAGGTCGGGGAGACGGCGAACGCGGCCACCGCTCCCGGGGGCTCGGTTAGCGCCCGGTCGAGCGCCGCCGGCATCAGGCAGTGGGCGACGCCCATCTCGCCGTCCAGCTCGGGGGCGACGAACGCCGGCCGGAGCCCGGAGAGCACGAGGCCGTCGATCACCGATGAGTGCACGTTGCGCTGCACCACGACGCTGTCGCCGAGGTGCGCTAGGGCCATGCAGATCGCGTGGTTCCCGCCGGAGGCGCCGTTGACCAAAAACCAGCTCCGCCGCGCCCCCCAGGCCGCGGCGGCCAGGTCCTGTGCCTGCTGGAACGGCGTCGCCGCCGGATCCGGCCCGATGTCGATGCCCTCGAGACCGGCCGGAAGATCGAGGCGCAGCGCCGCCGCGCCGAGGGCCTCGCGCAGACGCGGGTCCGCGCCGCGGCCGCCCTTGTGTCCCGGGATGTGGAAGCGACCCGGATCGCTCCTCGCCCGATCAGTGAGGGCGTCGAGGTAGGGCGTCCGCTGCTGATCCACACCCCCAAGGTATCGCCCACGCCCCCCGGGTTCCCGCAGCGGCTCCGCAGGTGCTTGCTAGCCTGACCGCGTCGCCGATGAATGACGACGACCTTCCTCGAAGTATCAGCAGCGGCCCTCTCGTGGTGAGTGGGGCCGCGCCGATCGAAAGCCGGCCCGTGTGCCGGAAACTCGCTGATGGCCGGAGCGGCTCGTGACAGCCCTCGCGCTTGCCTCGCTGATCGTCCTCGTGTTCGTGAACGGCTTCTTCGTCGCGGCCGAGTTCGCGCTCGTCCGCGTCCGGCGGGGCAGGATCGAGGCGCTCGCGGAGGAGGGCGCCCGCGGTGCGCCCGCGGTGATCGGCCAGCTCGATCGGATCGACCGCTATCTCGCGGCCTGCCAGCTCGGCATCACCATGGCGTCCCTGGGCATCGGCTTTTTGGGCGAGCCCGCGATCGCGGCGCTGATCGAGCCCGCGCTCGAGGGCCCGGTCGGCGAGGGCACGGCGGTGGTGATCTCGGTCGGCCTCGCCTTCACGATCGCCACCGCCCTGCACATCACGGTGGGCGAGCAGGTCCCGAAGATGGTCGCGATCAACCGCGCCGAGGGGACCTCCCGCCTGATCGCGCGGCCGCTGAACTGGTTCCGCTGGATCTCAGCCCCATTCACATGGGCGCTCTCGGTTGCCTCGAACGCGATGGTCCGCCTGTTCGGCGTCGACCCCGAGCGGATCGAGGAGCACCACAACGCCGACGATCTGCGCGCGATCATCCTCGCCTCCGGAAGCCAGGGAGACATCGAGGAGAACGAGGCGACGATGCTCTCCGGCGTCTTTCACCTCCACGAGCAGGAGGCCCGCGAGGTGATGACGCCGATCCCGGCCGTGGTCACGGTCGACTCCTCCCACACCGTCGAGGACGCGCTCCAGCGCTGCGTTTCCTCGGGCCACACGCGCCTCGTCGCGATCGAGGACGCGAACCCGGACCGGGTGCGAGGGATCGTTCACAACAACTCGCTCGCCCGGCTCTACATGAACGCCGGTCCCGACGCCTCGGTCGAGCCCGCGATCCGCGACGCGCCGATCGTTCCCGAGACCAAGCCTCTCGACGACCTGCTCGCGGAGCTGCAGCGACAGCGGAGCTCGATTGCGGTGATCGTCGACGAGTACGGCAGGACGGTCGGGATCGCGACCGTCGAGGACATCCTCGAGGAGGTCGTCGGGGAGATCGAGGACGAGACCGATCCGCGCGCCGACTCCGTCCGCAAGCTCACCGACGGGGACTGGTACGTGCGGGGCCACGTCTCGCTCGGCGACCTCGAGGATGCGGGGATCGAGCTCCCGGTCGAGAGCGACGCCTACAACTCGATCGGCGGCTATGTCTTCAGCGAGCTCGGGCGACTGCCGAAGCGCGGCGACTCGATCACCGCGGACGGGCACACCATCCGCGTCGAGTCGGTGCGCGAGAACCGGATCGTCGCCCTCCGAATCCACGCGATCGTCAAGCCCGAGCCCGTCGCCGATGAGCGGGACGACGACGCGGGCGACGACGACTGACCCCGGGACCCTCGCCCGCGACGGCTCCGTCCGCAGGCTTTCGTAGCTTTGCGCACATTCGGAGAGAGGAAGGAGTCGCTCATGTGGGATGTCCGCTTCAGCGACAAACAGCTTGAGGTACTGAAGGCACTGTTGCGCTCGGAGGAGCACCTCGGTCCGGCTCTCTCCCGGGCGCTGGAGGCGCTCGAGCTCGCCCGCTGGGATGAGCTCCCCGACGCGCAGCTCCCCTGGGCTGAGGTGACCTCGACCGCGTCCGCTCAGGGCGTCTCGGAGGCCGACGTCGTCTGGGACCGCTGCGGGCAGCGGGCGCGGCATCGCCCCGATCGGGAGCGGCCGGACCGCGAGTCGTCGCCGGCGGCTCGCTCGGGCTGAGCCCGCCGCTCCCGGCCTAGTAGGTGTAGAAGCCTCGGCCCGCCTTGCGACCGAGGTGGCCGTCGCCGACCATCGTGATCAGGCGGCCCGGGGGACGGTGAGCGGGCTCGCCGCTGTCCGCGTGCAGGCTGTCGCCGATCGCCGCGGCGACGTCGATGCCGACGAAGTCCAGCAGCTTCAGCGGCCCCATCGGCTGACCCGTTCCCAGGGTCATGCAGGCATCGATGTCCTCGGGTGGCATCGCGGTCCGCTCGAGCAGGCGGACCGCGTCGAAGAGGAAGGGAAAGAGCAGGCGGTTGACGGCGAAGCCCGGCTCGTCAGGCACGTCCACCGCGCGCTTGCCGAGGGCGTCACAGAAGGCGCGAGCCCGCTCACCGACGCCGTCGTCGAGCTGATCCGGGAGGCAGAGCTCGATCAGCTCCATCTTGATCACCGGATTGAAGACGTGGAGGCCGTAGAAGCGGCCCGGCTCGCCGATGCGGCTCGCGAGGTCACTGATCCCCAGCGACGACGTGGTGGTCGCCAGATCGGCGTCGGGGCAGCTCTCGGCCAGCGTGCTGTGGAGTGCGACCTTCGCTTCGACCTGCTCGGCGATCGCCTCGACGACCAGATCGCAGCCGGCCAGCTCGGCGACATCGGTCGTGACCCGGGCGTTGCCCGAATCCCCGCCCTCGACCTTTGCGCAGAGCTGCTCGATCCGCTCCTCGGCGCGCCAGGCCGACTGGTCGCTACGCGCGAGCAGGCGCACCTCGCCGAGCGCGGTTGCGCAGGCGGCTACGCCGCACGCGATTGCGCCGCTGCCTGCCACTGCAGGGCTGAGATAGCCGTTTGGAGAACTCACGGGGAGTGCTTGCTATCACGCCCGAGGGGGTCGGCGTCCGCCGCCCCGGAGGCACCCTGGCTGACGGGCCAGTCGATCGGCTACGCTCGCTCCCGTATCGGTCATGGCAACGACAGTGAACGCGAGGAAAGGCTTCGAGCATGAGTGATGGCAAGTTCGGCGGGCGTGAGGTCGTCATCGTCGAGGCGGTTCGCACCCCGGTCGGTCGCGGCCACGAGGAGAAGGGCTACTACAAGGACATGCATGCCTCGACCCTGCTGGCGAGCGCCTTCAGCGCGCTGATCGACCGCTCGGGCATCGATCCGTCCGAGGTCGAGGACGTGGTCGGCGGCTGCGTTCAGCAGTTCGGCGAGCAGAGCACCAACATCACCCGCAACGCCTGGCTCGAGGCCGGCCTGCCGATCGAGACCGCGGCGACCACGGTCGATCGTCAGTGCGGCTCGGCCCAGCAGGGCATCAACTTCGCGGCGGCCCTGATCGCCTCGGGCGTCCACGACGTGGCGGTCGGGGGCGGCGTCGAGCACATGGGGCACATCTCCTTCGGTGACGGCTTCAAGGTCATGGAGGAGCATGGGATGCCGTTCTCGGAGGCGCTCCGCGAGCAGTACGACCTCGTGCCGCAGGGCCTCTCGGCCGAGATGATCGCCGACAAGTGGGAGATCCCCCGCTCCGAGCTGGACGAGCTCGGCGTCCGTTCCCATGAGCTCGCCCAGCGGGCCACCGAGGAGGGCCGCTTCGAGCGGGAGGTCGTGCCGATGCAGGTCAACGGGGACACCCACGTGGCCGACCAGGGCATCCGTCCGGGCACGACGCTCGAGAAGCTCAGCGAGCTGAAGCCCGCGTTCAAGGAGGACGGCAAGATCACGGCCGGCAACTCGTCACAGATCTCCGACGGCGCTGCCGCGGTCCTGCTGATGAGCGCCGACAAGGCGAAGGCGCTCGGGCTGACGCCGCGCGCGCGGATCGTGGATCAGACCACCGTCGGCGTCGACCCGGTGATCATGCTCACGGGCCCGATCCCCGCGACCGAGAAGATCCTCGGGCGGAACGGGATGACGATCGACGACATCGACCTGTTCGAGGTCAACGAGGCCTTCTCCTCGGTGCTCGCCGCGTGGTACCGCGAGCACGAGCCCGACATGGACCGCGTCAACGTGAACGGCGGCGCGATGGCCCTCGGCCACCCGCTCGGCTCGACCGGCGCCCGGTTGATGACCACGCTGCTGCACGAGATGGAGCGGGACGACAAGCAGACCGGCCTGGTGACGATGTGCTGCGGCGGCGGCCTCGGCACCGGGACGCTCATCGAGCGCGTTTGACGGTGCGCGGACGCGCCCTCACGGAGCCGCGTTCGATCGACTTCGAGCGCGGCTAGCCGAGACTTCCGGCCAGGCGCTCCAGCTCCGCGACGTCGCGCAGGGGAGGGCCGTGGCCGGCGAGGACCAGGGTCGGCTCGAGCTCGGCGAGCTTGCGGATCGAGCGCCGATTCTCGGCCACGTCGAGGGTGAAGAGGTCGGGCGGCTCGCCCACCCGGACGCGGCCGGTCGCGAGGTCGACGTTGTTGACGACGTCGCCGCAGATCGCGACCCGGTCGGAGTCGCGGAAGTAGATCACCTCGCCGGGGGCGTGCCCGGGAGCGTGGACGACCCGGAAGCCGGCAACCTCGTCCCCTTCCTGGAGCACCCGGCCCACCTCGTGGGGCGGCCCCGCCCAGGCGGCCGAGATCAGGCGGTTGAGAGGGTGGTCGGGGTTGGCGGGCTGCACCGGGGCGCGGCCCTCCATCGCGTCGACATCGTCGGCGTGGCACGCGAGCGGAACGCCACGGGCCTCGCAGACCTTCTTCGCGACGCCCTGGTGGTCCGGGTGGCAGTGCGTGAGCGCGACCATCGAGAGCGGGCGGCTTTCGATCTCGCCGAGCACGCGCCGGCCGGCTAGCTTCGTCGCGGCATCGATCAGAACGTCCTCGATCATGTAGACGTTGATCGCGTTGCGGAAGCCGCGGAGCTGCCAGACGTCGGGAGCGAGCTGCTTCACGCTACAAGGGGCTGCCGGGCCCGGGACCGCGGGGCTCCCCGGTGTTGTCGGCGAGCGCGGTCAGCCGCCGGACCTGCTGGAGCCCCTCGGCGCGAGCGGGATCCTGCTCGTCCAGCGACGCGATCAGCCGCTCGATCCGGTTGCGGATCTGCAGCGCGAAGTGCGGCGTGGCGGGGCCGGCGAGCGCGCGGATGTCCTCGACCGTCACGCGTCGGTTCGGATCCAGCCGCTGGGCGCTCTCGGCTTCGCTCATCGTCAGCACCAGACTATCCGCCGCTCGCGCCGGGCGGCACCTCCGCTCGGATCAGGGCGCGTCGGGCTTCAGCCGGGAGGGGTCGACCTCCGCTTCGGGTTCGTCCTGGCCCGCGTCGAACTCCGGGACGCCGGCGCCCCGGCTGACCTGCTCGAGCCTCGTCAGCTCATCGACCTGAGCCTGGAAATCAAGCGAGATCGCGCTGGTGTCCCCGAGCAGCCAGACGTGGTTGTAGATCGCGCGGGTCGGGTCGTCGGTGAACCCGGGCTTTGTGTCCAGCAGGTAGTTGCGGAGCTCCCGCGGCATCTCCGTCGCCGAGTCGGTGAGCAGGAGCGGCCCCGGCTTGCCCCCGGCGGCAAGCGGCGCGCCGGCGCCCGCGTCGGCGGGACGGTCGGTGTTGGCGATCGTGAAGCCGTGACCGGGGTCGTTGATGTTCCAGCCGAACGCGCCATCGACGAACCGGGCGAACGTGATGGCGTTGGTGATCGGGTCGGGTCCCGCGATCCGAATTGCCCGCCCGGCCGTGCGCCCGAGCTGCCTGACCGCCTTCTTGCCGATCACCGACTCCGGGCCGAGCACGTAGACCCGGGCGTCGGGATGGCGCTCGATCACGTCGATGGTCGCCTGCGGGACCTCATCGCCGTCGGCGAAGACGATCGGGTCGCCGGATCGCGCCGCCCACGCTGCGGCCGGCATCGCGAAGGGAGCCTGCTCGGCGCTGGTGACGAGAATGCTGGGCGGGTTCTCGACCCCGCTCAGTCGCCCGCGCTGGCGGTCGATCAGCTTCGCGAGCTCGGCCGGGTCGTCCCCGGTCAGCTCGACCGCCTGTAGGTCATCGGGCGAGGCGACGCCGCCGATCGCGACGACCTGCACGCCGTCGCCCCGTTCAGAGCCGGTCGGCGCGAGGCCCCGGAGCGCCTCGGCCGTGAAGCCCGGAATCTCGCCGGGCCGCCCGAGCAGGATCGGCGCTCCGGTCGGCCGGGCCGCGAGCGAGCCGGCCGCCAGGGCGGCCTGCCAGGAGTCCTCGGGCGCGATCGTGACCACCTCGGGGCCGCCGACGCCACCGACGGATGGGCTCGAGGCCAGCGCGACACCGGCCGCGACCGCGACCGAGTCCGGGCCGCCGACGCGGGTCGTGTTCTGGGTAGCGAAGGCGGGGAATCCGATCTCCTCGGCCGCCTCGGGCTCGGGTGCGGCCTCGATCACCGCGGTCGGTGCGACGGCGGGCGGGGGTGCCGAATCGCCGCCTTCATCGAAGATCAGATAGCCGATACCAACGCCCGCGGCGGCGACGAGCAGCAGGACCGAGGCGATCAGCGCCGGGCGCTGGAGCTGGGACAGTGGGCCCTCGCCGCCGGGTTCGTCCGCGTCGAGGTCGGGCGGCCCGAGCGTGATCGGCGTGGTATCCCCGCTACCGGCCCCCGTCGCGTCCGGCTTCGGCGTCGAGTCGGCGCTGGTCGCCTGCTCCGTCTTGGGCGGGTCGCCCGACGCGGAATCGGATTCCTGTGGGCTCTCGCCCCTGTCTCCCGTCGTCTTTCCCCGCCCGGGCAGACGCGGCAGCTTGATCCGTCGCGACACGTCCGCAGTCTTAGCACGGGGCGGCCATGGCCCAGCTTCGTGGGCGCGGCCGGGCGCCCGCTGCCGCGGCGTATTCTCTGCCGCCCACGACCAGCCGGAGGAGATCCAGATGACCGATATCGCAGGCTCACTCGACCAGTTCCAGGAGCGGGAGACGGGTGAGGGCTTCACCGTCCAGAATCCCCGCCTGCTCAAGATCGAGCTTGCCGAGGCAACCGTGATGGCCCGTAACGGGGCGATGGTCGCCTACCAGGGCGACGTCAACTTCGAGCACGTCGGCGGCGGTATGGGCCGGCTGCTGAAGAAGGCGGCCACCGGGGAGAGCCTCCGCCTGATGAAGGCGAGCGGTAACGGCGAGGTCTTTCTCGCGGAGCGCGCGATGCTCGTGCACGTGGTCAACCTCGAGAACGACTCGATCACCGTCAACGGCCGCAACGTCCTCGCCTTCGAGACCGGGATCGACTGGGACATCAAGAAGGTCAAGGGCGGGAAGGCCGGGATGCTCGCGGGCGGCCTGTTCAACGTTCACCTCGAGGGCAGCGGACAGGTTGCGCTGGTCAGCGAGGGCGAGCCCGTGTTGCTCGACGTTGGCGAGGCCCCGACCTTCGCCGACCCCCAGGCCGCCATCGCCTGGTCGGGATCGGTGACGACCAACGTAAAGACGGACGTCCAGGCCAAGTCCCTGATCGGCATGGGCTCGGGGGAGTCGATCCAGGTCGGGTTCAGCGGCCAGGGGTGGGTACTGGTCCAGCCTTCGGAGGGCCCGCCTGTAGTCACGGGCTGAGGGTCCCCTCGTTGCTGGTGGGGCGGGTCCGGCATGACCCACTCGCTCGCATCTCGCTTCGCTCGTGCGGAAGAAGCTCGCGGGCCACGCCCCACCCGCCCCTAAGGAGCGCCCCGTCCCTTACGCAAAGCTTGCAATAGGGCCCAAACGGCCCGCAAAGGCGTGTTTTCCCTGCAAATTCGCTTGCAAGGGGAGGGGAATGTGTGAGGAAACGCTTGCAATAGGGGTTGAGGGTGCTACTCTGCCCCGACTTCGACGCCCCCTCGGGTGCCCGAACGCCTTCCGATGTCTGAGCCCCCCGACACCTTCCAGCGCTCCCTGCCGCGGCGGCTGCCCCTGATCACGGGCGCGGCCCTGCTGCTCGTAGCCGTGCTCGGCCTGTCGGTCAGCGCCATCGCACAGGACCTTCAGGGGCAGGTGAGCGAGAAGCGCAACAAGCTCGAGGGCGCCAAGGACAAGCGCGGCGTCCTGACCAGCGAGATCGACGGCTACAGCAAGAAGATCGACACCCTCACCGGCCAGGTGGCGTCGCTCCGCAACCGCGAGGCGAAGGTCCAGGCCGAGCTCAACGAGGCCGAGGCCCGGCTCAAGCTCGAGGAGCGGAACCTGCGCATCCTCCGCGAGCGGCTCGCCCGCTCGGCGCGCATCCTCCGCCAGCGGCTGGTCGCCATCTACAAGGCAGAGGAGCCCGATGCGCTCACCGTCGTGCTCGAGTCGGACGGCTTCGACGCAGTACTCGAGCAGTACGAGTACCTGGAGCGGATCGAGTCCCAGGACGCCGACATCGTCACCCGGGTCCGCGAGCTCCGCAACGACACCCGCGCGACGGTCACCCGGATCACGGAGGTTCGCGACTCGATCGCGGCCAAGCGCCGTGAGCTCGAGCGGACCCGCGTCGCGCTCGAGAATCGCGAGGCCAAGCTCGCCAGCGCCCGGAGCCAGAGCCGCCAGACCCTCGGCAAGGTCAAGGGCGACATCCAGAGGCTCGAGGGCGACATCGAAAACCTCGAGGGCAAGATCCAGGCCCAGCTCGCCGCCGCTGCGGCTCAGGACTCGCCCGAGGCCCCCTCCACGCTTCCCGCCGGCCCGATCCAGGGCGGTTCCGGAGACATGATCTGGCCGGTAAACGGCCCCGTCGTCTCGCCGTTCGGACAGCGCTGGGGCCGCCTGCACGCCGGCATCGACATCGCGTCGCCGTCGGGGACGCCGATCCGCGCTGTCAAGGATGGCGTGATCGCTCTCGCTGCGCCCTACGGCGGATACGGCAACTACACCTGCATCAATCACGGCGGCGGGCTCTCCTCCTGCTACGCCCACCTCTCGAGCTTCGCGATCACCTCGGGGAGCGTCAAGCAGGGTGACGTGATCGGCAACGTCGGCTGCACCGGCCACTGCTTCGGCGATCACCTCCACTTCGAGATCCGGGTCGGCGGCAATCCGACCGACCCGATGGGCTACCTCTAGCGCGCCGCCGCGCCCCGCTCGCGGCCCGCTCGCGGCCGCCGTCGACGATCTGCTCCCTAGCGCCCGTCGAGCGCGCGGGTCAGCCAACGCAGAGCGACTCCCTGCAGCTCAGGGTCGTGCTGCACCGAGCGATGGGTGCCGCCCGGCAGGATGATGAGCTTCCGGGGTTCCGATGCGGCGGCGAACAGCTCCTCGCTGTCGGTGTAGGGGACGCGATCGTCGCCGCGTGCGTGCAGGAGGATCAGCGGCTTCCCCTCGAGGCCACCCACGGCATCGGTGAGATCGTGCTCACCGAGCCAGGCATCGAGCGCATCGACGTCCGCGCGCATCTCGAGCTCCCCGCTGCGCAGGCCCCGGCGCAGGCCCTCGGCGCTCGCGGGGCAGATCGCGATCACGCCGGCGATCGCGGCGCTGCTGGCGGCTGCCTGAATGGCGAGGAAGCCGCCCATGCTCGATCCCCGCACGCAGTCGCGTCGTTCATCCACCTCGTCGCGCTCGGCGAGCAGGCGCGCCATGCGCCCGACATCGGCGAGCGCCGCCGGCGCCATCGGGTCGGCCCCCTCGCCGTGGCCCCGCTGGTCATAGCTGAGCGCGGCCCAGCCCGCGGCGGCGCAGAGCCTGGCGAAGTCGGCGTGGTTCTCCTTGGCGGAGCCGGCGCCGTGGAGGATCACCATCGCCGGCCAGGGTGGCGGGGCGTCGGGCAGCCAGAGCCAGAAGTCGCGGCCCGCGTGGGAGCCCCGCTCGTCGGGTTGCTTCGGTGTCGGCAGGGGGGTTCTGCTCATGGTCGCCACCGGCCGCGCGGCCGTCGTCTGACCATAGCCACACCGCGGCCCGGCCCCCGCGGTGCCGCGGATTCCCGGGGGCTGTGAGAATGCGGGCTGTATGAGTTCCGGGCAATCAACGACCTCCGCGGCCGATCCCAGCGCGGATCGTGCCGACCCCATCGCCGCCTCGCCCGTCTACCCCGCGGGTAGCCGGGTCAACCGCCGCGGGCACCTGGAGATCGGTGGCTGCGACGTCGTCGAGGTTGCCGCCGAGCACGGCACTCCGTCCTACATCTACGCGCCCGACGAGATCCGCAGCCGGGCCCGCGCGTACGTGCAGGCGTTCGAGGCCCACGATGTCGATGCGGAGGTTCTCTACGCCAGCAAGGCGGCGCCGGTGACCGCGATCTACGAGCTCTGCCGCGAGCAGGGCCTCTCGGTCGATGTCGCCTCCGGCGGCGAGCTGCACATGGCCCTTGCCGCCGGCTTCGACCCCGGGCGGATCTACATGCACGGGAACAACAAGACCGAGGCCGAGCTCCGCTACGCATTCGAGGTGGGAGTCGACTGCCTGGTGCTCGACTCCTTCGACGAGATCCGCCGCGCCGACGCGTTGCTTGACCGGCCCCAACGGGTCCTGATCCGGCTGACGCCCGGGATCAAGCCCTCGACGCACTCCTACGTCCAGACCGGACAGCTCGACTCGAAGTTCGGTTTCGGCCTCGCCGACGGTCTCGCTTCGCGCGCCGTCGAGGAGGTCGCTGCGTCCCGTCACCTCGAGCTGGTCGGCCTGCACGCGCACATCGGCTCGCAGATCTTCGAGCTCGAGCCCTATCTCCGTGCGATCGAGGCGTTGGCCGAGTTCGCCCGAGATCTCGAGCCGGAGATCATCAACATCGGCGGGGGCCTGGGGATCGCGTACGGGGCCGCCGACGAGCCGCCCTCGATCGACCGCTACGTCGAGGTCAAGGCCGCCGGGATCAAGCGCCTCTTCGACCCGACGCCGCGGATCCTGATCGAGCCGGGCCGTTCGCTCGTCGGCAACGCAGGGATCACCGCCTACCGGGTCGGGACGGTCAAGGAGATCCCCGGCGTCCGGACCTATGTGGCCGTCGACGGGGGCATGTCCGACAACCTGCGCCCGATGCTCTACGACTCCCGGTACGAGGCCGTGATCGCCGACCGCGCAGCGGCCGTGCCGGATCGCGTCGCGACGATCGCCGGGATGCACTGTGAGTCGGGCGACGTCCTCGTCCGCGACGCGGACCTCGCCGACCCGAGGGTGGGCGATGTGCTGGTCACTCCCGCAACGGGGGCCTACGGCCACGCGATGGCCAACAACTACAACGGCGTGCCCCGCCCGCCGGTGATCTTCTGCTCCGAGGGCGAGGCCCGCGTCGTGGTCAAGCGCGAGACGTGGGAGGACCTGGTGGCCCGGGATGTCTGATCCGTCGCCCGCACGCATCGGCCTGCTCGGGCGCGGAACGGTCGGCGGGGCGTTCGCCGAGCTGCTCACCGAGCGCGCCGCCTCGGTTGAGGCGATGTCCGGCCGCCGGCCCGAGATCAGCGGCGTGCTGCGCCGCAACGAGGGTGACTTCGCGGAGATCCTCGCCGGCTCCGACGTCATCGTCGAGCTGATCGGGGGGATCGAGCCTGCGCGGGAGTACACGCTCGAGGCGCTCGCCGCGGGCAAGCCGGTCGTGACTGCGAACAAGCAGCTGGTCGCTCAGCACGGCGACGAGCTGTTCGCGGCCGCTCGCGCGGCGGGTGTGCAGCTCCGTTTCGAGGCCGCGGTCGCCGGCGCGATTCCGGTGATCCGGGTGGTCACCGAGAGCCTCGGAGCGCTCGAGGTCGAGCGGATCTCGGGGATCGTCAACGGGACCACCAACTTCATCCTCAGCGAGATGGCCGCCACCGGCGCCGGCTACGACGAGGTCCTCGCCCGCGCCCAGGAGCTCGGCTACGCGGAGGCCGACCCGACCGACGATGTCGGCGGGGCGGACGCCGCCGCGAAGATGGCCATCCTCGCGCGCCTGGTGTTCGACACCCCGGTCGTTCTGGATGACGTCTCCTACGAGGGGATAACCGAGATCAGCGCTGACGACATCGCCTACGCGCGCGAGCTCGGCCTCTCGCTGAAGCTGCTCGGCGTCACCGAGCGCCACGGCGACGGGATCAGCGTTCGCGTCTTCCCCTGCTTCCTCTATTCGGGCCACCCACTGGCCCCGGTCGAGGGCGCCTTCAACGCGGTCACCGTGGAGGCACCCTCGATTACCGAGATCACCATGTCCGGCCCGGGGGCCGGTGGCATCGAGACGGCCTCGGCCGTGCTCGGCGACGTCGTCTCGATCCTCGCCGGCGAGGCGCCGGTGCACGTCCCGGGCCCGGCGCTCGAGGTGCACCAGGATCTCGACTCCTCCTTCTACCTCCATCTGGAGGTGGCCGACCGCCCCGGCGTGCTCGCCGCGATCGCCGAGGTGCTCGGGCGCAACGAGATCTCGGTCAAGAGCGTGGTCCAGCGCGGGCTCGGCGACGACGCCCGACTGGTGATGGTCGTCCACCGGGTCCGCGAGAAGCGCTTCGACGCCGCCGTCGCCGAGATCGGCGAGCTCGACTTCCTGCGGTCGCCGCCGCGGGCGATCCGCGTGATCGAGAAGGAGTACCTCTAGTGACCGTGCCGGCGCCGGCCGCATCTCAGCCCCGCTCGCGATGACGGTCCCGTTGATCGAGCGCTACCGGGAGCACCTCCCGATCGACCCGGGCGATCCCGTCGTGTCGCTCAGCGAGGGCTCGACTCCGCTGGTCCCCGCGCCTCGGCTGAGCGAGCGGATCGGCGCGCGCGCCTATCTCAAGTTCGAGGGTGCGAACCCGACCGGCTCGTTCAAGGACAGGGGCATGACCGTCGCCGTCTCCCGAGCCGTGGCGACGGGGGCCGAGGCGGTGATCTGCGCCTCGACCGGGAACACGGCCGCGAGCGCCGCGGCGTACGCGGCGCGAGCCGGGTTGCGGGGCGCGGTCATCGTCCCCGAGGGGAAGATCGCGATCGGCAAGCTCGCGCAGGCGCTCATCCACGGCGCTCGCGTCGTCGCCCTCCGCGGCAACTTCGACGACGCGCTACGGATCGTTCGGGAGCTCGCCGGCTCGCATCCGATCGAGCTGGTCAACTCGGTCAATCCATTCCGGATCGAGGGTCAGAAGACCGCCGCGTTCGAGGTCTGCGACGAGCTCGGGGAGGCGCCGGCCGCGCTGGCGATCCCGGTCGGCAACGCGGGCAACGTGACCGCGTGGGCGCGGGGCTTCTCCGAGTACGGCGAGGATCCGGTGCTGTACGGCTTTCAGGCCGAGGGCGCCGCGCCGCTCGTCTCGGGCGAGCCGGTTGCCAACCCCGAGACGGTCGCGTCCGCGATCCGGATCGGCAACCCGGCTCGCTGGGAGGAGGCAATGGCGGCGTTCACCGGCTCCAGGGGCAGGGTCGCGGCGGTCTCCGACGAGCAGATCCTCGACGCGTACAGGTTCCTCGCCGCCGAGGAGGGCGTCTTCTGCGAGCCCGCGTCGGCGGCCTCGGTGGCGGGCGTGCTGGCCCACGGTCTCCCGACCCACGAGGACGTCCCGCCACCGGAAAGCGTCGTCTGCGTGCTGACCGGCCACGGCCTCAAGGACCCGGACACGGCGCTTGGCACCGCGCCTGCCGTGATCGGCTGCGAGGCCGAGACCGCCGCCGTGGAAAAGATCGTCTTCGGCCAGTCTTAGAACCTGCCTCAGAGTCCCCACGCACGCCTGGCCGCACCGGCGCCGGCGGCACGTGACGCAATCGGCACAGGTGGGTCTTGTCCGGTGCGGAGCCACGCCTGATCCTCTGTCCCATGACGCCGTCGATCGGGATCCCGGAGGCCGCCCGCGCGCTCGTGGCGCTGCTCGCGCCCCCACGATGCATCGGCTGCCGCCGGCTCGAGCAGGATGCGCCCAGGCTTGGTCTCTGCGGGCGGTGCCGGATCCGGCTCGAATCCAGCGCCTCGCGTGCCGCGGCCCCGATTCCCGGCATCGATGGGATCGCCGCCGCGACCGCGTACGAGGGGCCGGCGCTCGGCCTTGTCGCCGCGCTCAAGCAGGGTGGGGTCCCGCGCGCAGCGCCGGTGGCCGCCGACCTGCTTGCCGGGGCCGTCGGCCCGCTCGCGGAAGGGCTGGTCGCGGTGCCCGTCGGCGCGAGCCGCCGCCGCTCGCTGGTGCGGGGTATCGATCCGGCTGAGAGCCTCGCAGCCGCGCTCGCGGCGGCGCTCGGGATCGCCTTCGCATCACCGCTGGCCCGGATCGGCGCGCGTCGCCAGCGGGGCCGGCCGCGGCAGGCCCGGCTCGGCGATCCGCCCCGCTTCAGACTCACCGCGGAGCCTCCCCGATCCGTCCTGCTGATCGATGACGTTCTCACGACGGGCGGGACCCTCCGGTCGTGCGCCGAGGTCCTGCGTGCGGGCGGCACCGAGTCGGTGTCCGCAGCCGTGCTCGCCCGGACGCCCAGGCCGGAATCAGGACTTGCGCGTGGGCATAGGATGGGGCCGGCGCAAGCGAGGTAGAGGAGGAACCGTGAGGATCGAGGTAGTCGGCCGCAACGTTGAGGTCACCGGGGAGCTGCACGAGTACATCCACAAGCGCTTCCAGCGCGTCGCGCGACAGGTCTCGGAGCTGGCGGAGCTCGAGATCGTGCTTCGTGAGGAGACCAATCCGTCGATCGCGGAGAAGGAGGTCGCGGAGGCAACGCTCCACCTCAAGGGCGTGACCCTCCACGCCGAGGAGTCCGCCGAGAAGATGAAGACCGCTGTCCGCGAGCTCTCCGACGACATCAAGCGGCAGGTCAAGCGACACCGCGAGCTCCGCCGCAAGCGCAGCCAGACCCGGCGAATGGTCGGCAGGATGCGCGGCCGCGACACGGCGCTCGGCGGCTGAGTCCCCGGCCCGCCCCGGCCGCGGGGAGCTGGTGAGGGCACGAAGCGCGGCTTAGTAGCCTGATACCCATGGCTAGAGGCATTGGAATCATCGACCGCGCTCTCCGTATGGGCGAGAGCAAGCAGTTCCGCGAGCACCACAAGCGCGTCGACGCGATCAACCGCTACGAGCCCGAGATGGAGCTGCTCGATGACGCCGAGATCAAGGCGGAGGCGGACAGGCTGCGCGAGCGCGCCCGCGACGGCGAGGCGCTTGACGACCTGCTCCCCGAGGCGTTCGCCCTCTGCCGGGAGGCAGGCAAGCGGACCCTCGGCCAGCGCCACTACGACGTGCAGCTGATCGGCGGGATGGTCCTCCACAGCGGCTCGATCGCCGAGATGAAGACCGGCGAGGGCAA
>DATFLZ010000132.1:0-2181 GCA_035267205.1 Solirubrobacterales bacterium | reverse complement strand
ATCGGGGCCGGAGCCGGAGCCGCCGTTGCCGTCGCAGTAACCCTCGGGCTGCTCGTCGGGATCTGGCTGCTGGTCAGGCGGGGCACCGGCGAGGAGCGTCGCGGAGCGCGGGCGCTCGCGGTCGTGGTCGGCGGGGGGCTCGTGCTCGGCCTGCTCCTCGCGATCGGCGGCTGGGACTACCTGGTCGACCGCAACCTGATCTGGCTGATCGTGCCCGTGGTGGTGATCAGCGCCGCCGGGCTTGGGCTCACCGCCGCCGGGCGGCTGGGGCCGGCGATCGCGGTCGCGATCTGCTGCGTCTCGGCCGGAGCGGCGGTCAGCGCCGCCGGTGAGATCAAGAACGGCGAGGACTGGGCAGGGGCCGTCGCCGCGATGGGCGATGCCCGGGGCGCGAGGATGGTCGTCACCCGGGACGGAAGCGGCTTCCGGGGTATTCGCGCGTACACGGACGCGGTGCCGCTCACCGCCGCCGAGATGCCGCTCGTGGACGAGCTCGTGCTGATCGACGCCCCGGGCACGGGGAGCGACCCCGCCTGGCCCCCGGCACCTCCCGCTCCCGGGCTCAGCCCGGCCGAGGAGATCCAGGCCGAGCACTTCTCGCTGGTTCGCTACCGCTCGGAGCAGCCGGTCAGCCTCAGCCGGCCGCAGGTCGCGGGCGGGCTGGGCGCCGATCCGCGCTATGTGCTGATCGAGCGCTGAGGGTCAGCGCAGCTGCACCGGCTTCGCCGTCGACCGTGGCTTTCGACCGGCGTCCGCCGGTGCCGAAGTCCTTTCGTAGGCGCGGAGCCTCAGCTCTCGGGCCGGGCTTAGGGTGAGGCCCGCACGCGGAGGCAGCTCCGACCCGGGGCCGGGCGTGAAGCGACGGGCGCGCGCGAACCCGGCGACCGCGGCGACGAGCTCCGCGAGCGCCATCTGCTGACCGATGCAGACACGCGGCCCGCCGCCGAACGGGAGATAGGCGAACCGCGGTCGATCGGTGTCGGGGGACTCGATAAAGCGCTCCGGCCGGAAGTGCTCGGGCTCCGCCCAGAACCCGGGGTCGCGATGCAGCGCGTAGGCGCAGACCAGGGCCCGCTCCCCCTTCCGGATCGTCGCCCCGCTCGGCAGCCGGTCATCGCCGGTCGCGACGCGCCCCGAAAGCCACGTCGGCGGATACAGGCGCAGGGCCTCCCGGACCACCGCGGTCGTGTACGGCATCTCCCTCGCGATCGGCGGTTCCTCCCCGGACCACGCCGCGGCCTCCTCCGCCGCCCGCCGGTCGGCCTCCGGATGCCGCGCCAGCAGTAGCAGCGTCCACCCGAGCGCCTCGCCGACGCTCTCGAACCCGGTGAGCGCGAGGGTCAGAACCTCGTCCTCGATCTCGGGGTCGCTCAGGCCCCGCCCCTCCTCGTCGCGTGCGTCGATCAGCGCCGAGAGCAGGTCGACCGGGCGGTCGCCACTACGGCGGCGTCTCTTCGTCTCGGCCTCGATCGAGCCGTGCGCTCGCCGCATCGCGACGAGGTAGTCGAGGTTGACCCGACGCGGAGCGAGCTCCGGCCACGGGCTCGGCGAGAGGAAGAGGCGCTCCATGAACCGCTTGCGCGCGATGCCGCTCTCGGTCAGCGCGTCCTGGAGCCGGCCGTCGCCCGGCTCAACCAGCGTGTCGAGCATGCTGCGCCGGGTCAGGGCTCGCATCATCGGCGCCACCTCGACCTCCTCCCGGGGCTCGATCGCCGATGCAGCCTCGGCGGCGCCGGCCAGGGCGCGGTGGGCCTTGGCCGAGCTGAAGGCGTGCAGGAGCGGCTGGATCATCCGCCGCTTGCGCTGCTGGCCCGCACCGGTACCGGTGTAGAGACTGGTCTTCCCTCGCCAGACGGGCCGTAGCCCGACCATTCTCCGCGCACGCTGATAGCCGGCTGCGTTCGTGCGGAGGACGTGCTCGACGTCGGCCGGATCGTTGAGCAGGTAGCCACGGTTGCCGAGCCGGCAAGGGACGACCGCCGGGCCCTCCCGCGCCAGCTCCCGGAAGAGCCCCAGGCGATCTCGCTGATACGCGGGCAGGTTGCGAGCGTATCCCCGCCGATCGGCGATAGACCCGGTCCTCTCCTCGCCGCTGCCCAGACCCTGCATCGCAACCGACTATATGAGACTCTCACGAGGTGGCCCCGCGCATCACCGAATCCCTGCCCGCGGGGGCGCCGA